>CAIXLG010000178.1 GCA_903920215.1 uncultured Chlorobiaceae bacterium
TTGTTCTGAAATAATCTTTTTTTGGTATAAAATCCAGATTATGAGGGCTGTTAAACTTTAATTTTGCTTTTTTGCCTTTTCGGTTCTGTATTTCAGTCCTTGGACGGGGTGCAGTTTTTCGAATAGCTCAGTTTAGGTATATATATATTTTCTCCCTGTATACCAACGTTGCCTGAATTCCTGAAGAGTATTATTTTCTCAGACCCGATTATAACTAGCTTGCCATTGCGTATTTTGCGAGAGGTTGATCAACCATCCGGAGAGGGAATATGGACGACATTGCATTTCACAAAGATCTGGTCGCTGTGTGTCAAAAGCATGGGAAGCAAGTAAAAACAATCAATGAAAACGCTTACGGCGTGATTATCGAATATGATATCATCGATGAGAAAGAACTGTTAAGGCAAAAAAACGAAAGGCTGAAACAAATAGATGATATTCAAAGACAATGGGCATAATGGCGTTTCACCTAAAAACGGGGATACCTCTCAAAATTGCTGTTCTCGCCCTGCTCATGCTGCTGCCAGCACGGCTGGTTATCGGTGAAGTTTCCGGACACTGGATTTATGAAAAGATAACCACAGATACCCTTCAGAAAGAACTCAAGAGCGCGACAGTACGGAGCAGAAACTCGATAACGTTATTATCCCCGGATGCAGGTGTAAATCATGGGTTGATAATGATAAGAAAGGTTAAGGGAGGTGAGCCCGAAGTTCTCTTTGCTGTTGATATGGGGCGCTTTTACACAGGCGAAACTATACGGGTAAAGATTGATGGAGGCAATGCCGAGTGGATTGCTGTGGACAAGCCAATGGATCGGAGGAGTGACCTGCTGTTTATTCATGAACCAACAAAATTTATCAATCAAATCAAAAACGCAAAAGAACTGAAAATCGCAGCTCAATTGTCTCAAAACGGTGAAAAGATATTTGACTTTCCTGTTGATGGACTGGATTTGACAAAACTTGGATTATAGCCCGTATAAAACAATACTATACTACACACCAAATAACATGAACCCATCTGCCCTCCTGCAATCTCCACTCTCTGTTGAAGAGTTCGCCTTGCTGAAAAGCTTTCTTTTATCTGATTTGAGGCCCGAAGAGTCCTTCTCTTCAATTGAAATGGTCGATGGTTATATGACAGCACTGACTGTTGGCCCTGCGGTTGTAGAACCTGATATCTGGATTCCCTATATCTGGAATCAGGAAAAGAGCGGGGGACCCTGTTTTTCATCGGCAGATGAAGCAACAGTAATAGGGGAGTTGCTTGTCCGTTATATGCACACAACGGTGCAGCAGTTTCATGCTGATCCTGATGGATTTAAACCGATGTTTGACCGGGTTAAATATTCCAATAAGCAGCAAAAGGAGCAAGCCATTGAAGACTGGTCTCTTGGATTCACAATGGGAATAGAGCTGAACCATGAATCATGGAAGCCGCTTTTTACTAATGAAGAAACCGGGATGCTGGGGATGCCGATGTTAATACTCAGTAAAGTCACTGATGATTATAGGGCTCTCAAGAAAGAAGAAATTTCCGACATGGTTCAACTTCTGCCCGACTTCATCGTCAAGATATATTACTACTGGAAGCAGCGTAAAGGGTAACCTGTTTTCCGGCATCTCTTGGCAGCCGGCGTTAACTCAACTATTGTGAAAACACCATTCAGCTATAATACGATAACGGATTTTCTGATTTCCCAGCCCTTGACCATCGATGTTGAAATTGATGATCAGTACTCTGGCTGTTTTTCAGTAAAGGGAATTGAACTTGAAGCTACGGTGCTTTATGCTGGCATTTCGGACTTTGCTCGGCTCTCCGTTGAGCTCTCTCCTGCCGAAATGCTCATCTATCTGAACATGTTTCTTGTCTGGATGCGTGAATCATCTCTTATTGAGAGCTTCTGTGTTCTGGAGAGATTTCTTGATAATGCCCTCGTGCTGCTCTTTTCAAAACGATTTGGTTCCGAAGATCCATTTCTCGATGCCCTGCAGGTTGCCCGGTGGATGGGTGATCATGATGCGATGAAGTTCTGTCCTGATATTGGTATTGCCAGCGGTACTGTTATGGCTGGTTTTACCGGAACGCCAAAAGAGTATTCGACCTCGGTTTTTGGCTCTCCATTGATTCTTGCTGCCGGGTGTGCGAGGCTTAATCCGAAGGGCAATGTTGCTTCAATGATAACCTTTCCAGCCGAAGAGTGGCGAGACCTCTCTCTTGAGGAGGTGTTTCAGCCCATCGAGTATGATCACCCTGAAAAAGGAAAGGTGAAGCAGCCGCAGACATGGATTCTTGGAGATCCCAGAGAGGTTGAGTTTCCCGGAACAGGTAAGCTGGCCTTAAGGGATATAGCCAATGTTATTCACTCGATGCCATCAATTTCAGCCGAAACTAAGGCAAGGGAGTGGGTTCAGCTTATCAGGGCAAAAGGTTTTTATAAAAAAAACGATTAGATGCTTTATGCTGTTGGATTATTGCGGAACCATGATTACTATTTTTTCGTTACCATAACTTGCTAATTTTAAAGAAAATAAAAGGAGAAAAAACGTTTATGTCTACAACGAATGAGAATCTGAAGGAAGCTTTTGCCGGTGAGAGTCAGGCAAACCAGAAGTATCTTGCTTTTGCTAAAGAAGCGGAAAAAGCGGGCTTTAGTAATATCGCGAAATTGTTCCGTACAACAGCTCAGGCAGAATCGATCCATGCCGAAGGGCATTTAGCGGCTCTTGGAGGGGTAGGCTCAACAGCCGTCAATCTGCAGTCTGCCATTGGCGGTGAAACCTTTGAGCATACGGAAATGTATCCTCCGATGCTTGAGCAGGCTGAAGCTGATAATCATCCGGCTAAAAAGATGTTTGATTTTGCGCTCAAAGCTGAACGTCAGCACGCTGCACTCTATAAACAAGCACTTGAAGCTGTTCAGAACGGTAAGGATATAATTGCTACCGAAGTTTGGCTTTGTCCTTTCTGCGGACACATTGAGCTCGGTAATCCACCGGCAATTTGTCCAATTTGCGGTGCAACGGCTTCACAGTTTGTTCAGGTCTAAGAGCTTTGCAATTGTTATAAGGGAGGCGGTTCCTGGAGCCGCCTTTTTTACAGCAACTCTCTGCACTTGCTCTTCTATTCTGCGATATGATTTTTTGTTAAGAGCAGGATTACTGCTGCAATAAGGTCAATCGGTATCCAGAACTCCCTGGCCAGATTAATTTCCATAATCGGATTAAATACAATGGCGAAGAGCGAATATACCAGGGGAAGTAAGAATAGCTTTTTCCCGAAATTCCGGTATGCTCCCCACGCAAATGTACCCGCAGCAATAACTCTCAGCAATGAATAAAATTCCAGAGGGAGTGGAAGTATGGCGACAAAAAGAAGGAGGGCAGTAATATACACTACTTGAACGGGCATAACAGCTCCATCGCAGACGTTATAATGAATTCACAGATTGCATTAAAAAAATTGATTATCAAAACTTTACCTCCGCTATGTAGGTTGGGGTGATTCCTGAACCCCAACAAAACTAAAGTTGTCCTGAACGGGATAGCATGTCTGGTTTGATTAAAGCACACCATTGTTCTACCCCCTAACGCTATTCTTATACTATTCAGCCTCTATCTTTAAAAAATACTTTTCTGTATGTTTTTATTTCCTTATTAAAATAGATACCGTAAGGAAATAAAGTTGCATCACAAGTAAGACACTACTTTTTTACTCAGCACTCAGCACTCAGCACTCAGCACTCAGCAGCAACACTCAGCACTTTCTTTCTATGCATGAATTTGATTTTCTTGGTGAACTGGTACTTATAGGTGCTCTTGCAGTTGCCATCATTCTTGTGTTCCAGAAGTTGAAGATACCTTCGGTCATTGGGTTGATTTTTACGGGCATTCTGATAGGTCCGTCAGGTATTGGCGCAGTGTATGACCAGAAACTGATTGCAACGCTTGCAGAATTGGGAGTGATTCTTCTCTTGTTCACCATCGGTCTGGAGTTTTCCCTTGATGATTTTAAAAAACTGAAAAACATTGTTCTTGTTGGCGGTGTCGTTCAGATTCTTTTTACCGGTTTGTCTATCAGTGCTCTTTCCTACTGGTTCATGTTTGCCATAGGACGGAGTATTACTTTTTCCGCTGCTGTGTTTCTTGGATTTACCTTTTCTGTCAGCAGTACGGCGATCTGTCTGAAAATTCTTTCCGACCGGGATGAGCTTGCTTTGCCGTATGGTCGAATTGCGTTGGGGATTCTGATTTTTCAGGATATTGCGATTGTCCCCCTGCTGATCGGGATTAATTTGTTGAATCCCCAGGCGACGCTTTCTTTCGCTTTGCTGGCTCAAAAAATCGGTGTGATCGTACTTTTTGCAGCTGGCATATTTATCAGTTTCAGACTTCTCATGCCGAAAATGGTTCGTCTTATTGCCTCTCTTCATGCCCGTGAAGTTCTGGTGATCGGGGCTCTTGTCATTTGTTTCGGTGCGGCGTATCTGACCTCTCTTGCCGGCCTATCGCTTGCTCTGGGTTCTTTCGTTGCCGGTATGATTATCGCCAGTACCGACGAAAGTCATCAGATAAGTGTGACCATTGATCCGTTTCGTGAAGCGTTCAGCAGTATCTTTTTTATATCCGTAGGGCTTCTGCTTGACGTCAAAATGGTTAATCTCCCGCTTTTTATTTCAATAGCTCTTGTCGTACTCCTGGTTAAAGGATTGATTGTCGCCGCGGTCTCTCTTTCTCTTGGCAACTCACCGAGGGTCAGCATGATGGCCGGTATGGCGCTTGCCCAGATCGGCGAGTTCTCCTTCGTACTGGCAGAGACCGGTTTAAAGAATAACCTCATCAATCATGAAGTATTTCAGGCTATGCTGGCTATAAGTGTGGTCACCATGATTGTTACTCCCGCAATGATTGCCATTGCGCCAAAATTTGCCGATCAGATGGTCCCGGCTCTCGGCTTTATTCCACTTGTCTCAAAGGATTCTTCTGCTCTTCCAGTGCGCCCTCCTGACAGCACCATTATTTGTGCAGGGGAGATTCATGCTGCTATTATAGGTTTTGGCATCAACGGCCAGAATGTGGCAGCAGTACTTCATGCAACCAATATCTCCTACTCTGTGCTTGAAATTGACAGGGTTATGGTAAAAACCATGAGAAAAAAAGGAGAGCCGATATTTTACGGAGACTGCACCGATAAAAAAGCACTTCTCCGTGCCGGGATAGATCATGCCCGTGCGGTTGTCCTTGGTATTTCAGATGCAACCGCAATCGGCAAAAGTATAGCCGTGATACGCCAGATCAACAAGAAGGCCTTCATTATTGCAAGAGCACGAACTCTTGATGATGTAGCAGCTCTTTACAAGGCCGGAGCTGATGTTGTCGTAACTGAAAAATTTGAAACATCCATCCAGATTTTCTCGCTTCTGCTCAACCATTTTACTGTTGAGCCCGAACTTATTCTCGAACAGCAGGAAATTATCCGACGAGAATGTGAAAAAATTTTCACGACAGCTCCGGTTCCAGACAAATAACCAGGCTGCTGCTGTTTTGCCCCATTTCCTGATCATGGCCAATATTTTTTCTATATTTGTAAAAGTAAGACCATATCTCTTTTCACCCACACTCGATATGCGTTATGGCACACCACCAGTCACTTCCCACACAAAAATTTATTCGTTACCGCGAGGAACTGCTTGAGCTTCAGGCCTCCGAGGACAATGCAGCTGTAAAGCGTTCTGCCTATGAGCTTTTCTTGATGGAAAAGAGCTGTTTTGTCGAGCTGAATGGCATTGTTCATCATTATCATGATTCCGGTACGAAAGATGCTGCCGAGACAGTGCTGCTGATTCACGGCTGGGATTGCTGGTGGATGTGGTGGCATCATGTGATCAAGTACCTCAATGACCGCGGGATTCGAACAATAGCCTATGATATGCGCGGACATGGCTGGTCTGACAACGATCCAAAAAACCACTACCATATTGATTTTTTTGCGCACGATCTCAATGAACTTGTCCTCAAACTCGATCTTGGACAATTTCATATCGCCGCATTTTCATTCGGCCCGTTTGTAGCGCTTGACTATGCCCGAGTTCATCCCGAACTGATCCGTTCGATGACCTTCTTTAATTTCGGATACCTGCCCAACAGTGCGTTTACCCAGGCAATTGCCACCGGCACCATCACGTTTGTGTTCAATAATCTTTTACGCAAACTCACATGGTGGCTTCCGGCCTATATGTTTGCACGGCTTGTTCTAGCCAAGAACACGGTTATGCTGCATGATATTCTGATCGGGTTTAAAAGTCTCGGGCTCTGTGCCCCCGATGCTATCGATCAGACAACCCGTCAGATAACCTCTTTTGAAATTACAGAGTCAGTGCCTGATATGGTCAAGGCTGTCGATATACCGATTCTTTTTGTTGCAGGGGAGGGAGATGCTATCATGACCAGCGAAAATACCAAAAAGCTGAAGGAGTATGCTCGGAAAGGGAGCTATGTCTCTGTGCCTGACTGCGGGCACCTTATTACGGTCGAATTGCCCGAAACTGCTTCGGAGCTGATTTTTGGGCAGGTAAATGCCTGCTGAGAAGTTTAATCCCGGCTTTCGCCTACGGCACTGATAAAGGCTTTTATTTTTAGGGGATCTTTTATCCCCGGAGCACGTTCCACACCACTCGCTGTATCGACAGCGTAGGGATGTGTACTTCGAATGGCATCGCTGACGTTTGTATTGTTCAGCCCGCCAGCCAGTATGGCGAAGCATGAGCTCTCCAGCTCATTGAAAATGCGCGATGCGAGAGTCGCATTGATACTTTGTCCCGTCCCACCCGGCATTTTCGCCTGGTATGCATCGAACAGAAAGGTATTGATGCCGCTCTCTTTTGCGAACTCCAGAACCTCTTCTACAGCAAACCCATCCTGGGGACGATAGACCTTGATTACTTTTGCATTGGTAATGGATCGGGCATCTTTGGCGCTGTAGTGTTCATGGTGCAGCTGCGCGATATCAAGCTTGCAGAAGCGGCAGATGGCATTGATATCAGCGGGTGAATGGTCGACGAAAATACCTGCGGATTGGATAAATGGCGGCAGCTTTTTGATGATCTCCTTTGCCACTTCCGGATCAATCATTCGAGGGCTTATGCTGCTGAAATTAAAACCAAGAGCGTCAGCTCCTGCCCGACTTGCTTCAAGAGCATCCTGAAGCCGGGTTATGCCGCAGATTTTTATTTTTGTCATAACCGAGAAGGTGTCCGTTTAGCGAATCTCTCTCTAACGCGGCAGCTCAATCAGATTGAACTTTCCGGTGGGATTGAGTTGAAGATACGTGTTAGAGTGCCTATCAGCAAGCTGCAGCCCCCTTCTTCTCTTGATATTTCCTGTTCAGGGCGCCCTTTATTCAAATTGGATGCATTAAAAAATCGAGGTGTCCAAATGTAGGTTGGGGTGATTTCTGAACCCCAACAAAACAAAAGTACTCCTCCGAGGATAATAAAGTTTGCCTTCCATCTTACAGTCTTCACCCTTATTTATGAACTCCCTGAAGGGAAGTAACAGCAAGAGCAAATACCGGCTGCTTATGGTTTTCTTATGAATTACTAAGAGCATTGTATTGTTACTGTTTCCAGGAGAGAAAAAGCAAAAATATGTTTTTCTGACACTCTCAAATCACTTTAAGGAACGTGAAGAGTATGATTATCAGGGAAATAAACACCCATGCCAGAGAAAAATGGGAAAATAAAAATTCAAGCCAGACAATAAACGGAGCGGCTAAGGATGTTCTCCATCGTAACCTGAGCTCCTATATACAGCACGGTTACGCTTACTATCGGATGATTACCGATGAACACAACCACGTTGATTTTATTTATGAGGAGGTGAACGAAAGTTATGCAAAACTGACAGGATTGCATGACGTTATAGGCAAGAGAATGACAGAAATTCGACCTGGTCTGGCCAAGTCAAATCCTGTGTTTATCGAGAAATATGCAAGGGTAGCAGAAACAGGAGTCCCCGACAAGTTTGAAATCTTCATCGATACAGAGAACCACTGGTATGATGTCTCCCTCTACAGCCCTCAGACAGGTTACGTCTTGTCAATGTTTGATGATATCTCTGAACGCAAGCGCTCTGAAGAAACATTGAAGAAAAGTGAGGAGCGGTTCAGGAGACTCTTCGAAAACCCTTCCATAGTTATTCTTCTTGACCTTGATACAGGCACTATCATCGGCGCTAATCAAGCAGCAGCGGATTTTTACGGCTGGTCAGTTGAACAGTTGAAACAGATGCGTATCCAGCAGATCACAAGCGCTTCAGCCGATGAGGTGAAGGTGAATATGGATAAAGTCAGAACCTCGAAACAATGCCAGTTTTTATTCCGCCACCGCCGGGCAGATGGTTCTATCCGTGATGTTGATGTCTTGAGCAACAAGATGGAGCTTGAGGGTAAAGATATTCTCTATGCAATTATTCATGATGTTACCGATCACGTACTGGCTGACAATCAACTTAAGAAATTGAGTGTTGCTGTAGAGCAAAGTCCGACTGTTGTTGTCATGACCGATCCTGTCGGAAATATTGAATACGTCAATCCTGCCTTTACTGAGCACACGGGATATGCCGCTGAAGAAGCAATAGGGCAAAACCCCCGGATTCTCCAGTCAGGTTTTATGCCGAAATCAGTCTATGAAGAGCTTTGGACAACGATTCTTTCAGGCAAGGTGTGGAAGGGGGAATTACAGAACAGGAAAAAAAATGGTGAACTTTTCTGGGAACGTGCTATTATTTCCTCCATAAGGAATAATAAGGGTGTAGTAACCAATTTTATAGCGGTCAAGGAGGATATCACCGAACAGAAATATATGGTTGCGGCATTAATCGAGGAGAAAGAGCATGCAGAGGAGAGCGACCGGTTAAAGTCAGCGTTTCTTGCAAATATCAGCCATGAAATTCGAACCCCTATGAACGGCATTCTTGGTTTTGCACAACTCCTGAAAGAACCTCATCTGACAGGAGAGGAACAGGCTGAATATATTGATCTGATAATGCAAAGCGGCGACCGGATGCTGAGTCTTATTAACAACCTTATTAATATTTCGCGTATTGAAGCCGGCGAGACCATGCTGCAGAAAAGCGAAACTCCGGTTAACGAACTCCTGCGTGATATCTGTTCATTTTTCAAACCTGAAATAGCCAAAAAAGGGTTGCTTTTAAATTGTACAACAGGGCTTCCCGATAGTGAGAGCATTATTGAAACAGACCGTGAAAAGCTTATCCAGATTTTGACAAACCTTATTCAGAATGCCCTGAAATTCACGAGCAAGGGAGAAATTGATTTTGGTTATCACAATATAGACGGTATCCTTGAGTTTTATGTGATCGATACGGGTGTCGGTATTGCACCTGACACGATAGAGAAGATTTTCGATCGTTTTCATCAGGTTGACAACACCATAACCCGCACTCATGAAGGTTCAGGTCTCGGATTGAGCATTTCAAAAGATTATGTTGAACTGCTTGGCGGCACCATTCGTGTCGAATCAAGGAGTGGGTTTGGAAGCGAATTCTATTTCACACTGCCCTATAAGCCAGTACACCAAAAACTCCCAACCCAACCCTGAACCCCAACTCGCACTTATTTATCGTTTATCTCTCTAACCAGTAAGTCTGTTGGTAACTGGTTGTGATTTTATCATATTGTGCGTATATTCGGCACCGGCTGTTTCATCCTGCCGCAAAGATATTCATGCAGTGGGGCGTCGCCAAGTGGTAAGGCATCGGCCTTTGGAGCCGACATCCGCAGGTTCGAATCCTGCCGCCCCAGCAAAAAAACAAACAAAAAAGGCAACCTTTCATGGGTTGCCTTTTTTGCATTCAGTAAGGAAACATCCGCAATCAATAGCGGTAATGTTCCGGTTTGTAGGGCCCATCAAGAGGAATACCGATGTATTCAGACTGCTCTTTGGTCAGCCTTGTCAGTTTTACACCAAGCTGCTCAAGGTGAAGTCTTGCAACCTCTTCATCGAGCTCTTTCGGCAGCCGGTATACACCGATTTCATACTCTTTGGTCCATAGTTCTATCTGTGCAAGCGTCTGGTTTGTAAAGGAGTTGCTCATGACAAACGAAGGATGGCCGGTGGCGCATCCAAGGTTGACAAGGCGTCCCTCTGCCAGAAGATAGATGGAATTACCGGTTTCAAAGGTGTATTTATCCACCTGCGGCTTGATATTCAGTCTCGTTGCTCCAGCATAGTTGTAGAGCTGCTCAACCTGAATTTCATTGTCAAAGTGACCGATGTTGCACACAATCGCCTCGTCCTTCATCTGCTTCATGTGCTCAAGGGTAATAACATCTTTGTTGCCCGTTGTGGTAACAAAAATATTTCCTTCCTTGACAGCCTCATCCATGGTAGCGACCTCATAGCCTTCCATGGCAGCCTGCAAAGCGCAGATCGGATCAATTTCCGTAACAATCACCCTTGCACCGTAAGCGCGCATAGACCTGGCAGAGCCTTTGCCGACATCGCCATAACCAAGCACAACAACAACCTTACCGGCAACCATGACGTCAGTTGCCCGCTTGATGCCGTCAGCAAGTGATTCACGGCATCCGTAGAGATTGTCAAACTTTGATTTGGTGACAGAGTCATTCACGTTGATAGCAGGGAAAAGAAGTTCACCCTTTTCCAGCATCTGGTAGAGGCGGTGAACACCTGTGGTTGTCTCCTCCGACACACCCTTCATTTCCGCAGCAACCTTGTGCCAGCGCTGCTTGTCTTCTTCAAAGACCTCCCTGAGCTGCTGGTAGAGTGCTTTCTCTTCAGCATTGCCTGGAGTTTTTTCAAGCAGTTCCGGATTATTTTCAATTTTGTAACCCAGTATGATCAGAAGGGTAGCATCTCCACCATCATCGACAATGAGGTTTGGTCCTTTTCCGCCTTCAAATTCAAGGATCTGGCGTGTACACCACCAGTACTCCTCCAGAGTTTCGCCTTTCCACGCAAAAACCGGAACACCGGTTTTTGCAATTGCAGCAGCAGCATGGTCCTGTGTGGAAAAAATGTTACAGCTTGCCCAGCGAACCTCAGCACCAAGATCCACCAAGGTCTCAATGAGCACGGCAGTCTGGATTGTCATGTGGAGTGACCCGGAAATACGGGCTCCCTTCAGAGGGAACTTGCCCGCATATTTCCGTCTCGTAGCCATAAGGCCAGGCATCTCTTTTTCAGCGATCTCAATTTCCTTGCGTCCAAATTCAGCAAGAGAGATATCCGCTACTTTATAATCAAGCACCTCGGCAACTGTCATATCGTTATTTATAATTTAATAGGTTGAGATAGTTCAGGCTAGGTTGAATGCTTTCTTCAGCTCATCGACCTGTTCAGTTTTTTCCCATGGGAAGATATCACGGCCGAAATGACCATAAGCCGCTGTATCCTGATACTTCCAGCCCTGAGGTTTGTCCAGGCTGAACCGCTTTATGATAGCTGCAGGACGGAGATCAAAAATCACTTCCGCTTTTTCCTGGATCTGTGCATCATTCAATCCATGCTTGGCTGTATCGTGTGTATTGATATAAATCGATACAGGGCGGGCAACACCGATCGCATAAGAGACCTGAACCGTGCATTTCTCTGCAAGTCCGGCAGCAACAATGTTCTTTGCAACGTGACGAGCTGCATAAGCCGCACTGCGGTCAACCTTGGAAGGATCTTTGCCGCTGAATGCACCGCCGCCATGAGGAGCTGCACCACCGTAAGTGTCAACAATGATCTTGCGACCGGTCAGACCGGTATCGCCGTGTGGTCCGCCAATAACAAAGCGACCGGTAGGATTGATGTGAAGTTTTGTCTCATCGTCGATCAGGTTGGCTGGAATAACAGCGTTGATGACATGCTTGATAATATCACCTTTAATGACCTCCTGCCATGCAGCCTCACTCACACCTTCTGGTTCCGGATCATGCTGGGTCGAAACAACAACTGCATCAACACGCTTGACTACATCGTTTTCGTACTCAAGAGTCACCTGGCTTTTCGCATCAGGACGGAGATAGGTTACAGCCGTTCCCTCTTTGCGCACGTCAGCAAGCTTTTTTACAAGCTGCTGTGCAAGCTGAATAGCGGCTGGCATCAGCTCAGGAGTTTCCGTGCAGGCATAGCCGAACATCATACCCTGATCACCGGCACCCACGCGGTCAAACTCGTCAGCGATCTCTTCCTTGCGGTCAACGCCACGGTTGATATCGGGTGACTGGCTGTGGAGAGCTGAAAGAACGCCGCATGAATTGGCTTCAAACATGTATTCGCCTTTAGTGTAGCCAATTTCAGTGACCACCTTACGGGCTATTGTCTGGATATCAACAACACCTTTTGTTGTAACTTCACCGCCGACAATGACCTGGCCAGTTGTAACAAAAGTTTCGCAAGCAACGCGTGAGCTGGAGTCCTGACGAAGAAAATCATCAAGTACGGCATCGGAAATCTGATCGGCAACCTTGTCTGGATGACCTTCTGATACGGATTCTGAGGTAAAGAAATACCTTTTCTGTGACATATTTCAATAAGTTTTTGATTTAACGAATACAGTAACTACTACAGAAAAAATCTGTATTGATCGAGAGCTTTTCAGTGAGAGGATTTCACGGGGAATCGACTGGACACGGAAAAACTTCCGACAAGCTCAGGGCGTAACCCTTTGTTCAGCTTGCGGCACCGTGTCCATAGGTAATGGGGATGCCAAAAAATACAGGTAAAATGTAAGCAATCGTCTTCTTCTATGCAAAAAAATCTCCTACCCTAATCGTATTTCGGAGTAATCGCCAATATTTATTTTGCGGGGAGTTCCCTTAATAGAGGCATTGTTGCCTACGATAGATTGTTCGAGAATGATATGCTCAACCTGCGCATCATTACCGATAATGGAATCCTTGATAATGGAATTCGAAATGACCGCATGTTCTCCTATCGTTGTATTAGGGCCTATAATGGCGTTTTCAAGAGTGGCACTGTCAGCAATAAAGACAGGATTATTGATAATACTTCCCGGATATTTTTTTGTCGAGGTGTTGTCTTTAAGAAGTATTTCATTGGTGGAAAGAAGAGTTTCCGATTTCCCGCAATCGTACCAGCCCTGAACAGTGAATGTGGTGAATGTCTCTCCCAGTTCTATCATGTGCTGCAAGGCATCGGTGAGCTGGTATTCTCCTTTTGTCTTTATCTCCTTATCAATGAGGTAGTCGATACTTTTAAAAAGCGATCCGGCCTGTTTTAGAAAATAAAGCCCCACAATGGCAAGATTGCTGACGGGAGTATCAGGTTTTTCGACAAGTTTGAGAATCTTTTCATCACGGGTTACAGCAACTCCAAACCTTCTGGGGTCCTCAACCTCTTTTACTCCAAGGGTAGAAACAGGGCTTTTCAGAACAGCATCAAGATCAACATCAAAAATGGTGTCACCGAGAATAATAAACAAAGGCTCGTCCTCAGTGACGTAAGGCTTGCACATCCAGATGGCATGAGCCAGTCCCAGCAGCTCCTTTTGAGTGACAAAGGTGAATTTGATCGTATATTGCTGCAGAAGCCACTTTTCAATCATATCGCCCATATAGCCGACAATAACAATGGCTTCATCGATTCCCGATGCGATCAGCTTATCCATAATATGGCCGATAATAGGCTTGCCGGCCACGTTAAGCAATACTTTAGGATTCGAAAGAGTGTGCGGGCGCAGACGACTGCCTACCCCGGCAACAGGAATGATTGCTTTCATGTTTTTCCGATGGTTTTTGTTGTGACATCAACCCCTTTCTGTTTCTCTTCATATGTTACAAAAAAGAGTTATCAAACTAAAGAGACCAATTGCCCCGATAGAGTAAATTTAAATAGAGAAATCAGTTGTATTTTACGTTCATGGCATGCATATTCGTCAACTGATACGTACTAATTAAGAGCTGCTTGTTCCTGATTGAAATCATATTTCAGAAAATAACTTGATCCCTTATGGCAGGAAGCTTCAAAGGAGTGTTTAAGCAATCAGGTGTTATTCCTGTTCTTGACAACAGGCTGGTGCTTATTACCTCCAGAAAGAAAGAACGCTGGATCATTCCCAAGGGATATGTCGAAAAAGGGTTGTCACCCGCAGAATCAGCAGCAAAAGAAGCTTATGAGGAAGCTGGTTTAATAGGGGTTGTACACCATAAAGAAGCTGGAAAGTACCGGTACCGCAAGTTTGGCAAGTCATTTTCGGTTCTGGTTTATCCGCTTTTCATTGAAACCATGCTTGATGAATGGGATGAAATGCATGATCGCCGCCGAAAGCTTGTTACTCCTGCCGAGGCCATTGAGATGGTCTGTCATGATGAGCTGAGGCAGATCATTGGCGACTTTTTCCTGAACCATCGCTGATTCTCTGCTGCAGGCAATCAGTTCTGGATGAATTTTATTGTTCTATGATTCATTTATCCACGGATTCTTGCGTCTATCCCTTTGTTAAGAAAGCGGTTAGGTTCGGATTGTAGAGGGAGGGTTTTTTGAAATTATTTTTTGGTAGTTATTGTTCTTGTGGTATATTAGGAGCCTTCTACTGTTATGGAAGACGGGGTGTGGCGCAGTTGGTAGCGTGCCTGGTTTGGGACCAGGAGGCCCCGAGTTCGAGTCTCGGCACCCCGACAGAAAGTGGAGAAGTTCTGATGATTGATGCTGTGCCCGTAGCTCAATGGATAGAGCATCAGCCTTCTAAGCTGAGGGTTACTGGTTCGAGTCCAGTCGGGCGCACAAA
>CAIXLG010000179.1 GCA_903920215.1 uncultured Chlorobiaceae bacterium
CTATTTGGTTGTGTTTTATTGGGTGGTAATTTCGACGTTACCCATTTCAATATAACACTTTAACCGATAAGTTGAGGGCTTTTTTCATCCCTGATCGCTCAGGTTAGGCTTAAGATAAGAACAATTCAAGAGGAAATTTTACCATGTCAGCACGCATCATCGACTACGCCCGCGTGTCGATGCTTGAACAGCTGAAGCTTAAGGGCTGTTCAGAACGAAGCCTTGCGCTCTGTTGTAAATTCTATCTCACCTATTCAGGAATTTTGCAGACAGTGTCTGCAAAATCTGAAAGCAAGAATAATGAGTTGCATAAGATTGAGCAGACACTGCCTGACTAATCTTTCAGTGAGCAGAGTGGACTACAGGAGATTCAAAAGAAACTGTCTGTTACATTTTTTGATGCCACTCTCAATGCCCCCAAAATGGTTCATGAACTCTCCGAAACATTGGCCGGAAAATTGGTCGTACCAGGTTACTCTGCTGACCATATCGAATGCTGATGAGCGCTTGTTCTATGAAATTGAAGCCAGAGAAAACAGTTGGGGCGCCAGAGAGCTGGAGCGTCAGATAGCAGCCTCGCTCTATGAACGGCTTGCACTCAGCAGGGATAAGGCAGGCATAAGGCAGCTCACGCAAAAAGGTCTTGTCATCGAAAAGTCTGCTCTGATGTTACCGTTTATATTGTTACAGGAGCTCTTGATGAACTCGGTTGCAAAGGGGATAAACTGATACAATCATTATTTTGGTTATACTTATAAAATATCAATGGGCAATCGATCCTGATCGGCTGGGTTTAGTCGTTTTTGAGGAAGAAAAAAAATGAGTTTATTTTCTCAGCCCGGCTTGTCCCTGAAGCTCAATTTGCATAGGGGAGTTCACCTCAAAGCCAACGCAGTGCAAACCTTCAACGCCCATAACATGCAGAAGGAAAAGCACAATCAGATTCTCTTTAAAACGGTATAAGGGAGCACTTCCATGGCAAAAGATTTAACAGTTTCCAATATAGACCGGCAGAACATCCTCAACAACCCCTATGCCGTTGCTGAAATACAGAAAAGCATCGGCTTGAAGGGTATTGAATTTAATGGCAAGATTGTACTGCTTAAAGAGCAAGTAGCTGCTTTTTTTGAAGTTACCCTTCGTACCATTGAAAATTATCTGGCAAGCAACGAGAATGAGCTTCATCAGAACGGTTACGAAGTTTTACGAGGTAAGTCTTTAAAGGAATTTAAGTTAGCTATTTCCGAACAGGATGTTCCCGAAACTGATTTCGGGAACATCCTGAAAACGCCTCAACTTGGCATTCTCGACTTCCGGGCGTTCCTCAATCTGGCTATGCTTATTGCAGAAAGCGAGAAGGCTCGTGTTCTTCGTCAGGTCATATTAGACATTGTCATAGATACTATCAACCAGAAAACCGGAGGTGGTACTAAGTACATAAATCAACGAGATGAAGAATTTCTGACCTCCTGGTTTGAAGAAGAAAACTATCGCAAGCAATTCACAGACGCACTTAAGAGCTATGTGTCTATGGGTACGGCAAAATATGCGATCTATACCAATAAAATATATATCAGCATTTTCAGGGAAGATGCCCTGGAATACCGTCGTATTCTGAAACTGCATGAAAAGGACAAGGTGAGAGATACGTTTTACTCAGAAATACTCGACCTTGTAGCAGCTTATGAAGCGGGTCTGGCGGAAGAAATCACACACAAGGCTCAGACACTCAATCTGCAACTATCCGCTTTTGAGGTTGATGCCATTTTTAGTGCATTTGAGAAAAAAGCACACTGGAAGCCCCTTGTACAAAAAGCTCGAAACAAAATGGCCAGTCGCGATCTCGCCTTTCGTGATGCCTTTCACCATCAGTTAACAGAATACATTTCTGTACTCAAGGTTGATGAATTTGAAAAATTTATCGGCGAAAAAAGTATGGAGCTGGAACAGCGCCTTGACGAAGCCAAAGATGTCATGAAACGCCTCAAGGAGCGTGAATAATGCCACTGATGTATATCACCATAGATCAGGCAGTTGAAATCCACGCCAAAACCGTAGAGGTGTCGGGGGGTGGTTCACATGGTATGCTCGACAAGGGTCGTCTTGAAAGCGTTCTCGAACACATCCAGAACGATAGCTACTACCCATCCTTTCTCGACAAGATCACGCACCTCTTTTTCTGCGCGAACAAGTTCCATTGTTTTCAGGACGGCAACAAACGGATTGCCATTACGCTCTCTGCGCAATTTCTTCTGCTCAATGGTTACATGTATTGTGCCTCCGACTTTATACGGAAGATGGAAAATATCAGCTATCACCTTGCGGCAGGTAACATTGAAAAAGAGTTATTGCACGACCTTATTGACGCTGTTATCAATGAAAACTTTGATGAAAACGAAGAGCTGAAACTAAGGCTCTTGAATGCGATACAGGAAGAGTTATGAAACTAAAATTTGATTCAACCCCCGCGATCCGATCCAACGAGTGTTCATATTTCTTTTAGTTGCTTGCCACACTTCCAGCATGAACTGAATTGACCTTCAATGGTTTCGCCGCAATCAGGGCAAACCCATTGACTGTTCGTTTCAACCGGCGAACTTCGCCACGCCTCCATCACCTCGCAGGCTCTTGGAGAGTCTGCATCATTCAAAACCCAAAGTGCCGGGATGCAATCTTGAGGCGAAAGCTCTCCCAAAGCAATTGAGAGATATTGGTTTCGGATGGAGCAGGGAATCTCTTCCGTGTCAAGTATGATTTTGAGCGCGTAAACCTCGCTCGATTCGCTCAACGTATTTGGTGCAAACAAGTATTTCATGCGTTACTGCTCAGGATGCATAGCAATTGCCGTTACCTGAAAGATTGAGAAAAAGGATTACCTGTTGAGCAATTCCGTGATTGTTTTCAGAAGCTCTTGTTGTAAGGGGATGAGCTTGCCGACTTTTTGGCTCTACGCTCTGTTTTCTTTGCTGTGCCAGACACGAATAATAACAACTGCATCGTTTTCGTCGCGCATATAGCGAAGAACAAAAGCCCCAGCTCCAAAAGACACAACCCATTCTCGTCTTCTACTGTTATCGTCCATTGGGCGTCCAATGTCTGGTATTGATTTTAGAAAACCCGCTCCGTCAAGAATAGTCTTTGCTGCTCGAGCTGCCGCACCGGGGCTTTTTTCGTACAAAAACGTATAAAGCCTCTCGACATCGGCTAATGCCTCTGGAAGCCATTTTATTTGGGACAAGAGGTCACCCTTCCTTTTGCCAGATTTTCAAGCCATGCAGCAGCTTTTTCATGGGATATAGCCTCGCCGGTTAATTGATAACGTTCCCAACGTTCCATATCCTCGCGTTTTTCCCGCTCGTAATGTTCTTCGCGCTCCAGGAATGTTTCTATTGCCTTGCACATGAGCCAGTGCGGCGACCTGTCTCGGATGCGAGCCAAAGCCGCTAGCCGTTGCTGGGTGGTGTCGTCTAACTTGACGCCTTTTATCTGTGACATGCCCAAATCTCCTTTTTTTAAAAGGTAATACTTATTACAACCTTATGCAACCGTATGCTGATTAGTTCTCTTTTTGGCAAACTTGGTTTTGAGGCTCTTCTGGCCTTCTCGATAAGATCATCATTCGGCAATGCAATTCGTGCAAGCTGCTTGTTCAGTTCTGTCTGCAGTGTCGCTAAGTTGATCAGGGCTGCTGCTTCACGTGACGCCTTCATGAAGTTCAGGTCAGGTATAGAAGGGAAAATTCCCGCGCCGGAGAGCGCCGGGTAGGTGTAGCGAAGAAAGAACAGGTGCTGCGGAGACAAATATGTCGGTTTCGATATGTTGTTACAGATATAACGAACTCTAAAAAAAACGGCGTGCTGTCTTATTGTGTTTCAGACAGCACTGACCGAATAAAGTGTCAGCTTATCAGGTGCGCTTCGCAGGCTTCTCCATTTTCGAGTGCGTCGAGAATTTCGTCGATTTTTTCTTCCCCGTCAATCTCTCCGTACCAGAAGTTTTCAGGATAAATGACTACGACAGGCCCTTTTTCGCAGATATTGAGGCAGCCTGTTGCTGAGACGGCTACATCAGTCATGCCTCGGTCAGACAGCTCGCTTTCAAGGTAGGGAATAAGGCTGAGCGACTCTTTTTTGTGGCAGATGCCCTGAGGAGTGCCCTGGGCCCTGAAACTTGCGCAGACGAAAATGTGATGTTTTGGTTTGTCCATGGTGGTGGTTCGTATGGGTTATAGTTACTGATCGATTTGTTGATAAATGTTTTGCATCAATAGACCCCTCCTTGCTGTCATCCCGACTTCAGGGAGGGATCTCACTGGTTATCCGCATCCGCCGCCTGTCCCTGAACAGCTTGAACCGCAGGCATGGATTTGACTGCTTTTCATGAGATGTTTCAGGTCCTGGCCATTAAAGATTCCCTGAACAGCTTCCTCTATTACTCCCTCAAGAACCATAACATCAATGCCGTTTGCTTTCATCACTTTGCTAGGGGAGTCACCGGCACCATTAACGAGCAGCGCTCTGCAATCGTGCAGTGTATCGGCAAGTGCTTTCCACCGTTCCTGACCCCCGCCGGATGGCGGTGCAGTTCGGGAATCGACAAGGATACAATCACCGTTTGAATGGTTGAAGCCATAAATCAGAAAGCGGTCTGCTTCGCCGAGGTGCTGGTTGATCAGTACGCCTTCCATGCTGCTTACAGCAATGTAGGGGCGCTTTTCTGATGGGTTTTTCGGCAACGCTGCCGCCTCTGCGAGCTTCTTCATCATCTCTTCGTTGTTGAGTTCACCGATAATTCCGACCGCATCGGCACGGCAGCGGGCACAGTGTTTCATCTGAGGAAGATACTCACTGGTGGCAGTCTGAATTTCTGCAACCATTTCCAGAGAGGGCTCCTCAATGTTTTCAAAAACTGTCTCAGTTGTGCTGTAATAGGGCAGACAGTTCAGTATATCTGCTCCAAGTTCAGCCACTTTTGATGCTACGGCAATAACATGACTATCGTTGATGCCTGGAATAATAATCGAGTTCACTTTTGCAGTGATGCCAGCCTCCTTAAGCTTTTTAAGCGACTCAAGCTGGTTTTCGATAAGCACCCTTGCGGCATCGACATCGCGGTACATTTTCTTTTTGTATCTGACCCAGGCATAGACCTCTGCACCGATTACGGGATCGATAGCATTAATGGTAATGGTTACATGGCTTACCTTCAGCTCAGCAAGTTCATCAATATAGGGCAGCAACTCAAGACCGTTTGTCGCCAGGCAGAGAAGCATTTCCGGATATTTTGCCCTTACCAGCCGGAGTGTTTCCATCGTTTCATCCGGGTTGGCAAAAGGATCTCCAGGGCCTGCAATTCCGACCACGGCAATGTTTGGCGAGAGCACTAATGCCTGTTCGAGATAGTGTACTGCCTGCAATGGCGAAAGTATCCTGCTTGTTACGCCCGGACGGTTTTCGTTCATGCAGTCGAATTTACGATTGCAGTAGTTGCACTGGATGTTGCATTTCGGTGCAACAGGGAGGTGGATACGGCCGAATTTATGGCGGGACGCATCGTTGAAACAGGGGTGGTTTTCTATTTGTAATGACATGGTGTCCTCCCTTTTACATGTAAGTATAGCCGATTGATGAAGCATTCTGCCGCTGTTCGATAACGGTGTTGACAATCCGGTCAAACAGTTCCTGTGTGCCTCTGTAGCCGAGATGGTGCATTCTCTGCCCTCCGAAGCGGTCGTGAATCGGAAAGCCGAGCCTGATCAGCGGGATATTGTTTTTTCTTGACATGGTGTACCCTTTACTGTTGCCGATGAGAAAATCGGGTTTCAGTAACTTTGCTTCATCTTCGATATCGACAAAATCAACACCTTCCCGTACCTTGATTCCCAGTTCGTCCATGTTTGGAATAAGCTCCTTGATGCTTTTTCCGAAGAGGCCGCTTTTTCCTCCCGAAGCACAGAGTAGGGGAGTTATGCCGATTTCAGTGAGAAACGCTGTCATGCCGACCACAAGATCTTCTTCACCGTATATGATGACTTTCTGTTCAAAAACATATTTATGTCCGTCAGCGTACGCGTCAATCAGGCGGCGACGTTCATCGTCATATTTCTCGGGCCGCTCTTGCCCGGTGAGCGTTTCGAGCAGATCGAAAAATTTGTCACTCTCCTTGATGCCGATAGGCA
>CAIXLG010000180.1 GCA_903920215.1 uncultured Chlorobiaceae bacterium
ACAAAAAACCCTCCCATGTTTTATGGGGACTCAAGCGCTCAAACAATTTCCGATGGATAAACCTGCCACCGAGTGTACTCCCTCCGAAATAGGCAAAAATATCAGCTGCCCAGACACAAAAAAACATCAGAAACACAAGAATTTCCCCTTTTTCATCTCCAAATCCAAGGCGAAGACGTAACAGCGACCCAAACGAAAGATTAACATAGAGCAAACCGGGAAACATTGAGCCAAGATTCAGCAGGGGAGAGCCATCTTTCAAAAAAAGCTCCATCACAAACAAAGCGAGCACTACGCCAAGCAAAAGTTCCCAAACCTCAGCAAACTGGTGATAAAAGTTCACCTGAAAAAGCAGCGTTATCACAAGCACAATCCATAGTGCCGGTGGATGAGCCTTATGGCGCGCAAGACGATGAAACTCATAAACAGCCACGAGAGACAGCAATGAAAAAAAACAAAAAAACCAAACCCCGCCAACTTTAACCAGCCAAAGCAGCAAGGGAATACCAACAAGAGCCACAACAACCCTCTGCAATAAATTAACGCTCAAAAGCTTACCCATACATCTCTTGTTAAGGCTTTCTCAGCTCAATTGTCCCCTTGCGGAGAAAAGTCACGAGAAAACCGCTGGATTATCATCAAAAACAACACGACACTCACCACCACAATCATCCACCACCACGCTGCACCAAGCAGAAATTCCGGCTGAACCTGGCTGGCCCGGCCCCCTCGCTCCGTAAACAAAAGAAGGAGAAGAGCAGCAAAATTATTAACAAAATGAGCACAAAACGGCACCGCCAGATTACCTGTTTTACTGTAAATATAGCCAATATACCACCCAAGCAAAGCCAGCGGAACAAGATTTGCCGCACTCAGATGAAAAAAAGCAAACACGCACCCGGTCAAAAGCACAGCCCCGCCCGAGCCCATAGACCGGCTGTAATTCTGCTGAATATAACCCCTGAACAGCAGCTCTTCACAAACTGCAGGAACAACAGCAAGAACAAACGTAACCGACAAAAACTCCGGTACCGAACGCACCAGGGCAAGCTCACTGATAAACGACTCCATCATGTCACGCTGACGGACAACTTCCAGCCCCGCAGCACCAAGAGACCGCCAGAGATACAAATCCTGAACAGAAGTAATGGTATAAAGCAAAGGCTGAAGAACAAAAATCCCCCCCACAGCCAAAGCCGCAGCCCCGATATTAAAATCCTTGCGTATCCCTAAAAACGCAAGGCTCTCCAGTGAAAACGGATTTTTCCTCCCCGTTTGCCATCCCGCAAGAAGAATAACAGGCAAGGCAAGCACAACAATCTGCCCGACCGCCTGAATGAAGCGAATGGAAGGAATCATGCTCCGCTCAATATGCATCAGGGAAGCACCCGCCTCTCCACCGCCGGTAATCAGCGAAAAAAGTACAACACCGGCAAGCGGGTAAAGCACCATAACGCCTATTAAAAAAAACGTATTGGCCAAAAAGGAGAGTCGCCCGGCAGCAAAACGATCAGGAGAAAAAAAAGCCTGCATTGATTATATATATCCGTTACAAAGAATATGGCGGAATGTGATACTTTATCATTTTGAACCCAGATAATTCAGGCTCCTGTCAATGAATATCCTGATATTTGATGCGACGCCGCACTGGTCAGGCGGAGCAAACAGAATTTTTCTATACAGCAGAGAGCTTATACAACGTGGCCATAGCGTCACCGTCTGCTGCCTGCCGGAAAGTGGCCTTGCGAGCCGTCTCCCAAAAGAAAACATTCCCGTCTGTACTATTAATCCAAAATCCGATCTCAACCTCCTTATCATCCCGAAGCTTATACAGCTTATAATAAAAAACAACATTCACGTTATAGACATCTGTTCACCAAAATTTTATTGGGTGGCCTCACTGGCCGGCAGAATAGCAAAAAAACCCGTTATGCTCACCCGTAACGTCCCTTACCGAAAAAAAGGAATAAAAAAACTTGTCAATAAAATCCTCTACACAAAACTTGTCGACAGAATAATCGCCGTTTCAGATAAAATCAAACGTGAACTCATCGAAGATTTTAACATCCCTGCCAAAAAAATAACGGTAATATATGACGGTATAGATCTCCTCCGGTTCCCCGTACCATCAACAAACAATGCCCCCGTTATCGACGAACCATATCGAGTCGCCGTTATAAGCCGTCTCGACGAAAACAAAGGCCTGGAATGCTTTATCAATGCAATCCCGAAAATAATACAACAAATCAGCCCAATCCTTTTTACAATCGCAGGAACCGGTAGAATAGAAAAACACCTCAAAGAGCTCACAAAAAAACTCAACCTCTCCGACAAAGTAATCTTTACAGGCTTCCGGGAAGACATACCCGCACTGCTCTCCGAAGTAGATATAACCATAATGCCCTCACCAGAAGAAGGCATGTCCATGAGCGCACTCGAATCCATGGCATCAGCAAAACCCGTAGTCGCAACATCCGGCAGCGGACTTGCCGATATCATCGTCAGCAACAAATCAGGTATTATTGTCAAACCCGACAACAGCACCGACCTCGCCGAAGGTGTCGTAAGATTATTACAATCTGATTATAAACAAGCCGGAAGAGAAGCCAGAAAAATTGTCGAAGAAAAGTTTGAACTCCAAAAAGTAGTTACCCAATACGAGTTATTAGTAAAAAAAATCACAACGTAATTCTCTCCCGACACAAAGGCATGAAACCGAATAAAAAAGATCATACAGCATTCCGTGAGCGACTGGCAAAAACCCTCCAACTCTTCGCAAAACGCCGTCAATTAACGTCAGAAATTGAAAAAACACCCCGGAGCATCGTCATTCTTGCACGAGAGTGCTACGGCGACTGCATTATGCTCACCCCCCTTATCGGCACCCTTCGCAGAGAGTACCCCGACCTCTCCATATACATCATCACGTTCAGCCGCATCATTTTCAACTTTTTCAGTGCCGACCCCAACGTCACCGCAGTCTACCATGCCAAAAGAGAGATGAAGCGCTACGTCAAAGAGATCCTTACCAAAAAATTTGATATTCTCTTCAACCCCAAAGACCACCCATCCACCCATTTTCTTATCCAGTCGCTGCTCATCAACGCCCGCCACAAAGTAGGGCACTTCAACCCATACCACGAAGGCCTCTTCGACTACCTCATCACCATGAGCCCCAATACGCACGAATCCGAAAAAAACCTCTCCTTCCTCCAGGTTATCAACCAGGCTGCCCTCAAAAACCCCTGCAAACCATACCTGCCGCCAATGCCGGTATCCCCCGAAACGACTGCATTCCTGGAAACAATTCCCACAGGCCGCCTCGTCGCCATCAACATCAGTGCCGGCCACACAGGCGGACGCCGCACCACCGAACAATGGTCACAACTTATCAACGACTTCCCCGACGAAACATTCATCATCCTCTCAGCACCCGGGGAACTCCCGCAAAAACACCAGATTGAGCGTCCCCACCCCAACGTCCTCGCATCCCCATCAACACGCAACATCTACGAAGTAGGAGAAATCGTCAAAAAAGTGAAACTCCTCGTCACCCCCGACACCTCCCTCGTCCACATAGCAGCATGCTACAACACCCCGATCCTCGCCCTCTACCGCAAACGCCTGGCCGACCGAACCCAATTCGCCCCCCTGAGCACCCAACAGCAAATAATAATCTCCCCAACCCCCGACGTCATCGACATCGACCCAACCCACGTTACCACCGCCCTCCGCCACATGTTGACAGTGCTGAGTGCTGAGTGCTGAATGCTGAATGCTGAGTGCTTCAATAAGGAAACTTGTAGAACCTCCATGTCCCAAACAAACCCTCTCCGAACAATCTTTTTCTCTGTTCTCTCTTCCCTTTTCCTTTTCAGCACTCAGCACTATATCCCCTCCCCTCTGTCATTCCGAAACGAAGTGAGGAATCTATTGCAACTGCTTTCATTTTCACAACTGAGCCTATAAACGGATTATTCTGATGTATACGTTATAACTGAAAAGCATGACTGATATGAGTTGGTAAAATCACAATATTTAGCGTAATTAACAGGTAAGCTTTTCCTGTACCAATTAGTGGAGGCCACAAACAATGCAAGTAGTAAAATGGGGTAACTCTCTGGCTGTAAGATTTCCTGCCACTCTCGTTAAAGCCCTGGATTTGAAAGAAGGCGAAGAAATTGATCTTTATCCTGCAGGAATAAATGCCTTTGAGGTTTCCAAAAAGTCAGAAGCAAAAAAATTGCTTCAACGCTTACACCAGTTTCGCGGACGTTTGCCTGCAGATTTCCACTTTGATCGCCAGGAAGCTAATGAAAGGGCCAACGACCGGTGAGCAAACCATTTATTGACAGCAATATTGTTTTATATCTTTTGTCAGCTGACCACACTAAAGCTGATAGAGCTGAAGCAATCCTGTCCATGGGTGCAATAATCAGTGTACAAGTGCTTAATGAAGTTGCATCGGTCTGTCGCCGAAAGCTCAAAATGCCATGGGAAGAAATTGAGCCTTTGTTGCTGGCAGTTAAAACCGCCTGTGAAATTATGCCGTTAACTGTAGCATCTCACGACAAGGCCGTAGAACTTTCCAAACGTTTCCAGCTGTCACTGTTTGATGCAAATATTGTTGCCACTGCTTTAATTTCCGGCGCCAAGGTTCTTTTTTCTGAAGATATGCACAGTGGATTAGTTATCGATACACTGCTTATTCAGAATCCATTTATATAATTCACAATCTCTTCCCGCCCTCACCACTTTTACCTAAAACCTCAGCACTCTCTTCCCCTGCCTACTGATTTCCCTCAGCACCCAGCACTCAGCACTTTCTTTCCCACTGCCTACCGCCAACTCTCTTCCCTCCCCCATCTGTCATTCCGAAACGAAGTGAGGAATCTATTGCAACTGCTTTCATTATCTCGACTGAGGCCATAAACTGATTATTCTGTTTTATAGATTATATTAACGATCAAGAAAAACAAAACACGAACAGAGGGAGTATATGAAGTTCAAGGTATTATTGAGAATGCTGCGGTACATGGCCCCGTCAAAAGGCAACATCATTCTTGTTGTCGTTGTAAGCGTATTGACCTCGCTCTTGAGCGTCGTATCCATCTACTCCATCCTCCCTCTTCTCAACGCGGTTTTTGCTTCATCACCTACCGCGACTCAAACCACAGGAGCACAACCGCTTCAGGCACCCAATAAAACCACTCAGCCAAGCACGGATGCCAAATCATCGACTCCCGCTCAACAACAGCTTCAGCTTTCAAAAGCCACCACCAGTGCAGAAAAGTTAAAAAACTGGGCATTGCTTGAATTTCAGCAGATGTTCGCAGCACCGACAAAACAATTGGCACTGCTCAAAATCTGCTTCTTCCTGATTTTCGCATTTGCCCTGAAAAATGTTTTCATCTACCTCAACGGTCAGATTATTTTTCGGATACAGACCAAAACAACAAAAAAGCTGAGGGACGAAGTTTTTCACAGCATCATCGAAATGCATCTCGATTATTTCAACAAAAACCGGGTCGGCAACCTGATGAACTACGTCTATAATGACGTAGAAAACGTCAACAACAGCATCAGCTCAACTTTTGTCAATTTTCTGCAGAACCCCTTTTCCATATTTGTCTATATGGGGGTACTGCTCGCACTGAGCTGGAAGCTGACCGCTTTTGCTGCAGTCACCTCCCTGTCGATTTTTTATGTCATCAACTTTATGGGCCGAAATATCAAAGGCCTTGCCCAGAGCTTCCAGACAAAAATGGGCGACATGAATTCCGTTCTGCAAGAAAAATTCAACGGCATCAAAGTTATCAAGTCAACCGCCTTTGAAGGCATTGAACTCGCAAAGTTTCAGTCATTCACCCACGATTTCAGGCAGTTGAGCATAAAAATGTCAAGGATTCGCAATATTCTCAGCCCCTTGAACGAAACACTCCTGATTGCAGCTATTGCCATGGTGCTCTGGTTCGGAGGCCTCCAGGTATTCGATGGTGTCATGACCGCAAATGAACTGCTCGTTTTTGCCTTTACCCTTTACTCCACCATGGGTCCTTTCAAAATGCTGGGCGATGGAAATCTTTCGCTTCAGATGGGAATGATCTCGGTTGAACGCCTCTTTGAAGTGCTCGATACAAACACCAACGTTATCAATGGAAGCATACCCATTAAAAGCTTCTCAAAGAGTATCGTCTTTGAAGATGTCTGTTTTAAATACAACAAGGATCCTGAAGCTGCAAATGTGCTCAACCACGTTTCCTTCGAAATTAAAAAGGGCGAAATGGTCGCTCTTATCGGCCAGTCAGGTTCCGGAAAGTCCACAGCTGTTGACCTCCTGCTCCGGTTTTATGATGTCGACTCAGGCCGCATTACCATCGACGGGACTGACATCAAAGAATTCGACTATAAACAGCTGCGCCAGATGATCGGCATAGTCAGTCAGGAAGTGATACTCTTCAATGACAGTATCGAACAGAATATTGCCTATGGAGTCCACGATGAAATCAACCATGCAAGAATTGAGCAAGCAGCAAAACTTGCAAACGCACACGAATTTATCATCGATAAACCGGAACAATATCATACCCTCATCGGCGACCGCGGACTCCAGCTTTCAGGAGGCCAGCGGCAGCGTATTGCCATAGCCCGGGCCATGGTCAAAAACCCCGAACTCCTTATCTTTGACGAAGCGACCAGCGCCCTGGACAACGAATCCGAAAAAATAGTGCAGCAGGCAATCGACAACGCCATGGAAAACAGAACTGCCCTGGTGGTTGCTCACCGCCTCTCCACCATAAAAAATGCAGACAAGATCATCGTCATGGAACGCGGCAACGTTATGGAAGTTGGCAACCACAAAGAGCTTATCGAACAAAATGGTGTCTATAAAATGCTGTACGACATCCAGTTTGCAGTCAAACCTCCAGCGCATGAAACACTCCTGACTGCCTGACCCCTTCTTGATCCAAAAAACGGCATATATTGAGTCATGCTCGTAACCACCATCCTGCTGCTCCTTTTGACCTCGGCTGCTCTCTTGATTGTTGCACGCTATAAAAAGCACCTCAACAAAAAGATTGCCCGCCAAAGTCGCGAAACATGGGCAATAGGCATCTATAAAGGCCCTTCACCTGTCAGGCTTTTTCTCCCCGAAGAGATCCTGAACCCGATTCTCACCGCCAAAGACGTCACAGACATAAAAGCCCGCTTCGTTGCAGACCCCTTCATGATCCAGAACGCCACAGGATACTATCTCTTCTTTGAAGTACTGAACGACAAAAGGAATACCGGAGAAATTGCGTATGCCTTCAGTAAAGACCTTCTGCAATGGCAGTATCGCAACGTCGTTCTCAAAGAACGGTTTCACCTCTCCTACCCCTCTGTATTTTTCTGGGAAAACCGCTATTACATGATTCCGGAATGCAATAACTCTGGAGGCATACAGCTTTATGAGGCCTTAGAATTTCCTGAGCAATGGAAGCACATCGCGACCCTCATAAAAAGCACTGGCCGCAACTCAGCACTTGTTGACCCCTCCATTATCCATTACCAGAACCGCTGGTATCTGTTCAGCTACGCCCTGAAAACCAAAAACCTTCATCTTTTTTGTTCCGATACCCTTACCGGCCCATGGAAAGAGCACTCCAAAAGCCCTCTGGTGCAAGGAAGTCCCCACTATGCACGTCCTGGAGGAAAAGTAATCGAAACCAATGCGTCCATCTACCGGTACGCCCAAGACGAAACTCCACACTACGGCACCAGAGTCTGGGCATTCCGGATAACTGAACTTACCGCAGAAACCTATAGCGAGGAACCCGTTTCAGACCAACCGGTATTGCAGCCCGGCCACGAATGGTGGAACAACGCAGGCATGCACACCGTTGATGCACATCAGACCGGCACCAATGAGTGGATCGCCCTGGTAGACGGATTCTCAATTGCACAATGAAGGGATTGCCAATAAAGCGCTTGCATTGTCCATTGCCTCCCTTACAGCCTCCGGCGAAATCTTCCCGAGACAGTGGTAATGATTATACCGGCAGGTTTTATCAAAACATGGAGAACATGGCTCAGGGAGATACATCGCAACGCTTCTTTTCCCGAGAGGTCGGGTCCATACCGGGCTTGTAGAGCCAAACAGACCAATGACCGGAGTCCCGATATATCCCGCAAGATGCATCAGTCCGGAGTCATTCGAAACAACCCCACGAGCGCTCATCATGATAGCGGCAACCTCATTTAACGAAGTCTTACCGGTAAGATCTGTAACCCTGTCAGGCGCCATGCGTACGATCTCCCGCGCCGATTCGCTATCTTCGCGCGATCCAAGCACAACAATCTTATCAGCCTCCTGCAACAATGCCAGTGCAGGAAAATGAGGCCATTTTTTGGCAGGCCCATACGAAGCGCCGGGGCAGTAGACAATTGAACCGGCATAACGCTTATCCGACTCCACACCTCTACCATTCCACTCTTCTGGAGGGCAAAACGGCATATCAAGGATCGCCGCGTATTCATGAGTGATGTGATGCAGCTTCGCATTATTACAATTAACAGCATCTTTTGATAAGGGATCCGTCAAGAGAAAACGCCTCATTTCACGCGAAACCCCCCTTCTCACAGGCACTCCGCTCTTCATGGCAAACCATGCCGAAGAAAAAGAAAACGGCAGCAGGTAAATAGTTTCAAAACCCCCGTTGCGCACAGCAGTCACACTATCTCTTCTACTTTCCGCATTTTTTCGGGAATACTCGATTCTGGGCAGATCACACAGCATTCCCACCAGGCTGCTCATCTGCTCCGGAACCAGCAGCGTCGTGTTTGATCGACGACTTTCAGGCAGTCTCATAACCATTGCAAGGGCAAGAAGCATGTCTCCTATCCAGTTCGGGAGCAAGACAATAGAAGCATTCATATAACAAAGGGGATGAAATTGACAGGCTTTTCCAGTGATTACGGCTTCAGCTCAATAAAATGTTTTTTACTCAACTCCAGCCCGAACAAGCGTTCAAGCTGCAACATAATCCGGTGTTTCTTTTCCCGACGGGTCAGCTTATAATCGGGATTAGCCTGAAAAAGTCCATCTTCCTGCGGAAGCCATGCCCGTATGATTGCAGGATGGGAACCTTCAAACTTCCGTATAATCTGCTGATCGATCTCCCGGTAGTCGATTCGGCGGTGGTTTTTGTTCCAGTACTTCTGCACATTCACCGATTTGCGGTTCATCTCTTCCTCACTCCGCGCCCATCCATAGTGATAGATTGATGCCCCTGTATGGAGACTCTTCGGATACCGCGAAACCTTGCTTTTACTGGTAAGCACATGCCAATAGAGCCCGTCAGGAGCATAGGACCTTACAGAAGTTTTTATAATCCGTGCCGCGCGGCGGTACCAGCCGGGGGAATCCAGATAACTGTTCGCGTTACCATAAAAATGACAGTAGTCAAAAGTCAGTGCCTCGACCCGCTCATCATCCTCGTAGGCCCGACAGGCTGCGACGATTTTTTCAAGATCATCTTCATGCACAATTTCATCCCCCTCAAGATAGAACGCCCAGTCACCGGTACAATTAAACTGTGCAATCATTTTCTGCTGCCCATACACATAACCCCCAACCTTCATCTTGCCGTTCCACTGCGACTGGATAATCCGGATCTTCGGATCGCCAATCGCCCTTATTTTTTCAAGGGTGTCATCATCACTGTCGCCCACGTTAACAACAAATTCATCCACTATCGGCAGCACTGAACGAATCGATTCAGAGTAAGGAAAGCCGAATATCGTCCCATTTCTGATAAAAGTAAACGCGCTGATTTTCATAACTATCTCTTTACCAGATATTTATCGATGCCATTGTGGCAGGTGGTAAGCTTCCCGTCGATGGACTGTTGGAGCAGCCGGTCATTTTCAGGAAGTGAGCGCCTCTGGTTTTCCGGGTGCCATAAATGAAATGCAATGGCACTGTATCGGATATTGCGTCGAAGAATGCCGCGATTAATCAGCCGGACAGCAAATTCGCTGTCTTCACGACCCCACCCGATGAAATCCTCGTTGAATCCATTAGCCTGGATACAGTCATTGCGGAAAAATGACATATTACAGCTTTTTATACTGACGAGAGAACTGCCTTTAAAATCTAACATTCTTGTCAGAAGCGGCAAATGCAGAGCGCTTTTACGGTTTTCAAGCCCATGCTGGAATATGGAGACCGCAGTTTCCCTGGATACGAAACGCCTGAATGTATTCGCCTTCGAGAGCCACACTCTTGACCCCTGGATAAAGGTACCTTCGACAGCCAAGGCTTTATGATCCTTAATGAAATCGGGATGCAGAAGCATGTCTCCATCGACGATCACGATGTAATTGCCTTTAGCCTCTGCAATCGCCCTGTTTCTCGCTGCTGCAGCCCGGAAACCTTTGTCTTCCTGCCAGGCGTGTACGATGGGGGTATGGGCTGAAGCTCTGAGGGCATCAACAAGCATTGCGGTATCGCTCGTGCTGCCGTCGTCCGCAACAATGATTTCGCACGGCAGTTCAGACTGCCGAAGTGCACTCTGTATGGACAGATCAAGCAGATCAGGCGAATTATAGGTCGTAATGACGAGGCTACAGGCAATGTGGTCTGTCGGCTTCATAGAGCTTTATGTATTTGTAAAAAACTCCGTTCGCATTAGAAATCGAAATCAACAGACCCGCATAACCATACAACCAACCGCCCTTGATAACGTATGACTTGAAAAAAGTGATCACTCCATAGAGCAACGCCTTTAGGGGAGAAGATTTTTTTCCACCCTGATTCTCCTCAGCCCAGAGCGTTGAGTAATGCTGCATTTTCTGGATAAGCTGAGAGGCATTATCATAAGGATAATGCTTCATCCGGCCCTGCAGCTTCTGTGTTTTCAGGTTTTCATTCATGTTGAGTCCCTCATG
>CAIXLG010000181.1 GCA_903920215.1 uncultured Chlorobiaceae bacterium
AATGAAAAATAAACGTTTTAATCTTCTTCTTATTGCAGTTGTTACCCTGGTGGCGGTCTGGTCTTTATGGCCAACCTGGCGCGACTACTCCCTTTCGAAACAGCTCAGCACTTTTAAGTCAGCACCTGACAGTCTGCGGTATACGCTGAGTAACCGTGATGAGATTGAGGATGCCCGCAAAAAAAGCCTTAAACTTGGTCTTGATTTGAAAGGTGGTATGCATCTGGTGATGGAAGTTGACCAGGTTGATCTCTTTGATCAGAAAGCCTGGAATAAAGATGCAAAGTTTACCGCAATTATGAATACCGTCAGGGCTAAGGCATCTAAAAGCGATGCTAAAGTTCTCGATATCCTTACCGGTGAGTTCAAAAATGAAAATATACGCCTGAGCAGGTATTTTTACGACATCCGGAACTCAGATCAGGAAATTGTAAAAAAACTGGAGAAGGAGTCCGAAGATGCTCTCAACCGTGCAAAGGAGATCATTCGCAACCGTATCGACCAGTACGGCGTTGCTGAACCGGTCATAACAACACAAGGCAGCAGAAAGCTTATCATAGAGCTTCCCGGTGTTTCCGATGAAAACAGGGTGAGAAACCTTCTGAAAGGAACCGCCAAGCTTGAATTCAGGCTTCTCCGTGATCCTGAAATACTTGTCAGAACTCTTGACCGCCTCAACACCTATCTGGTTCAGAACAGTGTGGCTCCACCGAGTGCTCCTGTTGCTGATGCTTCACCGTCCCCATCACCATCAGTTTCATCACCGCTTAAGGCGCCCGTTCCGGCACCAGCCAGACAGGCCTCATCCAAACCGATTTATGATGTAATAACAGAGCGCTCAAAGGATTATGTGATTTCCCTGCTTCATCGCAGTGACATACAGGCCTTGCTGCCGCTGGATACCGAACTTCTGCTTGCCGCCAAACCGGAAATCGGCAGGAATGGTGAAAAACTCTTTCCGGTCTATCTTGTGAAAAAGACTCCTGAGCTTACTGGCGGTGTTATTACTGAAGCAAAGGCGACCTTTGGTTCACAGGGTGTCCAGCCGGAAGTGCTTATGGCAATGAACTCTGAGGGAACCTCCAAATGGGCCCGCATTACCGGAGCAAATATCGGCAAGCGTATTGCCATCGTTCTTGACGGTGCAGTCTACAGTGCCCCTGTAGTTCAATCGAAAATTCCCAGCGGCAACTCTGTCATCAACGGTATTGAGAGTCTTGAAGAGGCAAAAGATCTCGAAATTGTCCTCAAGGCCGGTGCTCTTCCAGCTCCAGTCAGGATCATTGAAGAGCGCTCCGTCGGACCATCACTCGGAGCAGATTATATTCGCGCTGGAGTCCTCTCGCTCGGCTGGTCATTTCTGGCGGTTTCCGTCTTTATGCTCCTGTACTATAAAAAAGCTGGTATTGCTGCAGATATCGCTCTTGTGCTTAACATTGTCATTGTCCTTTCCGTACTGGCAGGATTTAATGCATCACTTTCATTGCCGGGTATTGCCGGTATTGTTCTGACTATTGGAATGGCTGTCGATGCCAACGTTCTGATCTATGAGCGTATACGCGAAGAGCTTGACGGAGGCAAGGTGCTGAAATCTGCTATTGAAGTCGGGTATGACAGGGCGTTTTCATCGATCCTTGATTCGCATGTCACCACGCTTTGTGCGGCATTTCTGCTCTATACTTACGGAATCGGGCCAATTCAGGGATTTGCCCTTACCCTTATGATCGGTACTGCCGCCAGCCTGTTTACCTCGATTGTGGTGACTAAAGAGATATTCTCGTTCCTGCTTGACAGGAACCTTATGACGCAAAAAAGTTTCGGTTAATTATTCAACACCTAGCAACTCATGAGGATTTTTCATAAAACCAGATTTGATTTTATACGATTCCGTAAAATTGCCTACGTCTTTTCACTCGTTATTCTTGCATCAGGCATGATATCACTGGCGGTTAAAGGCTTGAATTACGGCATCGACTTCAGGGGCGGATCTGAAGTGCTGATACGGTTTGATAAGAATATCGATGTCAGTACCGTTCGCTCTGTCCTTGATGCGGCAGGAGTTTCAGGATCGCTGAAGCAGTATGGACTTGACCGTTCGTTTCTGTTCAGTACCGTGTTCAATGGTGATACCAACGATTTGAAATCACTTGTTTCGCATGCTTTAAACGACCGCCTCAAAAACAATCATCACGAAATTGTCCGTGTTGAAGCTGTCGGACCAAGCATCGCATCCGATTTGAAATGGTCTGCTGTAAAAGCACTCCTGGCTTCACTTTTAGCAATTCTTCTCTATGTTGGATTCCGCTTTGAGCTGAAATTTGCAACTGCCGGAGTGGTTGCCATTTTTCATGATATCCTTACTGTTCTAGGGCTCTTCAGTCTACTCGGAGGATTGTTTGATTTTATGCCCCTTGAAATGGATCAGAGCATCATAGCCGCATTTCTTACCATCGCAGGCTACTCCATTACCGATACCGTTGTTGTCTACGACCGTATAAGAGAGCGCATTCGCGGCCAGAAACCCTCTGACTATGAACGCATTTTTAATGAAAGCATGAACCAGACTCTCAGCCGGACAATTATAACATCCAGTACGGTGCTGCTCTCTGTTCTGGTTCTCTTTATCTTTGCAGGGCCGGCTATAAGAGGGTTTGCTTTTGCCGTGTTCATCGGCATTCTTATTGGCACCTATTCCTCAATCTTTGTTGCAGCACCTCTTGTCTATGACTGGCTGAGGGTGTCAAAAAGCCCTGTTCATCTTAGAGGAAGCAAGGTATCCTGAAACGCATATCCCCCTTTTGGGGGCTGGATTAAACAATATTTATACACCTAAGGAGTTTGGGATGAATCAAGGATTTATAAAGGCTGTTTTGCTCACTTTTGCCGGTACGCTGTCACTGCAGGCCACTGCTGCAGCTGTTGTTGCTGATCGTGTTGTTGCTGTTGTCGGTAAAGAGGCTATCCTTAAGTCTGATATTGATGGCCGTGAACTTATGGCCCGTATGCAGACGCCGGAGCTGGCGCAGGTCAAAGGATTGTCACGCACCATCCTTGATGGGCTGATTGATCAGAAAATCATTCTTGCAAAAGCTAAAATCGACAGTGTTAAAATTGACAACAATGCTGTTGAAGCCGCGGCTAATGATCGTTTCAAGCAGTTGAACTCAAGATTTGCTTCACGCAAAGAGATGGAGCTGCGTTTTGGCAAGTCATCGGCAAGTATCCGCGAGGAGATTCAACAGGAGATGCTCAATCAGGAGCTGATCGATACCCTTCGGAGGAAAAAGTCTGCAGGGGTAACCGTTTCCTATGCCGAAACAATGGCTTATTATAATGAAAACAAGGATAAGCTCTCTAATATTCCTGATGCCGTTGCTGTAGGGCAGATCATCAAGTATCCATCTGTTACGCCCGAAAGTAGAGCCAAGTCGCTTGCCCTGATTCAACAGATCAAAAGTGAACTTAAGGGTGGTGCGGATTTTGCCGAGTTGGCACGCAAATATTCTCAAGACCCTGGCTCTGCAAGAGCTGGCGGTGATCTTGGATATGTGCAGAAAGGTGAGCTGATCAAGAGTTTTGAAGATGCGGCCAGTCAGCTCAAAGAGGGGCAGGTCTCCGATGCCGTAGAAACCCGCTATGGATTTCATCTAATCCAGATGCTCAACAAGGATGTGAATTCAATCCACGTTCGTCATATTCTTATCGGGTTCGATCGCTCGAAGGTGGATGCTCCTGCTGTCATTCAGCAGCTCAATGCCATTCGTGCCGATATTATAAGCGGGAAGACAACATTTGCTGCAATGGCCGAAAAATATTCCGATGATCAGATGACTGCAAAGCTTGGAGGATCAATTACCATCCAAGGCTCTAACAATTTGCTCTTCTCACCATCAACCTTGCGTCCTCAACTGCAGACAATTATCAGTTCCCTGAAAAAAATCGGCGACATCAGTGTTCCTCAAAAAATAGAACCACCCCAAGGTGATGCATTCTATGGGATATTCATACTGAATAACAAGGTAGCTGCACACCGCCTTGATGCCGAGAAAGACTATGCACAGCTTGCCGATATGGCTCTTGAGGATAAAAGCCGCCGCCTGTTCTCTGAGTGGGTTCAGAGCCTCCGCAAGGAGGTCTATGTCCACCTGTCAGACATCTAAACGGCGGACATAGCGGGCATTCTTTTCTATAAAGTCTCTTCGCGGTTCAACCTTGTCTCCCATAAGGGTTGAGAATACATGGTCAGCTTCCATTGCATTCTCTACACTTACCAGCAGCAGTGAGCGGTGGGCAGGGTCCATTGTTGTGCTCCAGAGCTGCTCAGGATTCATTTCTCCAAGACCCTTGTAACGCTGGATGTGGATATTGGCTTTTCCTTTCTGCATCTTTTTCATTGAGTCTGAAATGCTGTTCCGTTCATCGTCATCCCATGCATACTGCTGTTCCTTGCCTGATTTTACAAGGTAAAGCGGAGGCTGGGCGATATAGACCCTTCCTGCGTCGATAAGAGCACGCATGTGGCGGAAGAAAAATGTCAGAAGCAGTGTTCTGATGTGCGCCCCGTCAACGTCGGCATCAGTCATGATGATGATTTTGCCGTACCGGAGTTTTTCTGTTGAAAACTCCTCTTCCCCGAAGCTTGTGCCAAGAGCAAGAATAATGGTTTTGATCTCCTCGTTTTCCAGCATTTTGTGCAGGCGGGCTTTCTCAACGTTCAGGATCTTTCCTTTCAGCGGAAGTATGGCCTGGAAGCTCCGGTCTCTTCCCTGTTTGGCACTGCCGCCTGCCGAATCACCCTCAACGATATAGAGCTCACAGTGTTCCGGATCATTGATCGAACAGTCTGCCAGTTTTCCCGGAAGGCCTGAGCTTTCAAGCACCGATTTTCTGCGGGTAAGCTCCTTGGCTTTACGGGCAGCCTCCCTTGACATTGCAGCGCCTTTAACCTTCTCAATGATAACTTTGAGTACATTCGGGTTGCTTTCGGCATACTCCGAGAGTTGTTCATTGAGAATGGTTTCAACTATGCTCTGTGTTTCGGAGTTGCCGAGCTTTGTCTTTGTCTGGCCTTCAAACTGAGGTTCTGCAACCTTGACGGATATGACGGCAGTCAACCCCTCTTTAAAATCATCGCCAGTCAGTGCCAGTTTCAGATTTTTCAGAAGATCGTTTTTCTGTGCATACGCATTGAGTGTTCTTGTCAGCGCCTTGCGGAACCCTGTGACATGGGTGCCACCCTCCTGGGTATTGATGTTGTTGACATAGCTGAACACGTTTTCCTGATAGGTGTCATTGTACTGGAGGGCTATTTCAACAATAGTGGAGTCTCTTTCACCGTAAATATAGATCGGCTCCTTGAGCAGGCCCATGCGGTTCTCATCAATAAAGAGGACAAACTCCTTGAGGCCGCCCTCAAAATGAAAGACTTCAATCTCTCCCTGTGTATCCTGAACAGTTATGCTGAGATTTCTGTTAAGAAACGCCAGTTCCCTCATCCTGTCAACGATGATATCCTTCCGGAACTCGGTTATCTTGAAAATAAGATGGTCGGGCATAAAGGTGGTTTTTGTACCACGCTGGTCTGACGATCCTATTGCCTTCACATCACCTTGCGGAACACCACGTTCAAACCGCTGGAAATAGACTTTTCCATCGCGGTACACCTCAACTTCGCACCATTCCGACAACGCATTGACCACCGATGCGCCCACACCGTGCAGACCGCCTGAAACCTTATAGGCACCCTTGTCGAATTTACCGCCTGCGCCGATCACGGTCATAACCAGCTCAAGAGCTGATTTCCCCTTTTCAGGGTGAATATCAACAGGAATACCTCTTCCACGGTCTATTACGGTCACCGATCCATCTGGATTCAGTGAAACAAAGATATAGTCGTTAAAGCCGCCAAGGGTTTCATCGATCGAGTTGTCGACAATTTCGTAGACAAGATGGTGAAGCCCCCTGCTGTGAATATCACCGATATACATTGCCGGACGCATCCGCACATGCTCAATGCCGTCAAGAACCTGAATGTTGTTTGCTCCGTATGTCGAAGGGACTGGAATTTCTGGCTGAATGGATGGTATTGGGGTATTGCTATCGGTTTCCGGCATAGGTATCAGCTTGTAACTGGTGAGCTTAAATTTGAATAAATCTTGTTCCTCAAGATAAGAAAAAATGCCATCATTTTTTGTGCCTTATCTGTGCCTTATGTGCTCAGTAATCAGCCCAGAAAGCATCAATATAATGTTCAATAACAAAAGAGGTTATAAGGTCCTCTCCTTCACATGCAGCCAGTACCGTGACAACATCAAACCGGCAATCTGTTTCACATTCCCCAGTAAAAGCAAGATATGCTTTGGCCGCCTTTATGATCTCTCTCTGTTTGGTAATAGTCACAGCCTCAGCCGGATGACCTTTTTCCCGGGAGGAGCGGGTTTTTACCTCGATAAAGCAGAGTGTTTTCTTATACCGGGCAATAATATCAATCTCATTGCGATGGTATCTGTAATTGCGCTGGAGAATACGGTACCCTTTTTCTGCCAGGTAGTCGGCAGCAAATCGTTCGCCCTCTTTTCCGAGCAGATGGGGATCAAGCATGGGCAGCGTTATTTTTCCCCAAGTTGTTTTAGCTTGAAGCTTTTACGGTGAATCGGGCACCTCCCGTGCTCTATAATAGCCTTGACGTGTTCCCCTGTGCCATAGCCGACATGCCGCAGAAAGCCATACTCCGGCCACTCTTTGCTGTATGCCGCCATAATCCCGTCCCGATGAGTTTTAGCCAGCACCGAAGCTGCAGCAATCGAAAACACCAGGGAATCTCCTTTCACAATGGTTGTATAGGGAATCCCGAGGTTTGTCTTGAACCTGTTGCCGTCAACAAGCAGAAGATCCGGCCTGACCGGAAGCAACTCAACCGCACTGTTCATGGCAAGCATGGTTGCCTGAAGGATATTTATCTGGTCAATAGTGTCGGGTTCAACAGCTGCAACAGCCCATCCGAGAGCATGTTTTTTTATTTCCAAAGTAAGCTCCTCCCGCACTCTGGCGGAAAGCTTTTTGGAGTCATTCAGCTTTTCCAGCACACTGCCGTCAGGTTTGAACCAGCGGGGAAACACCACTGCACCAGCAACCACCGGCCCAGCCAGAGGCCCCCGTCCAACCTCATCAATACCGCATATAATTTCGGTCATCTCCCACAAGGGAAATTCATAGTCGGTTTTCATCTCTTGGTTATTTTGTCAATCAGGATGTCTGGCATATGATCAGCTCAATACAATGTTGAAATAAAAGTATAAAATGAATGTATACTTCCTTTCGATGCGGATGAAAGAATAAATTGGATCAGCTTGCTGAACCCAGGGTGCTTCAGTGGCGTTTTGCTGATTCCTTATATAATTTCTTATCTTGATCGTTGGTTTGCAGGTACGTTTTCCAGCGTGCTATCTGGTTTTCCTGTCGAAATGCATTGATGGGTATATCAGGGTTACTCCTGATGAGCTTCGTTGTCGCTTTGCATGTTTCTGCGACAGGTTGGTTTCAAGCCGTAATTGCGGCTTAACGAGTGATAAAAGGGGCTTGTCCCCTGGTTCTTACCATTATAAAAGAGTGAGCGAATGAAGAAGAGTTCGAATAAGCAGTTGTTGATGAACAAGACCGGCGACGAGATACAGGTTGCGCTTGTTGAAGAGGGTCGTCTGGTCGAGTTGATTATTGAGCGCCCTGAAAGCAAGAGAAGTATTGGTGATATTTATCTTGGCCGGGTGCATAAGGTTATCGAAGGGTTGAAAGCGGCGTTTGTCGATATAGGGCAGAAGTCCGACGGGTTTCTTCATTTTTCCGATGTTGGCACTACCAGTGAGGATTACCGCGCACTGATCGAGGATGATGATGATGATGAAACTGTCGCCGGAACTGAAGAAGAAGGTGAGGAAGGAGTTCTTTCTGTTGAAGCGCCTGTTGCAGAGCAGAATGTGAAAGCATCTGCACGCAGCGGCAACAAGCGGATTCCGGCTGATACCGAGGACAAGTCTGAAAAACGTCAGTCCTATACCCAGATTATTGCAGGCAAGCTTAAGCCGAACGACTCAATTCTTGTCCAGGTTATCAAGGAGCCCATCAGCAGCAAGGGCTCGCGCCTTACTTCCGATATTACCATTGCGGGCCGTTTTATGGTGCTTCTTCCTTTTGGCGGAGGTCAGGTAGCTGTTTCCCGCAGAGTTGTCGTACGTAAAGAGAGGGGAAGGTTAAAAAAACTTGTCCGCTCCATGCTTCCGGAAGGGTTCGGGGCGATCATCCGTACGGTTGCCGAAGATCAGGAGGAGACACTGTTGAAACAGGATCTCGAAAAACTTCTGGCAAAGTGGACGCAGATTGAGGAAAAGCTTCAGGATGCCGCTCCTCCGCAGCTGATTTTCAAGGAGGACACCATTATATCAAGCGTTCTTCGCGACTCCCTCACCTCCGACGTTACTGAAATTGTTGCCAATTCGCCAGTCATTTACAAAGAGACGCTGAACTATATACAGTGGGCGGCTCCTGAAATGGTGAAAAATGTCAGCCTCTACCAAGGGAAGCTTCCTTTATTTGAAGGCTATGGTATTGCCAAAGATGTCGAATCAATCTTTTCCCGCAAAGTGTGGCTCAAGTCCGGCGGGTATATCATTATCGAGCATACCGAAGCCATGGTGGTTGTTGACGTCAACAGTGGCCGTTACGCTGCCAAGCGCGAGCAGGAGGAGAACTCTCTTAAGACCAACCTTGAGGCGGCCCGAGAGGTTGTCCGGCAGCTGAGGCTTCGCGATATCGGCGGCATTATTGTCGTTGACTTCATCGATATGCTCGATCAGAAAAATGCCAAAAAGGTCTACGACTCCATGAAAACTGAATTGCGCAACGATAGGGCAAAATCCAATATTCTGCCCATGTCCGATTTCGGAATCATGCAGATTACCCGTGAAAGGATACGTCCGAGCCTGATGCAGCGTATGGGCGATCAGTGCCCGGCCTGCGGGGGAAGTGGTGTTGTGCAGGCAAGGTTTACGACCATCAACCAGATTGAGCGGTGGTTGAGAAAGTATGCGCTTCAGCACGCCATGCGTTTTCAGCAGCTTGATCTTTATGTGAGCCCGACGGTTGTCGAGCCGCTGCGTAACAGCGATATGAAAACAGAGCTGAAATGGTTTCTCCAGCACATGCTCTTTGTTCAGGTGAAGGCGGACGAGAGCCTCAGAAGCGACGATTTCAGATTCTACAGCAGAAAAAACAACAAGGATATTACCGCTGAATACGGCGATATCTAATAACAAGACAGTGTTTTATGGGACAGTATGATTCGTTGAAACAGGATATTCTAGGCTTTTCATCGTTAGGCGCGGCTGCGCTCTGGGAAATTCCGGAGGCCCGCAATGTGTTTGATCGGTTCAAGCAGCTGCTCAATGCCGGTCTGGTAAGGGCGGCTGAAAAATCCGGTGAGGATTGGATGGTCAACGCTTGGGTAAAAGAGGGTATTTTACTCGGCATGCGACTCGGACGACTGCAGGAAAGTCATGTTTTGCATGATGGACAGGGTGCCGGGCTTACCTTTATCGACAAGGATACCTATCCGCTTAAAACGATGACGCTTGAAAACAGTGTCCGCATTGTGCCCGGAGGATCGGCAGTTCGCGATGGTTCCTATCTTGCGCCTTCAGTTGTCATGATGCCTCCTGCTTATGTTAACGTAGGAGCCTATGTTGATGAGGGAACCATGATCGATTCTCATGCCCTTGTAGGGAGCTGTGCTCAGGTTGGTAAAAAGGTGCACCTTTCAGCAGGCGTACAGGTGGGTGGTGTGCTTGAACCAGTCGGGGCTATACCCGTTGTTATCGAAGATGAGGTGATGGTCGGCGGCAACTGCGGTATTTATGAAGGCACTATTGTCAGGGAGCGGGCGGTTATAGGGACAGGGGTTATTCTCAATGGGTCAACGCCAGTGTATGATCTGGCGCGCAATGCCATCTACAGAAAAACCCCTGAAGCGCCTCTGATTATTCCTTCCGGAGCTGTCGTTGTTGCCGGTTCCCGCAAGATCAAAGGTGAGTTTGCTGCCGAACACGGTCTTTCAATCTATACACCTGTTATTATCAAATACCGTGATGGACGTACAGACAGTGCAACGGCTCTTGAAGAGGCTCTCCGGTAAGTAATTGTGAAACGCTCCGGAATGAGTAAAGAGTGCCCCCAGAGGGGAAATTCGCTGCACCGCAGGGTGCGGGGCGTTCTTGTGCTTCTTTTATTGTTCTGCTCTGTGCCATGCACGCCGCTTTATTCCGCAACAGCTCCTGCCAGCAGGGAGTACTTCGATATCGTTAAAAGTATCGACCTCTTTGGCGAGGTTTATCGCGAAGTTTCAAAAAGTTATGTCGATACGCCGAATGTCAGCCAGATGATCTACGCCGGTATCGACGGTATGCTCCATACCCTCGATCCCTATACGGTATTTCTTAATGAAGAGGATTCGGGTGACCTCGATGATCTTACCAGCGGACAGTATGCCGGTATTGGCGTCATCATTTCTCCCGTTGACGGAGTGCTTTATGTTACATCGGTTGTTGACGGCAGTGCTGCAGCAAAGGCCGGCATAAGGGCCGGGGATGCTATTGTTTCCATCGGCAGCAAAGATGTAAGGAGGTCGCCGTTCAGAGAGGTGAAGTCACTGATGAAGGGAGTCGCCGGAAGTCCACTGTCGCTCAAGCTGGAGCGTGAGGGTTCACCGCCTTTCTCCGTAACGGTTATCCGCGAAGAGGTGCGAGTCAGTCCGGTAAGTTATTCCGCTATTATCGATGGCATCGGCTACGTCGAGATGAAAAACTTCAGTTCTCATTCAGCGGAAAATTTACGTGAAGCCATACTGACTCTTGAGCGTCAGGCTGCAGAGAAGCAAGTGCCGATGAAAGGGATGATTCTTGATCTCCGTAACAATCCCGGCGGACTCCTGACGGTTGCCGTTGATGTCGCCTCGCTTTATGTAAACAAAGGCAGTTTAGTTGTTTCAATTCGAGGACGGGTGCCGGAAACTTCAAAAACCTATGTAACATCCGTTTCTCCTCTCAATGCTTCCCTTCCGCTTGCGGTGCTTATCAATTCCGAGAGCGCATCTGCTTCGGAAATTGTAGCCGGCGCAATCCAGGATCTTGACCGCGGGGTAGTTATCGGTGAACGTTCCTTCGGTAAAGGACTGGTACAGTCCGTGATAAAGATATCCTACAATAATACCCTCAAGCTTACAACAGCCAAGTATTATACTCCCTCCGGTCGTCTGATCCAGAAAGAAAAAGAGGCCATAAGCGATTCGCATCAGGTGCTTCACAAGGTAAAAGAGGATTCAGCAGCAAAGGTCTTCTATACCAGAGGCAAAAGAAAAGTCTATGGCAACGGCGGTATTACGCCTGATATCCAGCTAGCTGATCCGGCGCGTTCATCTTATATAGCTGCCCTTCGAAAGAAAGGCATGCTTTTTCTCTTTCCTGCCCTCTATTGTTCTTCTCACCCGATTATGCCTCTCCTGCCGTTGGATCACAAGGCTCTCTTGGCCTCCTTCAGTGACTTTCTGCATAGAAAAAACTTTACCTACACTTCTGAGCCTGAACGACGTTTCAATGAATTGAAAGAGAGCATGACAAAAACGTCAGGCTATAAAGATGCCGAATGGGTGAAAATGCATACAGGACTCCATCAGGAAGTCAACAGGCTCAAGGAGCTGGAGAGAGCAAAAGAGTCTGAAAAAGTCGCGCAATTGCTGGAAGAGGAGATTATCCGGCATTACAACGAGCGCCTTGCCCGTAAAACAGAACTCGATCACGATCCTGTTGTGAAAAAAGCACTTGAAGTGCTCTCCGATTCCCGGAAATACTCAGGGATTCTTCATCCCTGATTTTTCAGCAGCTGGTCCGCCTCGAACTCCCGGATTTTACGATGTGCACCAAAAGCAATCATAAGATTGCTCACCGTCAGCAGGCTTTCAGCAAGTCCGTGGAGCAGGTCGTCGTGTGAAAGGCTTGGAAAGCCCCGAACATCAGTGGCAAGATAGATGCAGAAGACCGTTACGGAAATAAAGACAAGTACAAACCAGAACCCTGCAATGGTAAGCGGAGAAAAAACAGTCGGATCCCTTCTGTACAGCACAAGCAGCAGCACAAGAAATGTAAGATAGACGATGCTTGAGAGCTGCAGGATGGTGTCAAAAATATCTGCACCCATGTAGGATTGCGGTTTTCCGGCAAATACAATAGCGGCAACTGCAGCGGTATAGCCGGCTGTCTGCGTTTTTTTTGTGGTTTTCAGAAGATTCAGTGTCGCCCACAACAGTGAAATGCTGCCGAAAAAATTGATCACCTCCGACAAATCCAGAAGGAGCGGAATGGAGTCAGTGGAGATGTGATAACCAAGAACAAAAAAACTCCCGACCCAGTGAGGCAGCATGGCAATGCCAAAGAGCCTTATCTCCCGCCTTCCGGTCAGTGTGCCGTATCGAAAAATCAGAAAGGCCCCGATTCCCCACTCAAGGGCCGAAGAGATATGGATGATCCAGTTCGGAAAAGAGAGGAGCATTTAAGAGCCTTTGATCAAGTGGTAGATGTTTTTGGAAAAAATTTTCATCTGGGTTGACCAGGGCGCCGGTATCATCTTTTTATAGAGATAGGAGTCAAAGGTGATCCTCTGTACATCATCATCAGCGCAAATGGCCACAAAACTCTCCCTCAGGCGGTCATTGCGGTAGTACATAGCCTGCAGCACTTCAAGTCCGAAGAAGATAGGTGCATAGAGTTTTCTGAACTCATCTTCATAGTTCTTGAGCGGGGTATTCTTTTTCAGGTGTTCAATCATTGCTCGCGCTCCCAGCTTACCGGAGCGCATGGCGAAGAAAATGCCCTCACCGTTAGCAGGTGTTACAAGTCCGGCAGCATCCCCTACCAGTATTGACTTCTCCGCAGTAAACGATTTACGAGGCTTCATCGGAATTTTAGCAGCCTCGTCCAGGTATGGCGTATCGGTAATCCCTATTTTCTGAATAAAGCGCTTCTGGAGCGCCTTGATATTATATTTGTTGTCCTCTGTGCCGGTGCCGATAGCCAGGTGATCGGCCTTTGGAAAAATCCATCCGTAAAAGTCTGGCGAGACTTCTCCATCAAACCAGATTTCAACAATATCGCTGAATTTCCGGATGGAAGGTGTGTACTTGAATCGCTGCTGCATGGCGATAACTTTCAGCTCGTTCGCTGGAAAGTGCAGCTCATCGGCGGTTTTGGAGTTTGCCCCGTCAGCGCCGATAATTCTGAGTGCTTCAACTGGAGGCACCTTGTCGTTTAGAGTACTGATTACAAAGCCGTTTGCGGAAGGGCGGATGGTATTCACCAGACCTTCAAGCACAACCGCACCCGCTTTTTCAGCTTCAGAACGCAGCCAGCTGTCAAATTTCTCACGCCTTACCATGCCGACATAACCGTTCGGCATACGCATCTCAATAACTCTGCCTTTCGGAGAGCGAGCCCTCATGCGGGAGAGTTTCTTTTCCACCAGTTCAGCAGGAATGTTGAACTCTTCAATAAGGCCAAGAGGAATGGCCCCTCCGCATGGCTTGACATTGTCAAAGTTACGCTCAAAGAGAACCGTTGACACCCCTGCACGGGCTAGTTCCGCTGCAGCAACAGCTCCTGAAGGTCCTCCACCTATGACTGCGACATCGTAAAGCATTCTAATAAAAAGTAATTAACCGGCATTAACCCAAGCTTAAACAAGCTTTGCGGCGAGAAACTCTTTGACTCTGGAAATCTCGATCCTCTCCTGTACGGCGGAGTCCCGATAGCGCACCGTTACCGTGTTCTCTTCCAGCGACTGGTGATCAACCGTGATACAGAAAGGGGTGCCGATTTCATCCTGCCTCCGGTAGCGCTTGCCGATAGAGCCGGCATCATCATACTGGATGAGAAAATCCGTGGACAGCTCATCACGCAGTTTGAGGGCAGCCTCACCCATTCCGCCCTTTTTCATCAGCGGCAGCACAGCAGCCTTTACCGGCGCAACTTTCGGCGACAGTCTCAGCACAACGCGCTCTTCGCCGTCAACAGTATCCTCAGTATATGCATCTGCGAGAAGCGCAAGGAAAAGTCGATCGCATCCGGCAGAGGTTTCAACAACATAAGGGATGTAACGCTCGTTGGTAAGCTGGTCGATATACTCCATGTTTTTGCCTGAAAACTCCTGATGCTGTTTCAGGTCAAAATCAGTTCTCGAGTGGATTCCTTCGATCTCCTCTATGCCGAACGGGAACTCAAACTTGATGTCGTAGGCAAGGTCGGCATAGTGAGCAAGCTTGTCATGCTTGTACCAGTGCAGTTTCTCTCTGCTGATACCGAGTGATTCAGTGTACCAGTTAAATCGCTCCTCTCTCCATGCTTCAAACGCCTCAGCCTGGGTTCCTGGTTTTACAAAGTACTGCATCTCCATCTGTTCAAACTCAACCATACGGAAGATGAAGTTGCCTTTGACGATCTCGTTTCGGAAAGCCTTGCCGATCTGTGCGATTCCAAAAGGGACCCTCATGCGCAACGATTCCCGGACATTGTGGAAGTTCACAAAAATGCCCTGTGCTGTCTCCGGCCGCAGATAGACAATACTTGCTGTATCAGCCACAGCACCCATGTTGCACTGAAACATCAGGTTGAACTGACGCACCTCTGTCCAGTCTCCCGATCCTGTATCCTGAGCCTTGATTCCTTCTGTAATGATCAGCTCATAGAGTGCACGGTTTGAATCCTTTGCACCTCCAGCCGCTTCATATGTCGCCTGAACTTTCAGTGCATCCTCATCCTTGCCGTCGCGGCGGAGTTTTTCAATATGATTTTCAATCAGGTGGTCAGCACGGTAGCGTCTTTTGGTAGTCTTGTCATCAATCATCGGATCGTTAAAGCTCGACACATGTCCCGACGCCTCCCAGACCCTCGGATTCATCATAATCGAAGCATCAATCCCTACAATATTCTGATGGCGGCGCGTCATCGATTTCCACCACAGATCCTTGATATTCTTTTTAAGCTCACAGCCCAGTGGCCCATAGTCAAAGCACGAAGAGAGGCCTTCATATATCTCCGACGACTGAAAAATAAACCCGCGACGCTTAGCCAGTGAAACCAGTTTATGCATGACTTTATCAGGCGGCAGCTTCACGCTCTGCACCCGTTTCTGCTCAGAATTACTCATCATTCAATCAAAATGTTATAAAAAAATCCCTTAGGGATTCACTGTTTCAATAAGAAACAATGAATATAAGAAACAAAGCAGGATAATTTGCCAACCCCTCTTGTCATCCTGACCTCCCCCTCTTGTCATCCCGATCTCTTCCTCTTGTCATCCCGATCGAAGAGAGGGATCTCATGTTTCTCCGTCCAGAGCCTCTCACCCGGTCTGTATTTCAGTTTTAAGGGCGATCTCTTCAAGAATAGCGCTCACCTTCAGGCATGCGCCGATAGGACCGAAATAGACGATGCTCCGTCCTCGGGTATGGACTTCCCAGGTACAGCGCTCGGCATTCTGTCGGCTGCATCGTGTAGCCTTGATGATCTGCCCGATTACCTCGTCGAAGGAGTGCTCTTCATCATTGAACAACACGACGCGATATGCGTCAAGCGTATCAGTCCCTGAGCTTTGTTCACTCTCTTTCGTTACCTGCCCTGGTAAAGATGCGTTCATGGTTATACCGTTCTATTGTTTTAAAACTGTAAAATAGGAAATGCATTCCTAAAGATGCAAGATCGGCGGATATTCAGGAGGGTTATGCAATAACCGGTTCAAGCGCTCCGAGCGAAAAAGTGCCGGTCGGAGATATCTGCAGTTTAAATCGGGCGCCGACAGGGATGGTCATCAAATTTTGGATATGACCATAGGAGAGTCCTGAAAGAACAGCAGCTTGGTCATTGAGCGTACTGTAATATTCAAAGACCCTTTTTATTCGTTCATCATCACCGGTTTTTTCCCGTTCGCCGGAGAATTGTCCAAACAGGAGAGCGCTGCATCGGGCAAGAAGGTTTGCATTGTTAAGATGCGAAAGCATGCGGTCAATGCGGTATGCAGCCTCGTTGATGTCTTCCAGAAAAAGAAGCGTCTTGTTGAAGGAAGGAAGAAAGGGTGTCCCAATCATGGAGGAGAGAACAGAAAGGTTGCCTCCGATGAGCTGCCCTTCCGCAGTGCCTTCTCTCATGCAGGTGACAGGATGACTTTTATGGTTCTGAAGCGAAAGGGCATAGCCCGGAGAGGTAAGCATACCCCAGAAGTGCTCTTCGGTATACGGTGTTGGGGAGTGAAGCTCAGTGGCCAGCATAGGGCCGGAAAAACTTATAAGACCTGTTTTTGCATACAGGGCAAGAGAGAGAGCTGTAATATCAGAATACCCTGCAAGGATTTTCGGGTTGGCCGCTATCAGGCTGTAATCGATGTTGTTCAAAAGGCGCGCAGCTCCGGCTCCTCCTCTCAGGCAGAATATTGCCTGAACCGAAGGGTCACTGAACATGTCGTGAATATCGTGCAGCTTCTCTTTGTCGGCAATGGCAGGATCAGGATCAATACGGTTCAGGTGGAGAGACGGCTTGACGTTGTAGCCGTTTTTTTCAAGATAGCTTACCGCCTGCCCGATTTTTTCAGGATAAGCGCAATGTGAGGAAGGGGAGATAAGCCCGATTGTATCTCCCTTGCGCAGGGCTTTTGGTGTGAGGTTTTTCATAAAACCAAAAAACATCAGCACCCGGTGAGGATGCTGATGTTTTCAATTCATTGGCATGAAATCAGGAAATAGTTTCAGTCAGCAGAATGGCTTTGTTGCCGCTGACTTCCAGAAAGCCGTCCGAGATGGTAAATGATTGTTCGGTGCGATCTGCCAGAGCAAGTTTGACCTTGCCGGTTTTCAGTGAAGAGAGCAGAGGTGCATGGTTTTTCAGTATCTGAAATTGACCTTCTTCTCCTGGTGCGGTTACACTGACAACCTCCCCCGAAAAATAGAGCTTCTGGGGAGTGACGATCTCTATATTGAACCCTTTATCGGAATTCGCCATAATTCTTGCTAAGTTTAGAGCGTTTTTGCTTTCTCAACGGCTTCCTCAATGGTTCCGACAAGGTAAAATGCACTTTCCGGCAGATTGTCATGACGGCCAGCGATAATCTCCTTGAAGCCTTTGATGGTTTCCTCAAGCTTCACATACTTGCCGGCAAGACCGGTAAAGGCCTCGGCAACAAAGAATGGCTGAGAGAGGAAGCGCTGAACTTTTCTTGCTCTGGAAACAACAAGCTTGTCCTCATCGCTCAATTCATCCATACCGAGAATGGCGATAATATCCTGAAGATCCTTATAGCGCTGAAGAAGCTGCTTGACTGCCTGTGCGGTATCATAATGATCATCGCCGACAATGTTCGGGTCAAGGATGCGTGATGTTGAGTCAAGAGGATCAACCGCAGGGTAGATACCGAGCTCTGCAATAGAACGGGACAGCACTGTCGTTGCATCAAGGTGAGCAAACGCTGTGGCAGGAGCCGGATCGGTAAGGTCATCAGCAGGAACATAGATAGCCTGAACCGAGGTGACCGAACCTTTTTTGGTTGAAACGATTCTGTCCTGAAGTTCACCCATTTCTGTAGCAAGGGTAGGCTGGTATCCTACAGCGCTGGGCATACGTCCGAGAAGTGCCGACACTTCTGAACCTGCCTGGGTAAAGCGGAAAATATTGTCGATGAAGAGCAGCACGTCACGTCCTTCTTCATCACGGAAATATTCTGCAATACTGAGGCCGGTCAACGCAACTCTCTGGCGCGCACCTGGAGGCTCGTTCATCTGACCGAATACCAGTGCGGTTTTATCGATAACGCCTGATTCCATCATTTCGTGCCAGAGGTCATTTCCTTCACGGGTACGTTCCCCGACTCCGGCGAAAACGCTGAAGCCCGACTGCTGTTTGGCAATATTGTTAATAAGCTCCATGATCAAAACAGTCTTGCCTACACCTGCGCCGCCGAAAAGACCGGTTTTTCCACCTCGAGAGTATGGCTCAAGAAGGTCAATAACCTTGATGCCGGTTTCGAACATTTCCGCTTTCGTGGAAATATCTTCAAACTTGGGAGCGTGACGGTGAATCGAGTATGTTTTTGCGGTATGAACTGGACCTCGCCCGTCGATCGGGTCACCAACAACGTTCAGCATTCTGCCGAGTACTTCAGTACCGACAGGTACCTGTATTGGCCTTCCTGTATTTGCGACGCTGATTCCTCTTACAAGGCCGTCAGTGCTTTCCATGGAAACAGTACGCACGCGTTCTTCGCCGAGATGCTGCTGTGTCTCAAGGACAAGCTTTGTGCCGTCAGCTCTTGTAATTGTTAATGCATCCAGAATTGACGGCAGTTGTCCTTCAGGAAAATCTACATCAACAACTGGGCCGATGATCTGGGAAATCTTACCTTCTTGCATAGTGACAGTGTGGATAGGATTTTATAGAGTAATCAAACGTTCAGGCATCCATTCAGTAATTGGGGGCCCTTTTTTAATCGGGAATTACAGGTTCTGAGTATCCCGTTATAATGGTAGTTCATGAAACGAGCCACCTGCGGGAGTCGAACCCACGACCTACTATTTACGAAACAGTTGCTCTACCAACTGAGCTAAGGTGGCCTAAGCATATAAAACAAATCAAGCCTAAATATAATTTTTTTGATGCAGAAACACAAAGATAAATACATCCCATTTATAGCGTTCAAAAAAAAGAAGAATTGTATATTAGGTGATGGAGAATGGAATGTTGTAGCTTTTTTTAACTGGAACTGAGTAAGAAAAATGATGAAGATGGTGAGGGATTCTGCACGCGTAATTATGGTGGGTTGTTTTTTGTGGGTGGCTTTAGCCGGGTCGCTGTTTGCAGCACCTTCTGCAGATGCTCCTCCTCCGGTTCCGGCTTTTTCGGTTGTATCTCTTGATGGGAAAGCTCTAGGTTCGGCAAACCTTGCCGGTACAACATATATCGTCAATTTCTTTGCATCCTGGTGCCCGCCCTGCCGTTCAGAAATTCCTGATATGGTTGCCCTTCAGAACCAATACGGTCGAAAAGGCTTTACGTTTATCGGTGTAGCTGTTAATGAAACTGAACCAAAGATTCGCGACTTCATCAAAACAAACAGGATCACCTATCCTGTTGTTATGGCTAACGAGCAGATAGTCAATGCGTTCAGCCGGTATGCAGATGGCGGTATACGTGCAATTCCAACCTCTTTTGTTGTCAACTCTTCAGGCAGGATTACCCAGGTTATTACCGGGGCAAGAAGTAAAGAGGTTTTTGAAAAAATAATTCTTGATACTGTCAGGAAACACAAGAGCTCTAAATAAAGTCCTCATCCAATGATTGATGGTTGTCAGACCCGGATGATATTTAATATCCTGGACATATTGTTTCCTTATACGTCCGTAGCTACTGGTGGTTGCGGGCGTTTTTTTGTTTAACCGTTAGCCAAAAAAAAGCAAGATCATGACGTTAATTCAGATTAATCCTCCGGATTATGTGAAAAACAAGAAGCTGATTCAGTGGGTGCAGCAGACCGCTGATCTCTGTCGTCCAAGTTCTGTTCACTGGTGCGATGGTACCCAGGAAGAGTACGATACCCTCTGTCAGCAGATGGTGAAGAGCGGCACATTCGTCAAGCTTAACGAAGAAAAACGTCCGAACAGCTTTCTCTGCCGTTCGGATCCGAGCGATGTAGCCAGAGTTGAGGACCGTACCTACATCTGCAGTCTCCGTCGCCAGGATGCCGGGCCAACCAACAACTGGGTTGCACCAAAAGAGATGAAAGAGACTCTCAATGAGCTTTTCAACGGCTGTATGGAAGGCAGAACCATGTATGTCATTCCTTTCAGTATGGGACCTCTCGGCTCGCATATTGCCCATATTGGGGTTGAGATTTCCGATTCTCCTTATGTCGTGACCAACATGCGCATCATGACGAGAATGGGTCGCAGTGTCATCGACCTTCTTGGTGAAACCAAAGAGTTTGTTCCTTGTCTGCACTCTGTCGGCGCACCGCTTGAGCCCGGCGCAATAGATGTCCCGTGGCCATGCAATGGAAAGAAATATATAGTTCATTTCCCTGAAGAGCGCTCGATTGTCTCTTACGGCAGTGGCTATGGCGGTAATGCTCTCCTTGGCAAAAAATGCTTTGCGCTTCGTATCGCCTCTTCCATGGCTCGTGATGAAGGCTGGCTTGCCGAGCATATGCTGATTCTCGGTGTTGAATCTCCTGCCGGTGAAAAAACTTATGTCGGAGCGGCATTTCCGAGTGCCTGCGGTAAAACAAATTTTGCAATGCTTATCCCGCCTGACTCTTTTGAGGGTTGGAAAGTAACAACTATCGGTGACGATATTGCCTGGATCAAGCCGGGTGAAGATGGTCGTCTTCATGCCATCAATCCTGAATATGGCTTTTTCGGTGTTGCTCCCGGTACGTCGGAACAATCAAATCCGAATGCCATGGCGACTCTCTCGAAGAACTGTATCTTTACTAACGTTGCCATGACCCCTGATGGTGATGTCTGGTGGGAGGGAATGACAAAAGTTCCGCCTGATGAGCTTATCGATTGGCAGGGTAATCGCTGGACTCCTGATTGTGGCAGGGTTTCATCCCATCCTAATGCCCGCTTTACCTCTCCGGCAAGTCAGTGTCCTTCGCTTGATCCCGACTGGGAAAATCCAGTTGGAGTGCCTATCAGTGCCTTTATTTTCGGTGGGCGACGCGGTGATACAGTTCCTCTTGTCTATCAGTCGGCAAACTGGAATTTTGGTGTCTACCTCGCAGCAACAATGGGGTCTGAAAAAACTGCTGCAGCCGCCGGGACGATTGGTGATGTTCGTCGCGATCCTTTTGCCATGATTCCTTTCTGCGGTTACCACATGGGTGATTACTTCAACCACTGGCTCCATGTTGGACGCACTTTACAGGAACCTCCGAGAATTTTCGGTGTCAACTGGTTTCGTAAAGATGAAAACGGCAAGTTTCTCTGGCCGGGTTTCGGCGATAATATGCGCGTACTGCAATGGATTGTCGGTCGTGTTCGTGGACATGCTGCCGCAGTGGAAAGTCCGCTCGGCTGGATGCCGAAGTATGAGTCGATCAATTGGACCGGTCTGGATGAAATGACTTCAGAGAAGTTTTCAAAACTGATGTCAGTGGATCGTGAAGCATGGAAAAAAGAGCTTCTTTCTCATGAAGAGCTTTTTGCCATGATTTACGACAGGCTGCCCAAAGAGTTTACCCATATCAGGGAGCTGATGCTTTCAACACTCTGGCTCTCTCCAAGGCACTGGTCACTGGCTCCGGAGGATTATTCCCAGGACAGCTGACGGAAGTGGTTTACATACAATAGAGAAGGCGCCCTCAAAGGCGCCTTCTCTATTGTATCATAAAAATCTCAGCATCAATGCTCGTCGAGGGTGAAGCCGATTTTTATAGTCACCTGCCAGTAGGCAATTTTCTGGTTCTCTACATGGCCGCGGGTCTCTACGATTTCAACCCACTTGATATTTCTGATTGATTCGGAAGCTTTGGCAACAGCATTATTGACAGCTTCTTCAATGCTTGTTGGCGAAGAGCCTACAATTTCGATTTTCTTATAAATGTGAGCGCTCATGGCGTGTCATGGTTTAAGTGCTTTGAAAAAAGAAGGTACACGTAAGGTGACGCGTGCGTCAGATCAGCACTCATATTAGCAATTAAGGCGAAATCTTCAAAACAACCTTTCTCTGCACAGGTATCATTGGTTATTTTTTTTCAACAGGCACTCTCATTTTCATCGCGGGGATTCCTGATACGATTTTCAGCAGAAAGGGATGCCTTGCTATATGCAGCTTCCATTGCGTTGATAAAGTTATTGTCTGAACGCCAGAACGGAATTGTTCCGAGTCGTTTTATTATCGACGCATGCACTTTTGGCAGAGCATGGGTGATTGAGTGTTCGGTTGTCAGGATTGTTCCCCAGAAGGTATGGTCGGATGGAAGTACTTCGGGTGGGGCTACTGGCTCGTTCAGTTCCTTTTTTAACTTGTTGCCTTGCTGCCGGTTGCCGATAGCCTTGAGAAAAGCATTTTTGTCCATTCCCCGTAAGGTGAATAAGAGAAATGGGTCACGGTCAAAGGCTTCTGCCATGAGATAGATAACGGCAGCGATGTGTTTGCAGGGGTTCGAGTAGTCAGGGCATGAACAGGTGCTCTGCAGATCATTGTATTTCACTGGAAAGAGAGGGATTTTTAAGGTGTTACATACCTGCACCATGCTTTCCGGCATTTCGCTGCTGAGGAGTTGTGCTATAGAGAGCGGTTGTGCAGCAAGTTTGGCGGTCAATATATCCTGCTGCATTTTCGAATAAGGGTTGAGCTTGATCGATACCTTGTAAGGTGTTGATCTTGAACCCTGAACTTTGGCCGATACCCCTTTGGCGGTAATGACAAGGTCAGTGACCTGGCCGCTCCGTGCATAGGATTTCCCGCGCACAAGTCTTGATCCGACAGGAAAACTTTCGAGTGTATCAATCCATTGTTTCCCCCACCATGTTTTAGCAAACGCTCCCCGTTTATTTTGCGCCTTAATGCCCCCTTTAACAGCTTTAGGCTTCGAAGAGGAGGAGTATAGATACCATCCCATAAGGTTATTCTCCCGATGCGTCTTGACCAAGCATAATCAGGTTACGCAAATCATTATTTGACAGCTCGGTAAGCCACTGCTCTCCGGTACCGAGAACCTGGCCGGCAACCGCTGTTTTTTTATCAATCATATCATCAATACGCTCTTCGAGTGTCCCGGCAGTGATGAATTTATGAACCTCGACGTTTTTATTCTGCCCGATACGAAATGCCCTGTCAGTCGCCTGATTCTCTACGGCAGGGTTCCACCACCGGTCATAGTGAATGACATGATTGGCTGAGGTAAGATTGAGGCCAGTTCCTCCGGCCTTAAGCGAAAGAATGAAGATTCCTGGCGATTGGCTCTCTTGCTGAAAGGTATCGAGCATCTGATCCCGCTTTTTTTTGCTGACGCCACCATGCAGAAAAAATACCTCTTCCCCGTACAGCTGTTGAAGGTATCGCTGAATGATTTTGCCCATTTGGGTAAACTGGGTAAAAATAAGAGTTTTTTCTCCTGCTTCGCGGATTTCATCAAGGAGTTCAGTCAGGCGCTGCAATTTGCCCGAGCGGTTATCAATGGCGGAATTATCGCCAAGAAAATGAGCCGGGTGATTGCAGACTTGTTTAAGTTTGAGCAGGAGGGCAAGGACAAGTCCACGCCTGTCAATGCCTTCTGCTGAAACGATTTTTTCGTGCAGTTCGTCTACAACCGCCTTGTAAAGTGAGGCTTGTTCTTTGGTGAGGGTGCAATACTCCTTCATTTCAATTTTATCCGGCAGATCTGAAATAATTGAAGAGTCGGTTTTCATGCGGCGAAGAATAAAAGGTCCGGTCAGCCTTTTCAATCGAGTTGATGCTTCGGTATCTCCATACCACTGTATCGGAGTATAAAAGTTGTCTCTGAAAAAGTGCTGGGTACCGAGAAAACCTGGATTGAGAAAATCCATCAGTGCCCAAAGGTCGCCGACATGGTTTTCAACCGGTGTACCGGTCAGAGCAATACGGTAATCCGCTCGAACTGAACGGGCTGCTTTTGACTGCTTTGTTTCCGGGTTTTTGATATTCTGTGCCTCATCAAGCACAACACCAGCCCACGATATCTCTGAAATAAGTTCAGTATCACGCATAAGCAGGCCATAGCTGGAAATAACAAGAGCAACGTCCTTTGCAGCTTTGCAAAATTTGTCGGCTTTCATCCTGTCGATGCCGTGATGGATCAGTATGCTTAAATCAGGAGTGAACTGTTCAGCTTCTTTGCGCCAGTTGTTGACGACGGAGGTCGGGCATATCAGCAGTACAGCTCTTTTTTCGCCCAGCTCTCGCTCTCTTTGAATCATGGCAAGAGTCTGGATAGTTTTGCCGAGTCCCATGTCATCAGCAAGGCAGGCTCCGAGCCCCCATTGCCGAAGAAACGAAAGCCATGAATAACCGCGCTCCTGATAGGCCCTGAGCGTTCCATGAAACTGCTCAGGTTGCTGGAGCATCTCGAACTGGCTGTGACCCGAAAGTTTTTCCAGCAAGTCCTGAAGCCATCCATCGACCTCTATTGAGCGATCGAGCACTCCATCCTCTTTTCTTTTCGCGCCAAGTGCTGTTGTGAGGATATGCCGGGCTGTCAGCTCTTCCGTTGATTTTTTTTCCAGAAAACGAACAGCAGCGGCAAGCTCTTTATGATCAAGCTGTGTCCATTGTCCGCGCACTTTCAAGAGCGGCGCTTTCAGTGCGGCTAATGTTTTAAGTTCATCCAGGTCAAGCTCTTCGTTACCGAGAGCCGCAGCATAATCGCAGGCAATCATAGTGTCGAGAGTCAGGCCGGAGCCGCTTCCATGCATTGCAGGTGCTTTCGCTTTTGTCTTGATACCAATTCGATTGAACCCTCCACGCCCGCTCCACCACGATGGAAGCATGACAATTAAACCCGTACTTCGAAGAAGTTCGGCATACTCTGCAAGGAACCTGTAAGCCCCTTCGGCATCAAGGGTAAAGCCCCCGGGATTTTTCTTTTTCAGGCTCTCAGTGACGGCTGGATAAAGACCGGAAGCCTGACCTAACGCGGTCAATATAAATTCAGAATAATCTGTTGCATAGGATTTGATGTGTTGCGAGGCTGAGCTGTCTGGTTTCCACAGTTCCCCTACATCAAGTATCAGACTTGGATCAGCCTTCAGCTGAAGTTGATAGATGACCTGCCAGAGATCTTTGTTTTTACCAGTTTCTGCCGGCTCTGCCAGCCGGAAGCAGAAGGTGAACGGGGAAGACTCAAGCACATCGATAGGACGCCGCCATAGCGTGAGCTGGCGGCCAAGCTCTTCAATTTCACGCAATGTATCCCATACTATTTGAGGTTTAGCACTCGTCAGTGCCTGTAACCAGGCATCATGAATGCTGTCAGATTGAGTGCGTCTTACTGTGTTTATTTTTTCCGAAGGGCGTATTATGGTGTCAACCATAGAAGAGAGCACTCTCTTCAAGACTCTTGATTTTGCTTCTTCCGGGGGCTTGGTATCACTTCTGTTTATTGATCGGCATACAGGTGGCATGTTCTCTGCAAGTTTGTCCAGCACTATTGAGGCCGCAGTGTCAGGACAGGGAATCCATCGGGCTTCCCATACAGTATTGTGTAAAATCACCGAAGGAAGAAACAGTTGGCTTGCAACTACGTTCAGGGCGTTTTGCAAAACCTGCCGAACCCAAGCGATCGAATTACCGAATATGATGCCGCTCTCGGGAATGTTTCCCCTTTCGGCAAGACTCGAAAGTTCCTGCAGGGAGTTGATGTCAAGCGGAAGAGCGGTAATGTGAAAAGACTGGAGACTCTCTTTGCTGCGCCGGTCAGGATCTTCAGCAATAAGAGCAGATGAGGGAAGAGGCTCTTTACCCCTGCAAGGGAGCCATGCGGTAAGTTCTTCTGTTTTATTTTTACGGACACGAAGAGAAATACCGATACATTTTAAGGCCTTCCTCAGTTCACTGATGTTGCCAGGTTGGTTCCCCTCACTCCAGAGCATCGGAGTCCCATCCAAGACTGAAACATGCAGTGCAATCATCAGTTAACCTGTGCCGGTAATGTGTTTCGTACTGTTTTTTTGAATATGCAGAAAAGTGCTGATGTAAGCAATAATCCACAAAAAGAGAGAGGTGTTGCAAGCGTGTGGGGGCGGCCCGGAACAACCGTAAAACTTATGATTGTTCCGGGCTGGTAGAGGACTGGCGGTTACACTCCCAGAGAGTGGAACAGAAGCGGCAGAGCGCAGAGAGCTATGGCAATATTGGTTGCACCGCAGATTTTAGTGATGAGTGTATTCTGCTTGTACCAGGCAAAGGGAAGCAGGATGGTCAGTACGTTGATAAGCAGAAGAACCGTGCCTAACGGCCATATTTTTCCCATCATGATTGCTTTGTAGCTGAACACTGCCGTGATGAAAAAGATACCGAGAAACATGTGGGCGTAGATCTTTTTGTCTCCGGGATTGTAGAAATGCATGGCCACAACCACCCAGAACAAGCCGTACGTGGCAAAGATCGTCCCGATGTAAATTCTGGCTTCAGGTGGCATCCCCACGTCAAACAGGTAGAGACAGGCGGCCGTAAAAAGCTGAGCGAATCCGCCGAAGTAAAGTGCAATATGGGCAAGATTTCTTCCCAGTTTTGCGTGATCAGTCTCCTTGTCAAGCCCAAATCCCAACTGTTCCAGGCCAAAAACCCAGACAGTGACGATAAGTCCAAATAACCCGATAGCTTCCGGATTAACTACATTCATTGGTAGAGCTCCTTTTGGTTTTGTTAATAATACCACCATTGCAATTGCTAACAGTACTCGCAACGGCTGCGTAAATGTACTGCTATTCTTTTTTAAAGAATAACACTATCGTTAGATGCTATCGTGTCATGTTTGTCGCGTTCTTTTAATACCTTTGATCTTTGAAAAAGAGATAAATGAAGATGTTTTGTTGCGATGCTGATACATGCTGAAGAGTCCACGATAAAAAATCCGGAAAAGCCCGAACTTCAAACGAAAAAAGGAGTGTCACGACAATTGCTTTCAGCTTTTCCTGCATTTCAGAGCCGGAATTTTCGTCGTTATTTTCCGGGGCAGGTGATTTCCATGATCGGTACCTGGATACAGATGGTCGCGCAGGGCTGGCTGGTGCTTGAAATCACCGGTTCTGCTTTTGACGTCGGAGTTGTGGCTGCGGCCTCAACCCTTCCAACGCTCTTTCTCTCACTCTTTGGGGGTGTTATTGTCGACCGCTACCCGAAGCGCACCATTCTGCTCTGGACCCAGTCAGCGGCAATGATACTTGCCTTTATCCTTGGTGTTTTTGCGGTGAGCGGTACCGTTACTATCTGGATTATTATTGCGCTTTCGTTTCTTCTCGGCTGTGTCAACGCGCTCAATGTTCCCGCACTTCAGGCTTTTCTCAGTGAAATAGTTGACCGGGAGGACCTTGCATCGGCCATTGCGATGAATTCGGCTATCTATAATGTCTCAAGGGTTATCGGACCGGCTATTGCAGGATTTCTTATTTCTGCCACAGGGACGGGTGTTGCTTTTCTAATCAACGGAGTCAGTTTTTTTGCTGTTATTCTCTCTCTTCTCTCCATGAAGGATCTTTCAGAAAAGGGTACTGCAAAAATTCCCATACACCCGCTGCAGTCGATCAGAGAAGGATTGACATATTCATGGGAACATCCGTTGATACGAACCATTGTCCTCTTTATCGCAGTTATTTCAATTTTTGCATGGAGCTATGTCACTATGCTTCCGGTTATAGCCAAACGTACATTCGGTATGGATGCTTCTGGCCTTGGGTACCTCTACGGAGTTTCGGGTCTTGGGTCCGTTCTTGGTACCGTCGTTGTTTCCATATACTCAAGAAAAATTGACCGACTGGTTTTTATTGCCGGTGGAAATATTCTGTTCGCACTCGCCCTTATCGGGTTTACGTTTACAACCGCTCTGCCTGCGGCACTGTCCTTCCTTTTTATTGCAGGTTTCGGACTTGTTGCCGCTGTTTCAACCATGAGTGCGACCATTCAGAGTACGGTTGACGATCGTTTCCGCGGAAGGGTGATGAGTCTTTATATGATGGTATTCATGGGGTTCATGCCGATAGGCAACGTCGAGGTCGGCTATCTTTCGGAACACTTCGGTACAGGGCTTGCCATCCGCATCGGATGCGTGGTTACGATCCTTGCTTCGCTGGTACTTGTCTACTCCGGCAAGAGTGTTCGAACGGCCTATCATAGATATAAAGCACAGTGAATGTTGTCGCGTTACACCCAACAAAGGTGCCCGGATGTAGGTTGGGGTGATTCCTGAACCCCAACAGTACTAAAGCTGTCCTGAGAGAATAGCTTTTTTCAGTATGCAGGAAAAGTTTACCTTCCATCTTTTATCTTGGCAATAAATAGAGGTGCCCTGAATTCAGTCTATAGACGAGGGGTTTCGGCCACTTCATAGCATCAATCAAATAACTACGGCTTCCCAAAAAAAGCTGCAAAATAAACACTGCTTGTATGACCAGGAAAGATGTTTCAGATCAGAATATTATCGCTATAACCGGTCGTGAGCTTCAAGAGCTTTCGGATTTTTTTATTTCCGATGCAGCTTCCGAACACTCCATGATGCTTGATATGATTGACGGATATCTTACCGCAGTCATCATTGGGCCGGTAACTGTTCTTCCCGATAGATGGTTGCCTTTCGTATGGGATATGAGTGGCGGTGGAAAAGAACCGAAATTTGAGTCTCTTAAACAAGCTCAGCATATTGTTGATCTGCTGATGAAGATGTCGGACCGAATCACTATGGAGTTACTCTATACTGATTCTTTCAAGCCACTTCCCGATGCGACATACTATGGAAGAGAGGAAGACAGAGATAATGCGATCAAGTTGTGGGCCGCGGGATTTTTTTCAGGAGTTCAAAGTAATTCTTCTGACTGGGAATCAATCAACGCTGATAAAAGTGCATCAACACTGTTATTAGCAATGTCTATGTTCATGGTAAATGGAGACAATTCTATTCCGCCAATATCGATTGAGCGGTTGAGGGCTCTCTGGGAGACTATGCCGGAATTTGTGAGGGTAATCAATGACTTCTGGCACCCTGGTCAACGGTCGGAAATCGCAAGAGCAAGAGCAATGGCGATTGCAACCGAAACAGAGCGAACTGGGCGCAATGAACCTTGCCCCTGTGGCAGCGGAAAAAAATTCAAGAAATGTTGCGGCAGGTGATATTTTTCTACTCCAGCAGAAGTGTCCGAACCGCGCACCAAAAATATAAAGAGGTATGAAGATTACAGTGCATTGAGAACAAACCCGTATTTGAGGTAGCTGATCATATGGTTCTCTGCATTGATATTGTCAATCCATGCTTTTTCCTCGTGACTGATCTTGACAATATCTTGGGTGCTGACATGAGAGAACGTGGAGGCTACAGCTTTTAACGTATTCAGTTCTTCCGCTGAAAACATTGTTTCATGTAATTTATGGTCTTCTGAAGGTAAAAACTTCTCCCCGGTGCCTCCATTGTGAAATTCTGTTTTTTCAATAGTTACGTACCCTTTTTTTTCAATCCACTCAAAAATACTGTTGAAATTATTCGGTACGGGTCCCATCGGAATCGCATAGTAACGGGTTCCACTGATTGAATAGCCTGTTGTTTTAAAGTGTAGAAAATCGGCATAGAACAGTAGCTTGTTCAGCTTGGTTTTCCATGGTGCCAGGGTTTCAGCAAAAAAGACAACCATTTCGCTGAGCTTTTCAAGACTCGGTATTCTGTATCCGGAATATTCGTCGGGCAGCTTTGAGCCAAGAAGATACTCTTCGATATCAACACAGGTTGTTTTTTTTCTGCTTTCGATCAGATGTTCAATTCTCACGCTCAGTCTTTCAAGTTGCTTCCCCTGTAATGCCCCACTGAGGAGTACAATTTTTTTAAACTCCTCCGGGTCTTGGGCGACCTGTATCAGCCGGGCATTCGATTCACTGGGAACCTCACCCTGCTCATAGTTTCTGTAGCTGTTTGTTCCCAGTCCAAGTATTTCCGCAATTTTTGCAGCCGACAATCCGTAGGCCGCTCTTATTCCGCCTATTTCTTCAGGAAACGGGAGGTTATGCTCATCTCTGTACTGATTGTATACCTGAATCAGGTTAATATCATCAAGTTCGGTTGTTGTAAACTGCTGGCCACTATCATTGCAGTAGTAATAGTGGTATTGGAGAGGATAGTTTTTTTTACGAAATCCCATGACCCGCTCTTCTCGTTTCAAGGTCATTTCCCCGCTTGTAATCGGGCTTTTCATTGCGTTATCGTTTAAATGGATACAAAATTATACGCTCAGCGATATGAAATGAAATGCAGATCACGCTTGTGTTTGGAGTTCCCATCGTGATTTTGATATAAACAGACGTTTGTTTTACCTGCCTGCCGAATACCCACATTTCAGGGCCCTTATGAAGGGAGTCTTTAAGTGGGCCTTCACTATAGTCTTCTGTTACAAGATTCTCAATAATTGGTTGTCTCTCTTTTGGTCGTAATTCAAGATCAAGAAGAGTTTGGGTATTTTTCCCCCGGTCATCACGGAAAAGGATCGACCATATCTTCATTTTTTCCTTAAAGTCTCGAAGAAATGCTTTTACCTGCTGTTCGCTGGTCGTCATGTTAAGGAATTCACTCGGAATAGCATATAATAATCGGTATGATTATTTGTACTTTAAAGTGTAATAATAACTAAAAAACAATAATTATATCAACTATGAGGTTGTTTTTTTTGTGGTCGTGCGGTTTGTGAAGGGATTTCCTGTCAGCGGAATCCTTATGCATCGTGTCGTGTTACAGCTGATCGTGGTGCTCATCTGTAGGTTGGGGTGATTCCTGAACCCCAACAAAACTAACGTTGTCCTGAGAGAATAGTTCTTTTCAGCATGCTGGTAAAGTTTGCCTTCCATCTTTTATCTTGGCAATAAAGAGAGCTGCCTTAAATTCACTCTATAGGGAGGGGTTTCTGCCACTTCATCGTATCCAACAACTACGGCTTCCGAAAAAAGCCGCAAAATAAACACTACCTGTATGACCCGTGACTATGTTTCAGAGATGATTCAGAACCTCATAACCGATAGTGAGCTTAATGAGCTTGCGGCTTTTCTTCTTTCAGATGCAGTCCCCGAACAGGCCATGATGCTTCATATGGTTGACGGATTTCTTACCTCAGTGATTATTGGGCCGGAAACTCTTCCCGGTACATGGCTGCCTTTGGTATGGGATATGAATGGCGGTGGAAAAGTACCGAAATTTGAAAGTGCTGAACAGGCACAGCGAATGACGGATCTGCTGATGAAGATGTCGGACCGCATCCTTGTGGAGTTAATGCTTGCTGATGATTTTCAGACACTTCCTGATGCGGCTGAATATGAAAGAGAGGAAGACAAAGATAAGATGATCATGTTGTGGGCAGCTGGATTTTTTACTGGAGTTCTGTGTAACGCTACTGACTGGGAAGACGCAGCTGCTGATAAAGATGTTTTAATGCTTTTGTCTGCAATGTATAGTTTTATTGCCCAGGATGACGATTCCGTTTCGCCACCAATAGTGATTGAGGAGTTGAGGACTCTCTGGAAGAGTATCCCGGAATGTGTGATGCTAATCAATGAATTCTGGCACCCTGGCCAGCAACCGGAAGTGGAAAGGGGAAAAGGGATGGCGATTGCAACCGAAGCAGAGCGAACTGGGCGCAATGAGCCTTGCCCCTGTGGCAGCGGAAAAAAATTCAAGAAATGTTGCGGCAGGTGATATTTTCCAAGCCCAACGTTAAAGGTGTTGTCATGCAACAGCAAAAGCCATCCAATCCATAGTATTCCCGCACCTTAGATAGGCAACGTATGAGGTCGGCTATCTTTCGGAACACTTCAGTACAGGGCTTGCCATCCGCATCGGATGCATGGTCACAATTCTCGCTTTATTTGTTTTTCTCTACTCCAGCAATCGCGTTCGAACAGCCTGCCACCGATACAAAGCACAGTGAAGGCCTGAAAATAAAGAAGGGCCTCCTTTGTGGATTTGTTCTCTCAGCAACCCTTATGCATGGTGTGGCGTTACAGCCAATGTAGGTTGGGGTGATTCCTGAACCCCAACAAAACTAAAGTTCTCCTGAGAGGTGACGGTTTGTACCGTGAGTTGTATACGGCCGTGTCGCTGGCTGAGGCTGCCTCGGTGATGCTGATAAAGAAGGCTTCGCTGACGAACTGGTATGCTGCTGCTTGGATGCTTGAGCGGAGGGGGTCGCAGTGAGGTGCCGCCAGGGGATGAGACCGGGTTGGATACGCTGGTGGTGATTGGGTGAGGGGCGTATTTGCTCCCTCCATCTTCCCATTTGAAAGGGCTGAACTTGCTCTCTCTGTGGGAGAATGAGATATAATCTTTACCTTTTTAAAAAGATAAACGTATCAATTTCACAGCGGCAGAGACATTGAAGAAAATCATTATCATTGCCGGACCTAACGGAGCAGGCAAGACTACATTTGCAAGGCACTTTCTTCCGCAGGAAGCGCATATGCTTCGTTTTGTGAATGCTGATCTTATTGCAGCCGGGCTATCACCGTTTAATCCTGAAGTTGCTGCCATTAAGGCAGCGAGACTTATGCTCAAGGAGATTGATGAGTGCGCCAAAAAGGGTGAGAGTTTTTCTTTTGAAACGACCTTATCAGGCCTGAACTATCTGCGACGGATTAAAGATTGGAGAACAGAAGGATATATTGTTAAAATATGGTTTCTCTCGTTGGACTCAGCTGATTATGCTGTTTCGCGAGTGGCGGAACGTGTAGAGCAGGGTGGGCATAATATCCCAGAAGAGATTATTCGCCGCCGGTTTGCAGCTGGTCTAACAAATTTTCAAAATAAATATAAGGCTGTGGTGGACTCCTGGGCATTGTACGATGGCACACTCACTCCGCCAAAAATGATTGGATGGAGCTAAGATTATGAATACAACAGACATTCGATTATCCCCTGACCCTGATATGGCTGGCTCGTATGCTGCGATGCAGCGTGCGGGGAGGTCTGCCGAGGACCTGGCTATCCGGACCAATACAGCGATCATCACCAAGATTGATGGTAAGATGGTCCGTCTTACGGCTGAAGAAATCATCAAGCGCCGTGAAGCTGCGAGTAACACAAGCGAAGCGCCAGAAAAGTGATGGATACCATCATTCGCGCTAACGCGCTAAAGCCCTTATGACTGTTTCAGGTTCATGGGCAATGACGGTTAATAGAATTCGTGCTGCCCGATATCGAGGGCTGGGAAGAAATAAAAACGGATCCTCGCTTGTTACTCTTCCATCACTCTGCCTCTTATTTAAGCTTGGTTTGATTTCACTACAATCTTCACTCCAAGTGCTTGAAGAACGGTTTTGATGGTTTCAAACCGGGGGTGTGACCCTAATCTTAATGCCTTATAGAGGCTTTCACGGCCTAACCCCGTTTCTTTTGCTATTTGAGTCATTCCGCGAGCCTTTGCAACGTCTCCTATAGCGGAAATAAATACATCAGGATTCTCGGATTCAGCCGCAGCGGAAAGATAGCCTTCGATGACTTCTTCGTTGTCGAGATCATCAGCGATAACAAAATGGGATACTTGTAGTTTTCATTAATTATTCTCCTTAAGTTGGCTTCCCAGCCGAATAGGATCGATTACCCTGTGATATTTTATTAACCCAAAAATTGATTTTATCAGCCACCCCCTTTGTCTTAGCGATGAGAAAGATGGTGTTGAAAGAGCGGTTTTTTGAGAAAGTGTACGTTATGAATAACGTCACCTATCCCCCAGCGGCAAAATGTTGTCACATTAAACGAAGGTTTTTTGAGGGCGTGAAATCGTTCTGCTGGTGACAGCATTCTTTGATCCATTGAGAGCTCCTTTCCTTTTGTTTCTGCTTCGTCCCGCACTATTTCTATTACCTCGGACAGCCTTTGACCGTGCACTAGCCTTATACTGTTATTTGAATTTTGATATAAGCAGTGATACGATAGCAGCTTACATCAGGTCAAACCGTTTATAAGAGCGCGATAGATTTGTATATTTAACGAAATTATGTTTTTACGACATCTTCGGAGCAGTTGTTCATTTAATCCGCTCATCAGAAGTTTGATATAATATTTCATGAGCCTGCCAAAGACATAATGCAAGCGTATAATTCTGACATCAACATCATTGGTAGTATTCCGGATTTCAGCTTGCTTGAGGTTGCATTAGCGCAGTTTGCCAAGGGAAAGGGTCGCCTTGATCTCAAAGAATTGGTGGTCACCAACAATGCGTTTGATTTCAGGACGGAAAGCACGCGAACCAGGTTTCTTAGTGCAGTGCAGCGTAGTGTTCTGGCCTTTGCAAACGAACAGCACAAACAATTGATTGTTTCGCTCTTTAATGCTCCTGGATTGGAAGGTCTTAAACGATGGACTCTTTTCTTGCAGTTACTTGCAGGAAACGAACTTTTCCGGCTTATCTCCAAAGAAGTTTATGCTAAGGTCTACTATTCCGGTAGGACAACCATTACCGGCGATGAGATTTTTGCCTATTTGAAAGCTCTCCAAAGCAACTCTGTATCTCTGAATAAATTTTCCGATTCTACTCTTCAAAAGATAGCTTCAAAGTACCTGACAATCCTCAAAAAGCTTGGAATGCTTGAGGGTGGAGTAAAAAAACGAATTCTGAATATCAGGCTTTCCGAAAACGAAATTCTGTTCTTTGTGTACTTCATTCTCAGTGTGGATGATACCAACAGAGATCTTTTGAAATCGCCATATCGGGAATTCTTTTTCCTGGAAAAAAACGAGCTGATCCACTCTCTGAAAAACATCAAGTACATGCAATCTCTTGATATTACCTTTACAGGTGAAGCCCTCAATGTGCATTTGAAATTGTCACCACAGGAGCTGATCGATGTCATTTCTTACTGAACAAAAGCAGAAATTCGATGACCTTCGTGTAACGTTGCACGTCGATAATCGCACGCAACTCAAACGATCGGCTAATGGAGGGAACACCGTTTTATTTGTCTATCCCCCTGCCGACGAAGAGGAGTATATCGCTAAAGCCAGAGAACTCTACGCCGATGGACATTTCATAGATATTGCTGAACTGTTTGTCAAAAGTATCGACCTTCTGGGTGATGAATACAACAGCTTCGACAAGCAGCGTAAGCCGTTGGATGGCTTCAAGGCATTTTACCTTGAGAACATCAGCACCACATTCAAAACCTTCACGAACGACTACCCGAACTGCCTGTTTTCGCTGATTATCAAAGATATCTGCCTGGCAAGTCAGGACGGAAAAACGACTTTTCTCATGCATACGGGTGCTCTTGAAGGTACCGGCATTGAGAATGTCAACATTATGGAACATAAGTCTGTCATGTCACAGGGAATACCGCTTGTTATCTTTTATCCTGCCGACTACAGGAACGACGAACTTCTTTTCCTTAACCACAAACCTGCATCCAAGTACCGATGCAATCTTGTCAAGTAGCGGAGTCTCCTATGCCCATGATCAAAGAGCTGTTAAAACTCAACCTCGATGTTGACATCAAGAATGTCATTGACCTTGAAGATCAGGTCGAGGATGAGATTCGTTACGAGATTGACAACTACATCGTTACTGAAAATATCGGCAGATATCTCTCGACCTTTGCCTCAAAGTACAACTCCAACATCAAGGAGACAGGAGTATGGCTTTCAGGGTTTTATGGCTCAGGGAAATCCTATTTCGGCAAAATGCTCGGCTACTTGCTCGGCAACAGGCAGATCATGGGAACCGCTGCAATTGAGCGCATCATCCCGAGACTCTCCGGACTCAAGGACGCAGCTCTGATTGAAAATGATCTGCGGAAGTTCGCAAGTGGCAACAACAGTGTCGTTTCTCTTGACATCGCCAAACAGAATACCGAAAAGGGCCTGGCATTTACACTCTTCCGCAATTTTCTGAAGAATCTGGGCTTTCTTGACACCGTTTACGGATATGTTGAGTATCAACTCTTTTTGGACGGTGACTATATCGCTTTCAAAGAGAAGGTCAAGCATCTCACCGGTGAAGAGTGGCTTACCCTTCGCTCAAGCTCCATGCGTGTACCTTCAACCATTCGCCAGGTGTTGACGGCATGGAAGTATACCGAACAGGAATACGATGAGACCATCAACCATTTGAACTCCATCATTAATGAGTTCAGCTCTTCAAAACTCAAAGATGAGCTGAGCCGTTATCTCGACAAGCATGAGGGCGAAACTGTTGTCTTTATCTTCGACGAAGCCAGTGAGGCCATAAGCCAGCGCAAGTTTTCCCTGCTTGACCTCGAAGGGCTGAGCGAGTCACTCTCAGGAATCTCTTCAAGAGTCTGGACCATTGCTATTGCACAGGAAAAGCTTGATGATGTGATCAACAACAACAGTATCAGCAAGAGTCAGCTTACCAAGGTCACCGACCGCTTCAAGACTAAAATTCACCTGGAGTCAACGGAGGTCGACGTGATCATACGCAGTCGGCTGCTGCAAAAGACAGATGAAGGTCAAAGGCTTCTGGAGTTGTTCTTCGACCAAAACGCCGGAAAGATCGCCGATATCACCAATCTAAAATCGTCAATTCCGACAAAGTCAGAGAGCAAGGAATTGTTCTCTATCTACTATCCCTTTCATCACTACCAGTTCAAGCTGCTGCAGAATTTTCTCTTTGCCTCCAATGCCCTGACAGCCACGCAGGTAGCAGCTCGCGGGATGATCATCACCACCTTTGATGTTCTGCGCAACAAACTGGGGAACCTCGACGCTTTCAATTTTGCCACGGCCTTTGATATCTGTGATGAAGCCCAGACCGCACCTCCCGCAGCATTAGTGAACAAGTATGATTCAGCCCGTCAGATACTGAAAGAGACCGCCATTGATGGCATCCGTCTGCTCAAGTCAATCCATTTCCTCTCTGAGTCCGATATCGTTGCAACAACGGCGGAGAACATTACGAAGGTCTATATTGCCACGGTTGACGACTACTATATTGTGAAACCGGCAATTGAAGAGGCTCTCTCCCTCTTGACCTCAGCCAAAGTCCTGCTTGAGACCAACAACTGCTTCAAGATTACCTCCGATCTCGAAACAAAGCTTCTCGACGAAATGAAGGACTTTACTGTCGAGCACTTCATCCGCAAAAGAGAGCTCATCTCCCGGTTGCAGAAGAATACCTTCATCAAGTCTCTTGCCGGTTTCAGCGATAACAGCGTTACCTACAATTTTCACGTCACCTCTGACCTTGGCGATGAACTGATCAGCTCATCAAACAAGGATCTTGGTATCGAAGTGTGCAGCCTCTACAGCGTCACCGAAAACCAGTCGAGTTTCATAGAAACGATCAAACAGCAGACCCAGAACGCAAAGAACAAGATTACGCTTGTCCCCGAAAATGCACAGTTCAGCACTATCAGTCGCCTGATTGAGGAGATTCTCCGATTCACCTACATGGACGACAAATACAAAAGCGATAGTGATCCCGGCATCAGGCAAATCATCCGGGCATTCTCTACCATACGTGATGAACGGGAAAAGGATCTCCTTAACCTGATCAACACCGCATATACCAACGCAAAAGCAATCTACCTTTTCAATGTCCTCCAGCTGAGTGAGGTCAATTTCAAGTCCGAAATAAACAGCCTTCAGAAAAAAGTGCTGGACAATGTTTTCTATAAGCGCCCCTCCAAGCAGCTCTCCGAAGCGCTGGCACTCTCGGTTCTCAAAGAAAAATTGGCTGAAAAACTCTCCAGGTTCAATGATGGTAACGACTTTCTCTTTTTCGATGCCAATGGCAATTTTGTGGGCGACGCGCTTGAATGCATTGAATCCGTAACGGGCAAGATCAAAAGCCAGTACCTCAGCGGCAAAGACCTTGAACTCGAATTAAAGAGTGCACCAACAGGGTACGACTACGGTACAGTAGCCACCCTTGTTGCCGTGCTCTTCCGCGCTGGTCGACTGACAGCCAAGTTCGGTGGCAATGATATCTTCTCGTATCGTGAACCGGCGGTAGAGACTATCTTCAGCTCCAGCCGGAACTTTCAGAAGGCCTCCTTCAAGTCACTCTCCAAATCGTTGACCACTGCACAGAAGAGTGATATGGTCACTCTGCTTCGGGCGCTCAAAATTGATGAGGTAACCAAAGAGAGGGTCGACTGGAACACCAATGACTTCTCGCTTATAGAGGCAATACGCGGTTTTGCGGTTTACTATATCAATGCGGTCCAGACGATGAAAAAGACTGTTTCGGACTTTGAAACGCTCTTCGGCAGCGAATCCACACTGATTGGCAAACTGCATGAATATTCCGGCAAGGTGACTGAGGCCAACTTTCTTGACACTGCTGATAATTTTCTTCTGAACAAAGAGGAATTTGAAGCCACAATAAAAAGAATCGAGAAGATTGAGAAATTCGTCAAGTCGAACCTGCAAAAAGCCCGATTCATCAAAAGCTTTGTGGATGAGCTGAAGATTGAGCTTGACAAGGCGAATGCGTCCACTGTCGAGATTCAGGGCACCATTGATCGTTTTATTGCCATCTATGCAAAATCAGTGGTCGAAGGCTACAAGGAGCTCCTTGCTGAAGGCCAGAAACTCAAGGACTTCTACCATGCTCTGATGGTCGAGGCCAACAAAAAGGTAAGTGATGTACACAGGGAGTTACTGAAAGCCGCAACAGCACTTGTCGCCGAAATCAAAGGTTATCCCGAATCACTGAACAGCGACCTTCTGCTGCAGGTTCAGGGCATCAAGGAATATGCTGAAAAGCGTATCAATGATGAGGTCAAACTCGACTACACCATCAAGTGCTCCAGTTGCCACTTTTCACTCTCCGAGATGATCACCTATACAGCGCTTGCTCCTCAAAAACTTGCGGAGTTGCAGGTTGCCGAAATGAGTATTGTCAAGGAAGCGCCTCCTGTCCTGCTACCGAAAGAAGAGAGCAAAAGCGGAGAGATCATCCCTGCATCAATACCGAAGGCCACAAAGCGGCTCTCCCTCAAAATCTCTCGCACGACAACGGTCGGGGCTTTCAAGCAGGTGCTACAACTAAAGCTACAACAGGTTGCCGGTATGCAGGATACCGATGAAATTGAAATTGACCTTTAAGCCACAAAAGCCAGCTTAATGAAACTATCCGAACACGTCAAGGTTATCCGCGAGCTGATTCAGTCGTCTTTTGTCAATCAGTTTGCCAGGCTTGGCGTCACCGCAGATCGACAGAGTGAATCTCTTGGTATAGACCTCACCGCACAAGGAGAGCGGGCGAAACTTGACGCTATCATTGAAAGCCACATACAAGAGACCGGATCATACACTGGTGCCTACGAAAAAGCTCTCGACGAATATACTTTCACCCTGTTCAACCGACTTGCCGCGCTGAAGGTTATGGAAGCCCACCGGATGTTCCCCGAGGTTGTTACCAAGCGGGCTGAAAACGGCGGACGCTCTTTCGGACACCGGGCATGGCTGGAACAGAACCCGGGTATGGCCTCCGAAGAGCTTGAAGGTTTGCTCTTCTTTATCCGCTTCTCCTTCGACACCCTCAGCGACAAAATCCGACTCTACTCTCGCGAGAGCACCTACGACATGTTGCCTTATGTGCTCGACCTGAACGTCATCATCGGAGCTGTGAATGCCGTGCAGGAGGATTCCGACGTTGGCGCGGAGATATGGCACTCTGACGATATCATGGGCTGGCTCTATGAGAGCTATAACCTTTCCAAAAAACAGGCATTCAAAGAGTCCGGCGACAAGATCGAGTTTGACAAGGTTGCTCTCTCCTCTCAGGTCTATACTCCACGCTGGGTAGTTGAGTTTCTTGTCAATAACTCTCTCGGTAAACTCTATTTGGAGATGTACCCCGATTCAGAGATTGGGCGGAAATACAAGATTGCTAATATCCCCGCCACACGGGTTCGTGAGCCAAAACCACTGACTGAAATTCGGTTGATTGATCCAGCAACAGGCTCGGCAAACTTCCTCCTCTACGCGTTCGACCTCTTCCATGACATCTACCTCGACCAGATCGAGAACTATGGCGAAGAGTACGATGAAGATGATATTGCGAAGCTCATTATCGAACACAACCTTTTTGGCGTTGACCTTGATGATCGGGCAATCCAGATAGCGCAGTTGGGGCTTTACATCAAGGCGCTGCGCGGAAACAGCCGTAGCCATATTGAGAGATTCAATGTGGTTTCCTCCGACTTCTACCTGCCTGATTTTGAAGTGGTAGCCGACTCCTTCTCTGGCAGTTTAGCCGCCGACTCCCAGCAGAAGGAGTTGATCAAGGCGATATGGGGCGACCTGCAGCGGGCATACAAGTTCGGCTCGCTTATCAGGATTGAGGAGCGTTTCAATGCCAATTTTGCATCGATTTTTGAAAAGGTGAAGGCTGACCAGCAGGATCTTTTTGCCGCGGCTGAATATACCAACCAGGAGAAGTTCAAAGATGAACTGTTTCGTGATTTGCACAACGCGGTCTCAGCCTACAGCCAGAGAAGCGGCAACAGTTTTTTGCGGAGCAAGAGCAATGATGCCATCACCTTTCTGGAGATTATGACACGGAAATACGATGTGGCTGTGGCGAATCCGCCCTACACTGATTCGAGCGATTTTGGGGTAGAGTTGAAAACATTCATGGAAGCAAACTATAAGAAGCCTTATGGATTTCATTCAAACCTCTATGCAACGTTCATAAAACGATGTGCGGAGATTATTACTGATACCGGCAAGATTGCGATGATTACCCCGCTTACTTTCATGTATATCAAGACGTTTGAAGGTGTCCGGGAATACATCCTGAATAATTTGCATATCAATATCTTTGTAGATTATGGCTTGAGCAATCTCTTCGGTACCATAATGGTTGACCCTGCTTTTTATGTTTTGGAAAAAGAGATAATAACCAACGATAGGTCACTCTTTGTTTCGCTGGATCAGTATACTCGAACACCGCAGGAAAAATTTAAGAAAGATTATGCTCTTGCAGCTCTGGAAAATTTTATCTCAGGAAAAGAAGACAAGAATAATATTGCTATTGATCAAGCAAAGCTGAAGATCATCAAGTCATGGCCATTTATTTATTGGATTAGTGACGGTTTTCGGGAGAAGTTTGCCGGAAAATCAATTGATGATTATTTCTCTCCAAAAAACGGATTACAAACCGGTGGCAACAATCGTTATCTTCGTTTTTGGTGGGAAATCAATAGAGATTTAGGTCAATATAATGCTCAAGAAAAGTGGGTTTTATATTCAAAAGGCGGCCCATACAATAAGTGGTACGGTAATTTATGGACTACTGTCAATTGGGACGAGACAGGTGCTCATATAAAGAATAACACAAAGGGCTTCTTTAAAGAAGGCGTAACATTCTCTGGAACCAGTACAAAGGGGGCATCATTCCGTTTCCTCCCAGAAGGAAATACTTTTGACAACGATGCTCCATTAATGGGTTCAAAATCGTCATATCAGAATATTTTCTTTTGTCTTGGATACATGAACACAAAACTCGCTTCATATATTATCAGTTGTTTAAATCCTACGGTCAAAACTCAAGTTGGTGATATAAAAAGAATGCCGTTTGCTATCCCCAGAAAGCAAATGGAGGCTCTGATATCTGCTTTGGTGGATAGAAATGTTAGAATAAAAAAAGAACTAATAAAATATTCAGTATTTGAAATTGAGTTTACTTCAAGCCCATACAAAGGGTCAGAATCTCTAAAAGTATTCTTCGATAGGGAAAACCATCTTCTCACTCAAGTTCTTCTCAACGAAGCGATAATCAACGAAAAAATCTTTGAGGTTTACGAGCTTACACCTGAAGACAAAGCGATGGTGCTTGCAAAAGAGGGTGAATCCATTGGTGGTCTTCCTGTACTTCCCGATGCTCGTACCGCATATCTGATCGAAACAGAGGCAACAGCAGAGTTCTCACTCGACAACATCAGAGAGTTTATCGAATCCCTGCCAACTATGACCTTTACCGGTCAAGAGGAGTCTGATCTCACAGCCAAATTTGAGACGCTCTACCAGAGCAACAACGACCTTGAAGAGTTCTGCATCAGGAACAAGATCAATCCCATCAATGTCTGGTATCTTTTCAAGAAAAGCGGGGTGCTGCCGCAGCAGCGGGCAAAAACCATTGCGATGGAGTTCCTTGCCGACCTGATCCGCGAAATTCTTAATGAAGACGATGATGGCATTGTGCCCTTGGTGCGCAATACCGGTGAAGAGATTCTGATTGACCGCATTGAAAAAAAGTTTGAGGAGAAGGGGCTCACTTCTGCGCAGTTTGCCGCATACCCGACCATTCTTGGCAAGGAGATTAACGACTTCATCAACAACAACTTTTTTGCCGATCTCTCCGATCACCTCAACCTCTTCATGTACCTGCCCAAGACCCCTTTCATCTGGCACATCACCTCCGGGCTGCGTCAGGGATTTGATGCCTTCATCATCATCTACAAGTGGAGTCGCGACAAGCTCTTTACCCTGAAGTCGGTCTATATTGAAAAGCGTGAGACGGCGCTGCGCAACCGCCAGTCAGACCTGCTCGGCGAGAAAAGCGCACAGGCTGAAAACGAGAAAGATACCATTTTCCATCAGCTGAAGGAGATCGAAAGCCTCAAGAAAAAAATCGACGAACTGCTCTCCGAAGGTTACGATCCAAAGCTCGATGATGGTGTCGGCAAGAACATTGCTCCTTTGCAGAAGAAGGGTATCATTGCCTATGACGTGCTGAATCCGGGACAGCTTAAAAAGTATCTGAACGCAGATTGGTAAATCGCGAACACTATGAACTATAAACAGTTACTCGCCCTCTTCAAAGAGACTCACCTTGAGTTGCAGCAGAGAGCCGCCCGGTCGGTCGATACTTCCCTGGTGATCCGGAACTGGCTCTTCGGGTGGTACATTGTGGAGTTTGAGCAGGGCGGCGCCGAACGTACAGAACTCTATGGCAAACGTCTTATCGACAAGCTTTCCAGAGAGCTCAAAACCCTTGGATTGAAAGGTATCTCGTCGACCAGCCTCAGGCAGTGCCGTACCTTTTATCTGGCTTATAAAAAGATTGGTCCGGCAGTGCCTGCCCAATCTTCAAATGCTCGAATTGCTTTGCCGGAGATTCAACAGGCACTGCCTGTTATATCTTTTGATGCCATTGCCATTGCTCCCAAAATGCTTCAGGAACTCTCCGCCAAACTGGCAGGTTACTTTTCTCTCGGCTGGACGCATTACGTTGCTTTGCTGACCATCACAAACGCTGATGAACGCCGCTTCTACGAAATTGAAGCCAGCGAAAACAGTTGGGGTGCCAGAGAGCTTGAGCGACAGATATCGGCCTCGCTCTATGAACGGCTGGCTCTCAGTCGTGACAAGGAGGGAATCCGGCAGCTCTCAGAGAAGGGGCTGATTATTGAAAAACCGGCGGATGTGATAAAAAGCCCCTTCGTGCTTGAGTTTCTGGATCTGGAAGAGAAGAACGCTTATTCGGAACATGCACTTGAAACGGCCATTATCGACCACCTCGAACACTTTCTGCTTGAACTGGGCAAAGGGTTTCTCTTTGAGGCTCGCCAGAAACGGTTCACCTTCGATAACGACCACTTTTATGTTGATCTGGTTTTTTATAATCGGCTCTTGCGCTGCTATGTGCTTATTGACCTCAAACGCGACAAGCTGACGCATCAGGATCTTGGGCAGATGCAGATGTATGTGAACTACTTTGACCGCTATGTTAAAACGGAGGATGAACTGCCGACCATTGGCATTCTGTTGTGCCATCGCAAGCATGATGCGCTGGTTGAACTGACGCTCCCCAAGGATTCAAATATTTTTGCCTCGAAATATCAGCTCTACCTGCCCTCAAAAGAGGAACTGAAAAAGCAACTGGAAGAGGCCGCAGGCATTGGGCACTGCGAAAATCCCGAACAGGAGGGCCCTGACGATGTTCGATAAATGGGTCAATCAGGATATCAGCGATGTCCTTGCCCGGCGTAACCGCGTCGTTGTGATAGCGGATCTCTATTCGTTGGATCTCTTAACAAAAATGCTTCCAAGGGATGTTACCGTTTTTATAGTTGCAGGCGCTCTTGATGAACTCGCTTGCAAGTACACCGTCGAGAAAAACCATAAGAGTGATAAGGTTGTTATTTTTACTGCCACCACTCGTAACGGCCTGACCTTTATTCGCGACTACTCTGAAACCTGCGGCTACGTCGAAATTGGTAATCTTGAATCCTGGCTGGTTGAGAAAGTGTTTCAGGAACTGGGCCTGAACATGACACTCACCGCTGAAGAGCTGAAAGTGGCGGCCCATAACAGTATCGGCAAGGGAAAGGAGTACTGGGAAGAACTCTGTCGCAAGGGCAGCGATCGCCTTTTTGATATCGGTACCGACATCCTTCCGTTTCTCAATGATCCTGCCGGATATTGCGCCTCGCATGATGAATCAGTTATTAAAGTCTTTTTCGATAAAGTCAACACCTGGCTTGGCCGCGAAACTATCAGTCAGCCACCCGAGACTCTTGCGAAAGAGGTTGCCGCCAAAATTCTTGGTTCACAGTTGGACGGCGAACCGGAGAAAAAATACCTCGACGTTTACAAAAAATGGGGCGATTCAAAAAAGTATGAGGGATCGCTCCAGAAATACTGCCGTGAAATTCCCACTCAGTTGCAAAAGCCGGAACTTTGGGATGCCTATGCAGCTCATCCGTTTGATTCTGTTGACCTCCAGTGGTTCACTGATTTGATAGCGCACTTGCCCGACAGCAACTATATCAACAGTAAAATGCCCCTCATCCGTGCCCGCTTTAAGAGCAGCCATGGCAGGCAATGGCGAAAGGGGCTTTGGGGGCAACTGCTGCAACTTCTTGATTTTGACAGAGCGAAGATCAGGGGGATTTCGTCGCTTAACGAGGCGATAACATACTACACGACGGAACTCTATCTGGCCGACACTGCTATCCGCAGCATCTACGAAGAGTTCTGGGGCGACGAAACGGTTGTTCGCCCATTCCAGGAGTATTACAACCAGTTGGTTTCACCCTTTCTCCATAAGTGGTTTCAGTACTTCGACGACTACCGGGAGAACCAGAAGGGACTTTTAATTGATACCGTCCGCTCCGCTCAAGGACGGATAGCAATTATTGTGGGTGATGGTATCTCTTATGAAATTTCACAGGGAGTCACTGCGAAAATAGGTGATACGATCAAGGTTGATAACCAGTATCGCTGCTGCGGCATTCCGTCGATTACCGAAAACAATATGAGCCTGCTCTATCGTGACGATGGAGCGGTTGAACTGGTTCAGTCACGTCGGGAAGCATATCTCGCCGCACAGGCAGCAAAGCGGATTGAGTTTGTTCAACTGGAGGAGGTCAATTTTCAACATGCGGAAGCGGATGTGCTTCTCTGTTCCTGCAAGGATATTGACGACATCGCTGAGAAGATGCAGCACAAAGCCTTAAAGTTCATCGGTGAAATTGAGAATATGATTGCCGACAAGGTAGTGTTTCTGCTCAATAACGGCTTTCAGGAGGTTGTGCTGACCTCCGACCACGGATTTGTACTCACCGGTATTCTCGATGAGTCCGATAAAGCTGAAGTTCAGTTTCAAGGTAATGTGTCGAAAGCAGAGCGATACATTCGTACTACCGATCGGCAGAGCCAGTCACCTGAATTGATCGAGTACAGGCAGCACTATAAGGAGTTCAACTACCTTTACTTCGCCAGGCATATCAAGCCATTCAAAACCCCCGGGGAGTACGGTTATGCTCACGGTGGGCTCTCGCCTCAGGAGCTTATCATTCCTTTTGTAACCTTCAGCCCGAAAACATCACCCCTTCAGGAGTTGCACGTTAGTGTTCTGAATGAGAGAGAACTGATCGGAATTGTCGGGGAGTATTTTGCAATTCACCTTAAGGCCGCTGAGGGCAATGGAGATATTTTCACGCAGGAGCGAAAGGTGCAGCTCCTCTTTATTGACCAGGGCAAGCAGTTCAACAAGAGCGACATCGTGACCATCAAAGCCGGTGAACTCATCAAGAAGGAGTTCTCTTTTGACGGTCATCTCGCCATTGAAGTGATTGTTGTGGATGCTTCATCCAGGCAGACATTGACGAAAGTGTCAGCAATGCAAACTATTGCCCGCGACCTTGGTGGCCTTTAATAATATTGCCAGTGTAACCAGAGAGAAATCAATGAGTATCGTTTTAGACCAACTGGATGAAAAGCTTCTCGAACATTTTCGGGGCTTCGTTGTCAAGAAAGACCTGGTGCAAATGCTCAAGGTCGGTGAAAATGTCCCTGTGTTCGTACTTGAATATCTGATTGCCAATTCATGTTCAACGAATGATGAAGAGGCTATCAAAAAAGGGCTTGATAATGTCAAGCGCATCCTCAGTGATCACTATGTCAATCCGGAAGAGAGTGCCCTTATCCACTCCAAGATCAAGAATCTAGGACGATATAAAATTATCGATAAGATCAGCGTTGAGCTTGATACCGGCAAAGATGTATACTGGGCAAAACTACAAAACAGCAGCATCCAGCATGCCAACATCAGCGAAAATCTGGTAAACCAGCATGAAAAGATGATGCTCGGCGGTATCTGGGCAATTATCGAAATGCGATATGATCCGGGCATCATGATTGGATCAACCATCTACCCCTTCGTAGTGGAAGAGATTAAGCCGATTCAGCTTTCCAATTTCGAGAACGCCCGTTTCATTAATAACAGGTCGTTTTTTACAAAAGATGAGTGGATCAATATCCTGTTAAGAAGTTCGGGGATTGAACCATCTGCCGAAGGTATTACACAGCGCATCAAGTTGCTCCTGATATCGCGTTTGATTCCTTTGGTTGAAGCCAACTTTAATCTTATTGAAATCGGCCCAAGAGCAACAGGTAAATCATACGTATATAAGGAATTAACTCCATACGCGACATTAGTTTCCGGAGGGCAGAGTACCGTAGCAAAGCTCTTTGTTGATATGGGAGGAAAGAAAAAAATTGGAGGTATTGGAAGGTGGGATGCTATTTGCTTTGACGAAGCAACCGATAAAATATTCAGTGACAAAGAGGCCATACCTCTTATGAAGGATTACATGGAATTTGGATCGTTTACACGAGATGCCTCCATTGGTGAAATGACCGGTAGCGCCTCGATTATTTATAACGGCAACATCAATCAGCCAGTTGAAACTGTGTTGCAAAACTCAAACCTCTTCAGCCCCTTATCTAAGGAAGTTAATAGTGATACCGCTTTTTTAGACCGCATTCATTATTATTTACCTGGCTGGGAGATGCCTAAATTTGCTCCAAAGCATTTTACTAAAAACTTTGGGTTCAGTACAGACTACTTTTCGGAGTGCCTCAAGTCACAACGCAAGATAAACCATACCGATGTCGGTGAGGAGTTCTTTGCGCTCGGTTCTCATCTCAAGCAGCGTGATACCAAACCTGTGAAGAAAACGGTTTCAGGCTTTATCAAGCTGATCCATCCAGATGGAAAGTATACTAAAGATGATGTGCGGGAATATTTGACCCTCGCCCTCGAAATGCGGCGTCGTGTGAAGGAACAGCTCAAACGCATCGGAGGCATGGAGTTCTGGGATACCAACTTTTCATACATCGACAAAAACACCCAGGAAGAGAGCTTTGTCTCCCTGCCCGAAGAGAGAAGCTCTCACCTTATCGAAAACTCGCCCCTTCAGCCAGGCGTCTGCTATACCGCAACAAGCGATGGAGAAAACCTGACTCTGGTAAGGATTGAGACCGCCGTTGTTACCGGAAACGGAAAACTGAATATCTCCGGCACCAACAGCACCGCACCAAAAGAAGACATTAAAAACAGCTATCAATACATCAAGGCCAACGAGAAAACCATTCTCAACGAGCAGCACTTCCTCAAGAACTACGATATCTCCATTCAGGTGACATCACTGCTTGGATCAAATATAGCCTCAGGGATAGGAGCCGCAGCCTACGTCGCCATCATCTCCGCGATCTACAAAAGAAACCTCAAACCAGCCCTCTCAATACTCGGCAACATCTCAATCGGCGGTGCCATCGAACGGGCACTGAACTTCACCGACAAGGTCTCCATGCTCTCCGAAAACGGAGCCAAGCTAGTCCTCGTCCCCATGAGCAACCTCAACGAACTGCAAGATCTCCCACCGTCAGTGCTCGGAGCAACAGACGTGCCGTTTTATGGAAATAACCAAATGCTCATGCAGAAAGTGATCTTGAGCGAGTGAGGTTATTATGACCAAAGATAAACGATATTGGCAGGCCTTCTCGGGTGATATTAACGAATATGTATATTCTATACAAGATGAAGATTATCGGAAAAATCTCGGATATATTTACGGGATAGCACACGAAGCTTACATAGGGTTTGCTGAACAACTGTTAACTTCATATTATATATAGATTAAGCCGATATTTTTCATATATTAGTGCAAGGTAATTGATCGAAATTGCCAAAAAACCTTGCACCTCGAAATTAGCCATGTATCAGTCACAGTTCAAGTAGCTATCGTTTACTGAATTTATACTGCCGTTTGCGGGGCGACTCGATCCCGAAAATCGTTGGGTAAAGATGTCCAACACCGTTCCATGGTTTGCAGCAGAACAGATTTATGCCAAATATTTTACTGCACCCAATGGTAATCCTGCATTAAGTGTTCGTGTTGCCCTTGGTTCATTGATTGTCAAGGAAACGCTCAGACTGAGTGACGCAGAAACTGTTGCCCAGATACAGGAAAATCCCTATCTGCAATTTTTTATAGGCGTTGAAAGCTTTCGTATCGAACCGCCATTCGATCCGTCGTTGATGACGCATTTTCGCAAACGCTTCGCATCACTTGATATTGCTGATGTGCAAGAGCATCTTCACCAGCAGTATCGTGAACATCTTGAGAGACGAGAGCGGTTGCAGCAGCAGAAAGATAATCATGGATCTGGTACTCAAGACAAGGCTGCACAAGGGGTTGCAAGAGATAGAGATGTCATGGAAGTGAAACTGCTTGTTGAGCCAGTCGCAGCAGAGCCAGCACAGCTTGTGTTGCAAGAGCCGCTCCATGGTGATCCAACCTGCGACGAACAGACTTCTCATGAACCACTGCTGGATGAACAAGCATCAACCCAGTCACTCTTGGTTGAGCAGCCTTCGCACAAAGGGCAACTGATTCTTGATGCAACGTGTGCCCCGGCAGACATCCGTTATCCGACGGATCTTGGTTTGCTCAATGATGCCCGTGAGAAAACTGAACAGATTATTGATTAGCTCCATGCTCATGCGCCAGAAGGGCAGAAAAAACCACGCACATACCGAGAGCAAGCACGCAAAAATTTTCTGCTTGTCACCAAACTTCGCAGAAAGCCAGCCAAAGTCCTTCGCAAAGCAATCTGCAAACAGTTGGCTTGCCTGAACCGAAATCTGAAGAGCATAGCAACTCTTTCAGCGGTGGTATCTTTGACGGTTCTTAAGAAAAAGTCGTTTGGTAACTTATTAGTATGCAATGAGTTGTTTCGTCAGCAATATGAGATGTATCGCAATCATAGCCACAAAAACGCAGATCGAATTGTCAGTATCAGCTAACCGCATGTTCGTCCGATAGTTCGGGGCAAGGCAAGCGCTAAAACTGAATTTGGCATGAAACTGTCACTGAGCGTTGTTGACGGGTGGAGTAGAGTTGAAAAGATGTCGTGGAACTCGTATAACGAAGGCTGTGACTTGATTGCAGAGGTCAAGCGTTACCGTGATCGTGAGGGGTACTATCCCGAGTCAGTGCATGTTGACAAGATTTATCGAACCAGAGCCAATCGCCTGTGGTGCGTGGCACAGGGGATCCGGATGAGTGGAGCACCACTGGGCAGACCGCCAAAAGACCCTGAAGTGAATGCCGAACGGAAACGACAGATACGGAAGGATGAGGGAATCCGCAACGGTGTCGAGGGTAAGTTTGGTCAGGGAAAGCGGCGATTCGGCATGAATCGTATCATGGCAAAGCTTGCGGGAACCAGCGAGACGGTTGTTGCGCTCATTATTTTGGTAATGAACCTGCAGAAACTGCTAACGGTTCATTTTTTACGCTTTATTGAGCGTATGTTGTCATTGTTGATGCTTATAAAAGGCCTCTACGGCCTCGTAAGAACAAAAATACGGCGATTGGTGTTATTGGTCGATTCAATTGGTATGGAAGGGAGATTTGGATATTTTTAAACCGACGGTTTGTTCAGCAAGCCCTAATTATCCATGAGTCAAAATCGGTTGTTTGTTTAAAATTATTCATAAAATATGATGTATCCTTTTGAATACAACAAAACAAACCTTCACACCAGTGGATCGTTAATAAAATCCCCGACTATGCCGGGTTGCTGTATTGTGGCTGGTGGTTGGTCATGCTGAAGGTGGGTCATTAGTGCAGCTGTCGTAATGATTGAACAACGTGATATAGTGTTTGTGCTCGGATGGGCACGAAGGGCGGAGTGCAGCGCTGTGTGCTGAGCGGGTGCCGTTGGAGGCGAAGGCTGGCAATGTTAGGCAATACGCAACAGCTCTTTGATCGCAGTACCAAAGTTCAGGTTAGTTATCTTTACTCTTCCCCCACTGCCCGCGTTGAGGTTCTCCTTTACGCCAGCAAATGAATATTAAAATGGCTGACAGGAATTGCGTATAGAGCACAAAGCCCATCAAGTTGACCTTTGTATCGATGATTGGGAAACCAGAAAAAACGAGAAGTATGTATCCAATGAGTACGGTCCACCCTTGCCAGGAGGAGGGAAGCCCCCAACCACAACCATTAGACTTGGCTGGGAACCAGTATTTTGGTGAGTCGCTCATGCTGTTAACGCTTTTGATGGAGGAATGCTCACATACTTGAGTTTACAACTTTTCGGAGACTAAGAGCTTATTCGTAAATAATTTTCATATTCGGCAGTAAAGTATTATTTTTCTCTCAAAAGTAATTGATTACAATGGGAGAAGTTATGCCAAAAGTCAAATCATGGGAAGTATCTGATTCGTTCTGGAATGTGGTTGAACCACTTATACCTCCACCCGAGAGGGATCCTAATAAAGAGTACAAACGAAAGTCAGGAGGAGGACGCAAACCGATCCGATCAAGGACGATCTTTGAAGGCATTATGTTTGTCCTGCGAACAGGTTGTCAGTGGCAAGCCTTGCCAAAAGAACGGTTTGGCAGTCCCAGTTCCATTTACACCCATTTTGCACGATGGCAGCGTAAAGGTTTTTTTCTTGCACTCTGGCAGAAGGGCTTGGCAGAATATGATGATATGGAAGGAATAGCATGGGAGTGGCAAAGCATAGATGGCGCTATGACAAAAGCTCCGCTTGCACAAGAAACTGTTGGACGAAATCCAACGGACAGGGGAAAAAAATGGCACAAAGCGCAATATACTGGTAGACGGGCGTGGGGTCCCGCTCTCGATAGTCGTAACCGGAGCAAACCGGCACGATGTCACTCAACTAAAAGCAGTACTTGAACATATTGTGGTTAAGCGTCCAGATACCGAACAATACCTTTGTGCTGATAAAGGATATCAAGGAAAGCCCGCCCTTCTGATTATTCTAGCCGAAGAGTATGTTCCTCATGTAAAACAACTTAACGAAGAGGTTCAGGAGAAAAGAGATAACCCGAATTACAAGGCTCGCAGATGGGTTGTAGAAGTATCTCACTCCTGGTTCAATCGTTTTCGTAAGATTTTGGTGAGGTTTGAAAAGCTTAACGAGCGATATGAGGCATTGTTGTTCATGGCAGCTTCTATCATAGCACTCAGAAAAGTTGGATTTATTTACGAATAAGTTCTAAATCGGAAGTTCCAGAAAAAAAAGGCTAAAAAATCCCTATAACACAATACCGTAAAATTAGTTACGTGCTTCTGTCAGTTTTTTCCTTGTGACTACATTTACTCTTTTTGCCGGCACAACTTCAGGAAGTGTAATTC
>CAIXLG010000182.1 GCA_903920215.1 uncultured Chlorobiaceae bacterium
GCTTTTCCAATAGGACTTTTGGGTAAAACAGTTTGTGCAGTGGCTAAAAGCCATGTCTCAAATTCTTTAAGAATAGGGTACGATTCTTTTTCCCGCAGTTCCTTGATCTGATCGGGCGTAAATTTGCCTTCTGTTGCCTTACGTTCAATAGCATATAATTCCTGGATTTTGAGCATGGCATAACGAGCCGGCACAGGGTCATTCTCCAACGCTTGTTCGAACTTACGGCGGGCATGTGCCCAACAACCAATGGTTGTAATCCCTTTAATGTTGTCCAATTGATCATACGCTCCATAGCCGTCACATTGCACAGCTCCTTGAAAGCCGGGCAAAACCTCGTGTAATATGTGATAACCGCGTGAACCTTGGTTATAGTAGAAAAAAGCTATACCTGGGTCCAGCATTTTAAACAACCAGAAATACCCTTTTAACGAACCACTCGGTTTGTCTGTATTTAACACTTTAATGGTGCTTTCGTCCGCGAAAATGTGATCCGATTCACGAATATGTTTCCACATTGCGTGGTATATAGGTTCTATCAAATCGATAGATTTAGCAGACCAACCGTTAATGGTGGATTCTGGCAGAATAACCCCATCTCTTTTCAGCATTTGTGACTGACGATAAAAAGGCAAGTGATTAACGTATTTATTGGTAAGTAGCCAGGCCAGCAAACTGGCTCCGGCGTTACTTTTTGGAAGTGGTAATGAAGGTAAATAGGCGATTGAAATGCCTTTTTCCTGTGGTAAAGCATATTTTGGGCGAATGATACAGCGAACATAAATTCTGGCAGGTGTAATTTCCATTACCTCCGTTTTCTCTTCACCTATCTTTTTAGATCCAGCAGGTAAATTCTCCGGTTCAATGATTTCTATTACACGTGGTAAATGGGCAGGTATAGCTAGTCTTACGTTAGGCTGAGCGGCTTTCTTCTTCTTTTTAAGACGTGTAATTGTGATTGTTTCTGTTTCAGGTGCTGCGGGTGCCTCTTCGCCCATATCAAAGTCTAAACGCAATTGATCTGGATTCTCAGGAACAAAGCGTTCGCTTTTATGTCCAAAGATGGCTCTGCGTAATTGATCTAACTGAAACCGAAGGTCAAAAATAACACTTTCTTTTGTCAAAAGTTTACCTCGAAGTATCTCGTTCTCCTTTTGCAGGAGTTCGAGTTCGGGAGATAAATCAGGTATGTTTTTTGTTTCAATCACAGTGTAAAGATACAAAATAAAGTTGATATTACAAAGCTTTAATTGCTTTATTTATAAGCTATTTAGACTTTATTATATCTTTTTCTTTGTACTCTGTTTTGCATAGAAATGCCCTGTACCATCATTACCAATTCGGCCCATTTAAGATGGCAACTCTTATCCTGGGTGTGATAGATTGGTTCTTCAAAACGTCCTTGTTCCAATCGTTTGTGATAGATGACTAAGCCTCCCGATTCCCATCTCAGGATCTTTATAGTAGTCCGCGTACGGTTCATGAAAATAAATACGTCTCCACTCAGTGGATTTCGTAACATCTGGGAGCGAACCATTCCACACAATGCATCAAAACCCTTTCGCATATCAGTCGATTCCCGAAAATAAAAATAGCTTAGTGAATCATTTAATGAAAACATGGCTCGCGGTATATGTGAATTAGACGACTCAATTCCTGTTCCCCGGGAATTGCACTCAAATGCAACCGAACTCCATTGGGATATTCTACTTCGAACC
>CAIXLG010000183.1 GCA_903920215.1 uncultured Chlorobiaceae bacterium
AACCTTCAATAAATGTATACTTTAGAAGGGCGTCCTTGAGAACACAGCAAGTGCTTTTATTAATATTTCTCTTTCCTCAGTAACTATTCGAAGTTCACGTTCCAGTTTGCGGTACCGATCTTCTTCTGGATCTTTCAGATGCCCGCTGCCGGGAAAAGGTGCAGCCTTGTTCGCTGAATATTCCTTTTTCCACCGGCTCAGTAAATCAGGCCTGATTCCTAAACTGGCGGCTGTCTCTGAGATTGATTTATTACTTCGCATCATCAGCTCAACAGCATCTACCTTGAACTCTTTGCTGTACTGTCTGCGACTCCCGTTGCCTGTCGGTGTCATGTTTTATATCTCCTTTTGATTGAAGATATGACTTCTCACACTGTCCACGAAAATATAGCAAGTTCAATTGTTCCTGAAGCATTCAGCAGGGTTTTAGCGCATGAAGCAAAGCCGGAGGGGGCGAGGTCAAATTCAAAAAAATCAACCCCATGAAACCATTTTTCTTTTAAACCACCTTGTTATATATTAGCTCATGTATAAGCGTTATGGAATTATATTATGTTAAATATGAGCGGTAATATCGAAAAGGCACCTGCACCACTCTCCGTTTTACGAGCGCTTAAAAAGTTTGGGATGGATTTATCACTTTCGAGAAGGCGGCGGCGTTTCTCTCAGCAGTCGATGGCTGAGCGGATTGGTATTTCAGTTTCCAGCCTCAGGAGACTGGAAAAAGGTGATCCAAGCTTGTCGTGGGGGACAATTGCCCGCGCTCTTTATGTGTTGGGCGAACTTGATAAACTTAATGAGCTGCTGGACACGGCAAAAGACTCGATTGGACTTATTCTGATGGATGAGCAGTTGCCGCAACGTATACGAAAGAGAAAGATTTCACCCCAAACCGGTGCTTTATGAGTAAGACTATTCAGCATAGTGCAACCATTTGTATTGGCGAATGCGGGACTCTTGTTGGCCAACTTGCCTATGCCAAAAGCGGATTGCGGGAGAACTCTTCGTTTGCCTATTCGCAACAATGGCTTCAGTCGGTAGACCGGTTTTCAGTTTCTCCAGACCTTGATTTGATTGAAGGTCACCAATATCATAAGGCTGCGACGGGAACTGATTCTGTTTTTCACCTTGGGATTGCCGATACGGAACCTGATGGCTGGGGTTGCCGTCTTATTGCGCGGGATCATGCAAAACGTCGCAAAAGACTCAGGGATGAAGGAAGAGAACAATCTTATGAGCCACTAACGGAATGGGACTATCTGGTTGGCGTGGACGATGTCAGTCGGGTTGGTGCATTGCGTTTGCGCGATGAACATGGCCACTTTCTGCGAACCATAGAAGGTCATGAAAGAGCAACTCCACCCATTCTTGAGCTGGCCCTTATGCTTGGAGCAAGCCATGCTGTGGAGCGGAGAACCGAAACTGAAGCTGACTTGCGCTATCTCCGGGGAAGAGGGACTTCACTCGGTGGACTACGCCCAAAGTGCTCTATCATTGATGATGATGGACATCTGGCCATTGGAAAGTTTCCAAGCGTCACAGACGAACGCAGCGTAACAAGAGGTGAGGTTTTGGCTTTACACCTTGCATTGGCGGCAGGAATCAATGCTGCTCAAGCAAGAATTATCGTTACTGACGACTCCCCTATAGCAGTTATCCGCCGCTTTGACCGTGCGAATAACGGTTCGCGCATTCCTTATCTGTCAGCGGCATCCATGCTCCAGGCTCGGCGAGATGAAGAGCGAGCCTACACCGAGATTGCCCAGCGCATTATTTCGATATGCGCAGAGCCGAAACATGAACTGGCTGAATTGTGGCGTCGTATTGTTTTTAACCTTTTGATCACCAATGTGGATGATCACCTGCACAACCATGGTTTTCTGCATGTGGCAAACGGCCAGTGGTCTCTGGCACCAGCTTTTGATCTCAACCCTTTTCCTGACAAGGATCAGGAGCTGAAAACCTGGCTGACGGAGGAAACAGGGCCGGTATCCTCCATTACGGAGGTTGTGCGTGTTGCTGACCATTTCTGGCTTGAACCTGCCCAGGCCCTCAGAATTCTTGGTGAGGTTTACAGTGCGGTAAAGAAATGGCGAACAGTTGCAATGAGTGCTGCAGTTGGCATGGAGTCTCGCGACTTAATCGACTTTGCCCCGGCTTTTGAGCACCGGCAACTGAAAATGGCTGCCTCGATCCTCAACCGCTGACTGACTATTTATCTCGTTGAAAAAGATTAGTGGTAATAAAAATATCAACGTCGTGTATCATTGAACTGTCACGGGTAGAAACCTTTTTATAAGTTCTGATTCTATAATTTTACCTGGTTGCTTTTCATTTCTGTACTCAGCAAGCCTATGCAGCTCCGGCCTTGTTGGTTGGTGTTCCATAGGTCAATTTTAATTCCAGCCGAGCAGCCAAAGCTTCTATTCTGGCATGGGTATTTGAAACATATTGAGCAAGATCATGTTCAGCTATGTCGTCCAGAATTTTCTGGGTTTTGAATTTTTCAATCAGAAGCTCGTTATCATTCATCAGTTTTCTCCGAAAATAATTCTAATGGAGTGACAATTTCCGGTGAGATACTTGAGGGACGCTCATGACTATGTGTACTTAAAAAGACATAGCCATGATCACCCTTGAATACCAACAGGTGTCTAAAGAAACCCATAGAAAACCCGGCATGATTTCCAATTCTATGATGTTCCGGGTATGGATGGTCTCCCCTCCAGTTTCGAGCACCTCTGCACCCTCTTCGAACAGCAGCAGCAGGCTCTCCCCGAATCATGACGTGCTTTCTTGTTGAAACAGCCAAATCGTAATACAGGCCGTTAAAAAGACAAGGTTTTTCATACCTCAGACGGCTTTTGTCTCTACCATACCCTTAACTTGTGGCAGAACTCTTTTTGGTTTTACCATGAAATCATGAGAATCCCCGCCTTTATTTATTTTTCATGATCATTTTTTTGTGTCAGGAGTAATCAATCCGGAAAATTTTTCACCATATCCCAAGAACCCTGTCATCGCCCGTTTTTTTCGTGAAATCGGACGTGCTGATGAACTCGGTTCCGGAATGCGCAAGCTTATAAAATATGGTAAAGCTTATGGGGGAACTGATCCGGAAATGATTGAAGGCGACATTTTCCGGATAATTGTCAAATGCCCGGATTTTGAGACACGTCCAGCAGAACAGGCGGACAAAAGAGATCACGCCCCTACAGTCACCCCTACAGTGAGGATGCTTCTTGCATTGCTGCAGAAAAACGGAGAGTGCAGCAGTATGGATATCCGCCAGGCATTAGGTCTGAAAGACAGGTCACATATATCACAAAAGCTACCTGCAGCCAGCCTTGGTAGCTGGTTACATCGCAATGACCCGGTCTGAAAAACCAAACAGCCGTTTACAGAAATATCGTCTCACTGAAAGAGGAAGCAACGTGTTGCAATCTCTGGAGCAGGAATAATGGAGCCACTTCATAAAACTCTGCGAAGTATTCTGCTCGTTTCCTTGTGACTCTCCTATTGACCTCTGTAATGTTTTGAGTTTTCCCTATCAAATAGAGTATCTCAGCTCGTTCTATTTCATCAGTTGTTGCTTCAATATATTAACCGTTCTACATCAGAAAATCAATCCCTCATCCTGATACGGTAACCCATTGCCCGATAGCCTCGCTGGCGCTTTTCCCACATTCTTGCAAGCTGCGGATAGTCATGTTCGACATAATCGTAGATACGAACATCACTCTTGTTGACATGATCACGGTGCAGACGTCCTGCATACTGCTGTAATGTTCCTTTCCAGGAGATCGGCATGGCAAGCACCAAAGTATCAAGAGGTGGATGATCAAAACCTTCGCCAATCAGTCGCCCGGTTGCGAGAATAACCCTTGGAACCGAATCTTGCAGTTCTGCAAGATCTGCAAGCGTGCTTGCCCGCTGCTTTTTTGTCAACCGGCCATGCAGCAAAAAGCAATGCAAAATTTGATCTGCGAGTTTTTCGCTTATCAGTTCCAGTTGTTCAGTGCGTTCTGTCAGCGGCCAAACCTCCAGGCGAACAGGTGCATTTTCTGCTGGAAGCGCGCGATACCGAACAGGGCCACATTGCATAAAAATTATGGACTGATGACCATCTCGACGAATGGGCGTTGCTGTCAGACCCAAAACATATGCGGCTTTGGCCCGTTTGAGAATTGCCTCAAAGGTAAAGGCTGAAAGATGATGACACTCATCAACAATGATTTGGCCATAGCGCTCGAGCAATACGGCAAGATCGTCACGCCGTGTAAGAGATTGCATGACAGCAACATCAATACACCCTGACAGTTTCTTTTTACCACCTCCCATTAAACCAAAAGATGAACCGGACAGATCGAGAAAAGTGGATAACCGCTCCCTCCATTGTTGAAGAAGTTCACCTCGATGAACAAGAATGAGGGTGCTCACTTTGCGCTGGGCGATTATTGCAACAAGCTTTCGTCTTGCAGCATTGGATATACACCGATGATATGCTTGCCAGTTAGACGACGGTATAGAACCTTTTCTGTAACTGGTAACAGCATGCGATGCGGACAATCACCACATTTAATCCGGGGTTTATTGCAGACTCCTTTCCTCCACTCATTGCTACAGACTGGTGAATAACCAGACCTCCCTTTTGCCGACTCCCAACGAAGCTGAACGCTGAACTATCGACGCCGATTGGATTTCAAATGAATTTTCTTCTGTTCGAATTGACTCATCCCACGGTATGCCATGTGCAGCTGGAAGCGCTTTCAACCTGACATTTTCTTCCTGCAGTTGTTTTAATGCATCTGGCAATTGCCCAGAAACATAGTTATTCCTGCTGACCTCAATCATATCTTTTGTTCAGTGAGCCAGGTGCTTGCATAGTCTGCAACTTCCTGCCAGCCAGGTTCTCCAACAACCCAGTGGGCGTGGTTCTTGAACTCCTTGTATGTTGATACCGCCTTGTACTTTTTCGCAATTTTTCGGGCGACTGATGCAGGTGTGATGCGGTCGAGTCTGCCGGCTATGACGAGAACCGGGCAGGTAACCCTGGACTCATCGACGCTTGATGCCCGCTTAGGGTCAAAAGGCCAGTAACCGATTTCAGTAGCCGCCCTGCCTGACTCATAAACAAGTTTATTGAAGATCTCCCACTGTTCTTTTTCGGTCATCAGGTGCAGCATCGAATAGACAACTTCACTGAATTTCAGGCGGAACGGGTTTTTCCAGAAACCCCATGTTGTCTGTGCACTCCAGAAACTCTTGACAACAGAGGGAGTCAGAGCCATGATCCCGGCAGGCGAGGCGGGAGTAAGCAGGACAAGTGCTTTTACGCGTTTGCTTGCACCCAGCATCTGGGCAAGAAGTGCTCCCATGGAGTGACCCATCACAACAGGAGGTTCGTCCAGTTGGCAGATCTCACGATCGAGCTGTTCAGCGTAATCCAAAAGAGGTTGTCCCCAAATCAGGGTGTGGAACACCACAGGGATCCATCCTAATTTCCCGAGCATTTTATAACTATGTTAAGGCTAATTTGATAAAATAAAGCGATTTATGAACTTTTAATCCTTGTTTTTCTTGTTAAATAGAGTTATTATTATAACTATAACAAAAAGAAAAACTTATGGCATTC
>CAIXLG010000184.1 GCA_903920215.1 uncultured Chlorobiaceae bacterium
GTTTGGGTCGGTAATTGTTGTAACTCTTCCTGCCTTGATATCTGCTTTGCCTCGTTCAATGGCTTCGATGACCTTGGGGTTGGCAAAATAGTTGTCCGTCTCGCTTATTCTTTGGCTGATAATGCTTCTCGCTTGTTTTTTTTCTTTAAAAACTCAGCAAAATCCAGTACTTCACGCAGCGCCAGCTCAGGAAGCTCTTTGACGGTGTGATATATTTGCTCTGCTGTCGTCATCGGTTTTCCTTGTGCGAAGTGGTGGTAACAGGAAATTCTGAATACCAATTTAGCGAATTTTCATGAATCCGGCGTCGGGAGGTGATGAGATTTTCAGGTACAGTGAAGCAAGGATTTCGATGTGAATCGTGAGTCTCTTCAGCATCTTTTTCGTATTTTGCTTAGGGCATTCTTATATTCCACATCAGGTTTGCGGTGCGTAACCGGCTGTTTTATTGCGCATTGCCAGTGAATCTCCAGCAGAACATCGTTCGGAAATAATGTTTTAATTCAGTCATGGAACATATTCAGTCTATCAATCCGGAACGTATAGCTTGGTGCTGTGCCGATTATGGCATTACGCCGGGCGATCTGGCGTTGGAGCTTGATATTGCACCAAGCAGCATGGAAAGAGTTATGGCTGGTGAAGATGGCTTGACTTTCAATCAGTTACGCAAGGTGGCGGACTATTTTGGCCGAGGGGTGCTGTTTTTTCTGGAAGCAGGTTCGGTTGATGTGTCAGCAGTGCATACAACTCAATTCAGGACGCTGACCAACCAGAAGCCAGAGGTAACTCAAACGCTTAAAAAGTTGATCGAGCGGGTTGAAAAACAGAGGGAAGTCTACCTTGGCTTGCTTGAAGATATGGATGAAAACGAACGGGTTCGGTTCTCTCCACCTGATTTGCAGGGCAAGTCTGTCCCGGAAATAGCTCGTATTGTTCGCCACTGGTTGGGGATCGGTGAGAGCAATGATTTTGACTCATACCGCAAAGCACTCGAAGCAAAGGGGATTCTGGTTTTTCGAAGTAATGGCTTTAACGGAAAGTGGCAGATTCCTAAAGAGAACCCGATTATCGGCTTTACCCTGTATGATCCAGATTGCCCGGTAATTGTTGTAAAAAAACAGGCTTCGGAGCGCAGGCAGACGTTTACGTTAATGCATGAGCTTGGTCATTTGCTTCTGCATCGGAGCAGTTCTATTGATGACGACATCGACTTGAACTCTCATGAGGGGAGGGAGCGCGAAGCCAACTCCTTTGCTGGTAATCTGCTGGTGCCGGACAATTTTCTTGCAATGATCAAGGATGCTGAACGACCTCTGAATGTTTCGGAATACGATGTTTGGCTGGGTCAGCAATGCAAAGCATGGGGTGTGAGCTGTGAGGTGATTTTGCGTCGATTATTTGATGCCGGTCGTTTGCTGCAAAGCGAGTATGCAGCCTACAGGGAGTGGCACGCATCGTTGATCATTCCTATAAAAGAGGGAGGAGCCCGGCTGTACCGCTATCGAGAGCCCATGCACGTATTCGGTAATACCTATGTGCGGACGGTGCTGGATGCCCTGAATGCCCGACAAATTACCTTGACAAAGGCAAGCAGTTATCTTGACAGTATCAAAATTAAAGATTTGCATCTGTTGAAATAAAATCGATTGCTTCTTTTAAGACAATATCTGCCTGTTCATTTCAGATTACTATTACCCCCATGAACGAAGCCGAAACCAGAGCGGAACTCATTGACCCGAAGCTGAAAGAGAGCGGATGGGGAGCTGATGGGTCAAAAGTGCAGCGGGAGTATCCGATTACTGCAGGGAAGATTCAGACCGGAGGCGTTCGCGGCAAATCACTGACGGCTGACTACGTGCTGGTTTATCAGGGCCGGAAACTTGCGGTCATTGAGGCCAAAAGCAATGAAAAGGCAGTGGGCGAAGGGGTGGCTCAGGCCAGAACTATGCCGAAAAGCTTCAGCTTGCATTCACATTTGCCTCCAACGGCAGAGAGATCTATCAGATATGCATGAAGACCGGAGCCGAAGGGTTGATCGACACTTTTCCCACACCTGAAGAGCTCTGGCATAGAACGTTTTACCCCTATCCCTTGGGAAGAGAACTTTAACAAGGTAGCGTTTGAGGATATTGGAGGCACAAAAAGTGTGCGCTACTATCAGGAGCTGGCAGTAAATAAAGCCCTGAATGCCACTGGTGTCCAACTGTTGAAAAAATAAATCCCTATAACTTTTAATTATATAACAGAATACGGTGTTTTTTAGCCGTTACCGACTTGAAAATGCCTGCTATCTTTGATCATTTCATAATTCTTCAACAAGGAATGATCGATGTATACAGGAAAAACCGTCTTTGCTCAGTTGCTTGAACACCTGCCGCTTCATCAATTTCGCCTGTGCGTCAAGAGGTACAACGGCAATCACAAGCTTCAATCGTTCAGCTGTTTTGATCAATATCTCTGCCTGTTCTTTGCACTGCAGGAAACGGTGTACGCACTGGATTCAACCACGATCGACCTCTGTCTTGCGCTGTTTCCATGGGCAAAGTTCAGAACACATAAGGGTGCGGTTAAGATGCACACTTTGCTTGACTTACGGGGTAACATTCCGTCCTTTGTCGCCATTA
>CAIXLG010000185.1 GCA_903920215.1 uncultured Chlorobiaceae bacterium
ATGCCTATGCTAATCAAAATGTCGATTACACCGGTTATCTCTTAAGAATTAAAGCAGAGTACGGTAAGTTCCTTGCATGGTATGACTACAACAAAACGACTGATAACTCATCAGCTGTAAGTCATGAGTATACAAACAAATTTGTTTGGGCTCAGTACCAGATACCAGTCGGCAAAATCACTATTCAGCCGACATTGCGCTACCTGACAACAAGTGATCATGTTGGTGGTGCTGTTGCCGATGCAAATACAAGCCGTTTGCGTTCAGAACTCTGGGCGACTTTAGCCTTCTAAGGTTTTCTCCGGGCATCCGGACGTCTTTTGTAAAGTCATGTGGGGGCTTTACAGGTGTGTGTGTGCATCTTTTTTCAGGCGTCCGGGTGTTTTTATTATTGCGATATGGGTGAGAGGTCTAAACCAGGAGTCTCAAAAAACTCTTCATCACAAGTTCGAATCTTGTTATCGCCTCAGTTTTTTCAGTATGCCGATATGTTTCTCCGGCATCCGGGCATCTGTTGTGAAGTCGTGTGTGGACTTAACGGTGTGTGTGTGCATCTTATCTTCAGGGTTGCCCGGATGTTTTTTTTAGGCGATGTGGGTGAGTGGTCTAAGCCAAGGGTCTGCAAAACTCTTTATCACAAGTTCGAATCTTGTCATCGCCTCACTATTTTTTATCCTGTTATCTTCCTCCGCACATCCGGGCTGCCGATAAAAAATGTTGTCGGGTACATTTTTCATCAGCGCTGTCCGGATGTTTTTTTCTCTCTGACAGCTACAATCTTCTATTACTGATTCATACCCCGACCTCGTCCCATTCCTTGACCTTGACCCATTCCCATCCCACGTCCCATTCCCATATTCGGGTTGTACTGATCCCATACCCATTCCGCTACAGTTCTCAACTCTGAATCTGGTAGACGTAGAGCGGGCATAATACCGAATCTTGTAATGGCTTGAGAGTCAATCGCTTTGTCCTTGTTTGGTGATTTCAGGTAAGCGATAAGATGATTAACGCCATCTTTTTTTGTATTGAATCTCTGATGGTATCGAGAAGCGAGAGGCATAATAGGCGGTGCAGTTTTTGGTGGTGGCATTACGGAGTGACAGACACTGCAGTTCTTATCAAAGATTGCCTTGCCATCCAAAGTACCGGTTGCCGCTTGTGCGACAGAATTGAACAAAAATCCCATACCAATTATTAACAATAATCGTTTCATAGCTAAGTAGATCATTAAATTAATCAGAACATTTCTTTTCTATTTCACATGCATATTTAATGTACTGAAATAATCAGTTAACGAGCAAATTATTGCTTGATATGAATAGTTTAGTTATTGTTAAATATCTCGTAAGTTATTTAATATAAGTTACTTATTTCGATTGATATTGTTTTGATGGTGAGCTATTTATTGTGAATTTAGAATATTATTTATAATCAGTGGGCGATGTCTTTGATGCTTTTTAATTAACGATTGTGAATAATTATACGTAATCAAAGCTCGTTTTATTAGCAATTGTTAATAAGCTATTTATATTATTTTATGACAGTAAGCCATAAAATAAATTGCGTATATAGGTCTCTTTTTTCTAGAATATAGAATCATGCAGCTTATTAAACGGAAGCAATTACAGTATGACTTGTTTATCAGTGGGCGATGTTATATTATTGCTTTAATAAATGTGTATTTATTATCCCCAGACATAATTCACCTTTTAAACTAATCGAGCTTATGCAAAAAAATGTAGGGCAAATAGATAAAATACTCCGGATTGTTATCGGGGTAGCAGTTATTGCAGTAGGTGTCATCAATCAATCGTGGTGGGGTGCTGTTGGACTTGTCCCGCTTTTAACCGCTTTTATTGGGTTTTGTCCACTCTATACCGTACTGAATATTTCGACAGGCGAGAGGTGTTCCTGCAATGAAAAGCCGGGGAAGAACAGCTCTTGTAAGTTATGATAGGTGCATGATTTTTTCTCTTGAAGAGAAGAGATGTACAAAGCAACTATTGTATGAACTACAGGTTGCTTTGTACATGTTCCCGGTATCCATTCTTCCCTGTTGTCAGGAGTGTCCTCCAACGACAATTCGCATAATTTTAACATTCAATACAACAAAGCGAACAAGCTGCCACAGTAGGTTTTTCCGCCAGTAGAGGGTGCTTGTCGACGGTACCGGCGGATAAGCTTCGTCGTAATATGCCTTGACTTTATTTGTGCCCATAGCGTTTCGGATTTAAGGTTATCAGAAAAATAAAGGTTATTCAGGAATTAACCACCAAAACGGATAACCCTTTGCTTTATGGAAAAAGAGATAGTGCAATATTACTTTTAGCCAGTGTCCAGCAAGGCCAGCCTCTCCAAGTGAATAGTTCATATCACGGCCCCATTCAGGATACTTATTCCAGTCAGGAACAACAGGGAAAAGGGTCATTGAAGCTCCAAGCCCATCAAACGAACCGAATCCCGCAGACACAACGCATGCTGCGCCCATTCTGCTCATTGATGCTTTATGGCGATGTTCTGTTGCACCCTGAATTTTTTCCGAAATATTAAGTGCAACAATTTTACCCATAACACCCGCCGGCATTCCTGTACGCGGCGCCGTCGGAGAAATCTGCCGGCCACTCGGACTTGTCATCGGTTTCGAAATCGGATGCGGAGGGGCAAAGGCAATGCCGGGAGCGTATATGTTTTTGAAAAGAGGATTCTGGTAGATCGAAGGCCAGTCGTCAGCCTCCCACTCCTCAAAAGGTTTGGCTGTATAATTTGCATCAACCTTCATAAACTTGTTTGGAGCAAACATCTTGTCGGTGATCTCAATTCCACTCTTATCGAATGCGGTCAGTCCAACGCCTGAGAATGAGGGAATAAGCATGGCAAAGTCAAATTCCTGTGTCAACTCCTCGCCAGCAAGCGTTTCATAGTGCGCTTTGCCTGGCTCAACCTTATGGACTCCAGCCCGCCTGACCCAGTTGATACCGTACTCAGCCATAATGGATTCAGTGAAAACCTTCGTCGGGGTGTAATAGCCGCCTCTGTTGATAAATGCGCCTCCCATGCCAAAATCACCCAACTCATACTCATTTGACAACCAGGTAATTTGTGCTTTATCGCTCAGTCCACGCTTTGATATTTCCCAGGCCACATTCAGAATGTATTCAAAGGCCGCCCCCTGACATGTTGCCATAGCATGGCCAGTGCCGATCAGTATACGCTGCTTATGACCTGCCTGCATTTTTTTGATATTGTCCTGAAGGTGTTCCCATGCATGGGCGGCATGGCCATAGGTGCAAACCGAGAAGCTGTTTTTATCGGGTCCAAGACCCTCAGTTGCCTCAAAATTTAGTTTCGGACCGGTTGCATTGACCAGATAATCATAGTCAACTTTTTCAGTCTGTCCATTTCGTACCCCATCAGTATACTCAATCGTGACATACCCTTTCTGAATTTCTGCATCACCTTCAGGATGGATTTCAATAGCTTTGGCTTGTTTCAGAACAATGCCCCAGCGGTTATATACTTTTTTCAATTCAAACCGGACATCGTCAATAGTCATCTGGCCAACACCAACCCAGATATTTGATGGAATCCACTGATAGTAACTGTTCGGGGTAACAACTACTACTTCATGCTGTTTGCCAAGTTTCTTTTTGAGCCCTCCGTAGCCTACCGGTTACCGCACACGGACCATGAACAAAAAACGGTAAATTGCTTGCGGTGAATTCACTGCAAGCAGTATTGCCGCCCTCTATTCTGGTGCCAATAGCC
>CAIXLG010000186.1 GCA_903920215.1 uncultured Chlorobiaceae bacterium
CCTTGCTTTTTGTCTGATATGAATCGATTACAACAACGTCATGTGTAGCATCGTCGTTTTTTAGCTGTTTACAGCTACAATTATCTCAATTTCTGCCTTAATATTTCGACTTTTGTAGTCCTCGTGAATTATTCAGGTTAAGATAGAGCTGATAGCTTATGAAATGTATTTCTATTGTAGATGCAAGGTATGTTAAGGATTATCAGATATTTCTGAAATTCAATACCGGTGAAACCGGAGAGGTGGATCTCCGTGATCTTGTCTATAAATATCCAATAGCGGAGCCATTGCGCAACCCTGAAGCTTTTTCACATTTTTATCTTGATTCCTGGCCAACTCTTGCGTGGGATTGCGGTTTCGATGTAGATCCTGAAGCACTTTATTTCAGGGCAACAGGCAAATCGCAGTGGCAAACGAAAGTATCCTAAAAAACCGCCATTTAATGTTTGGGAAAAAAATAAGGGAGATATATGGCAATTGCAAAAATGGAGATATTGGGTTTTAGAGGGTTTTCTAATTGTCAAACTCTTGAAATGGCTGTACCTAATGATACGCCAGGAAGCGGACTTACTATACTCGTAGGGCCCAATAACGCAGGAAAGTCAACAGTCATAGAATCGGTAAGAGCGTTTTCTCAAAACGAGCCACCAAGTTTTACTGTTGGAAAAAGGAATGATAATAATGATTCCAAAATCAGCATTAGACTTACGAATACAGATGGAGAAGTAAAAGAGCTTAAGACATTAAAAGCAGGTGGTAGCGAAACAGAATGGATTAACAAAAGTGTATCCCCAACAAGTAAAGAGATATTCGTTATTCCATCAAGGCGGTATTTCAACCCGTTCTTTAGTAAAGCAATATATACAAGAGAGCAGTACACGAGTGGTCACCAATTGCCAGCTGTAAGAGGTGCTTCCATAGACCTTTTTGCCTACAGGCTGTTTCAAATTCAAAATAACAGAAATAAATTTGATGAAATATTAGGCAGAGTCCTCGCACCTATGCCTAATTGGACTATTGATCAAGCCGACAATGGGCAATATTATCTTAAATTTGAAACCGGTGAGGCCAATCACAGTAGTGACGGAATAGGAGAGGGAATAGTAAGTTTATTTTTCCTTGTCGACGCACTTTACGACTCGAAGCCCGGAGATATTATAGCAATTGACGAGCCTGAATTATCTTTACATCCAGCCCTACAGAAGAAGTTGGCATCATTACTTTTAGATTTCTCGTCTGACCGGCAAATTCTTCTTGCCACTCACTCTCCTTATTTTGTTGATTTGAGTGCTATTGCTAATGGAGCGAAAATTTCGAGAGTTCACTCAAAAAATTTAAACTGTACTATTTCATCTATTTCTGATGAATCAGAACGCAAATTAAAGGGATTATTAAATAATCTGAATAATCCTCACATTTTTGGACTTGATGCTCGTGAATTATTTTTTCTTCATGACAAAGTCATTTTAGTAGAGGGACAAGAAGATGTAATATTTTATCAATTAATTGCAAAAGATCTTCAAATTCCGCTAAAAGGTGATTTTTTTGGTTGGGGAGTTGGTGGAGCTGGAAATATGGATACAATTGCAAAAATAGTTTTTGATCTTGGATTTGAGAAAGTCGTAGGTATCCTCGATAAAGATAAAGAACATTTAATAGATCAATTATCTACAGATTACCCAGGCTATCAATTCTTTTGTATACCGGCTAATGACGTCCGCACAAAAAAAGCTACGGCGGCAAAAGAAGAAATCCTTGGTTTACTAGATGACAAGAGAGTAATTCGCGCAGAGTTCAAGCAAGATTTGCAGGTAATGTTTCAAGAAGTAAACACATTATTTAATTAATCAAATCTCTATTTTCTCTTTGTTGTTGACCTAAATCTGCCAGCGCTTATTGAATCTGGTACCTTTTATTGTGGCGTTATACTTTCCTGACTGCTTCCAAAGCTATTTATTGTTACCATCCGCACATCTATGATTTTACCTTGGTGGTGCTTGGGACAGTTATAAACCAGCAGCGCACCTGACTTATGTCAGTATAATTTGTGTATATTTTATCATAAATGTTTGATAACCTTATCTTTATTTTGGCTACAAATATTTTTGATGAAACGATGAAGGTAAAGGTGGAAAGTGGAGCAGGTGTTGAGTTTTCGACAATTTGTCGACAACTCAACAGGACGTAAAGTGTCGGCAAAAGTTCTTGTTGTGATGGAATAAAGGGGATGCGTATGGATGTCAGCTTACAGCAAATACATGATCTGATCCGTCAGGGTGAAGGGATCTCCTTGGAGTTCAAGAGCTGCCGCAGTCAGCTCAGCCGTGATGTCTATGGGACTGTTTGCGCCTTTCTTAACCGGCATGGCGGGACGATTTTGCTTGGTGTTCAGGATGATGGAACTCTTCAGGGTATTGAGCCGGATGCTGTCAGCCAGATCAAAAAAGACTTTGTCACCGCAATAAACAACCCGCTGAAGCTCACTCCACCAACCTATCTTTCAGTGGATGTTATCGAGCTGGATGAGAAATTTTTTCTGCGTATCTATGTGCCCGAAAGCTCTCAGGTACATCGCTGTAATGGTCGCATTTACGACCGCAATGAAGATGGCGATCTGGATATTACCGATCACACCACTCAGGTGGCGAATCTCTACCAGCGCAAACAGGCAACGTTCAGCGAAAACAAGGTATACCCCTGGATTCAAGTTAATGACCTTCGTCCGGAATTGATTGAAAAGTGTCGACGATATGTTCGGATAAACAGGGATAATCATCCCTGGGCGAATATGGATGATCTACAACTGCTCAAGAGTGCTCAGCTCTATCAAGAGGAACCCGAGACAAAAGAAAACGGAGTTACTCTTGCAGGAGTCATGCTGTTTGCGCCTGACCTGCTTATCCTGAAAGTTTGTCCTGCACATCGAACCGATCTGATTCTGCGCAAGGTCAATGTTGACCGCTACGACGACCGCGATCTTGTGCGCACCAATCTCATCGAGAGCTATGATCGAATTCAGGCTTTTGTCCAAAAGCATTTGCCGGACCCGTTTTATCTGGAAGGCATTGAACGCAGAAGTCTGCGGGATGCCATTTTCCGTGAAGTAGCGTCCAACATGCTGATCCATCGGGAATATGCAAGTGGAGTTCCCTCTCGCCTCATCATCGAATATGGAAAAGTCACTACCTATAACTCGAATCGTCCTCACGGGTTTGGTGTGCTTAATCCCGACACATTCGCGCCCTATCCTAAAAACCCGGTAATCGGTGCATTTTTCAGAGCAATAGATCGGGCTGACGAACTGGGCTCCGGTATGCGCAAGATGATGATGTACGGCAAAAAGTATGGAGGATTGGATCCTCAGCTTATTGAAGGTGATATATTTCGCATGATCATCAGCGTGCCTGAATTTGGAGCAAATACAGAAAGAGCCCTTGAACCCTCACAAGTCGGGGTGCATGATGGGGTGCATGATGGGGTGCATGATGGGGTGCATGATGGGGTGCATGACATCAGATTGAATGAAACGATGACGAAAATTATAGCTTTTTTGATTGAACCGAAATCAACTCCGCAACTCC
>CAIXLG010000187.1 GCA_903920215.1 uncultured Chlorobiaceae bacterium
AAAGCTTCCTTATTTTTTGGTTTGTGTTGCGTTACAAATGGTAATTTGCTGTTACCCATTATAATTTAACACTTTAACCGGAAATATTGAGGCTTTTTTTATGGCAGATCGCTCAACTTAGGTAGGTATCAACTGAAAAGGCTTTCTGAACGGTGAAGTGCTTTTTCGTCAATGTGAGTGTTCTGATGCGGTTGATGGCAAAGGTACGGAAATCGCCCCGCAGTTCGCAGTAGCCGATTAAATACCAGGTATCGCTTTGCTGAGAGTAGTGAAAAATGTAGGGATGCACCGTCCGCTCAGTTACTCCCTGATTCCATGAGGCTCGGTACGTTATGGTAATCTTGAGAGTGCTGCGTATGGCATCTTCAATGATTGCAAAAAATCGGGGATCAAAGGCAGGGGGTGAAGCCTTTTCAAAAGAGTAGATGTTGAGAAACTCATTTGGGGCTGAAGCCTCCGGAAGATATTGCCGCATCTTGTCGAGTGCCCGGCTGACTTCATCGAAGAACGGCGAACCTTCACACTGTGCAAGCACCTTTTTGGTAGCTATCAGCGCGGCTGCTTCCCCTAGCTCAAGAAGCGTTGAGGGCAGAAAATCCCAGTCCGGCTTATCGTAATAATACCCTCTCTTTTTCTGGTCGTACTCTATTGGCGCATGAAGCAGGTCGCGCATATAGTCGACGTCGCGCTGTATGCTTTTTGTCGATACCTCAAAGTACTCTGCAACCCTTGTGCAGTTGGGATAATGGTTGCTCTGCAGCTGCTGGTGCAAGTACTGCATGCGGACAAGCGGTGGCCGGGATTGCCTCATGACTTCAGGGGGTCAGGTTGGACAAAGCACTTTGGATAACCTCTTTGCAATGATACAATATTGCGCCTGTAAAGGAAAATAAACGCAATTTTTCATGGGAGAAAAGAGGGTTTATGGAAACATGCACACTAATTGATTATTTACCAAACATCGCCATAGCGATTGCAATGATGACCAGGAGAATAACGATATGCAAACAGCTTTTTGCAAGAAACGGGAGCTGCCTGATGCATAGCGCTACTGCGAATACCAGAAATACGAAATGGAGCATCTGTTACAGCACGAATTGCCCGATTGGGAACATTATCTTATTTCAAGAAGATAATGACCCAATTTTCTTTCCTTTTTCGCTTTTAAAATTTTTTTTGACCTAAGACGGCTTTTGTCCCAGATGACTCTCTATCATGGTATTAAGTCAATAGACCATTTCTTTTTCAATGTAAACGGAAACACACAAGATGGAACTTGAAAAGCTCTTCGGCAACTTTTTACTCACTATCGGCTTAAAAGGCGATGCCGCCAAAGTGGATGCTGAGAACCCCATGACCATCGATGTATACATCCCTATTAAAAACCAGAAATACAAAGCCAATATTTTTGGCAATAAAGATACTAAGCAAATAATCGTATCATTTTCCGCTCCCTTCCAGGTCAAAGCTGGGAAGTTTGTCGATGCCTGCATGCTCTTCAACTACATCAACGACCACTATTCGTACGCAGGGAGGTTATCAGTCAATGATGAAGGAGATATCCAATATAAGGAGATCATTAATGTTGCTGACCTGGAACTCGACAGCGACATCATCCACATTATGATTGAAGGAGGAAAGTTAATCTTTACTGAAATCGAGGAAACCATTGCTGCCGTTGCTCTTACCTCGAAAAGCTATGAAGCCATCCGCTTGGAATATGATAAATGGGATGCCTACCGCGAGGTTCAGAGAAAGGAAAAAAAGAATGAAGCCTGGGCGAAAGGCAAAGAGTACGAAACACCAACGCCAGATAACGGAGAGTAAACATGGCGCAGACGAAACAATTACGTTACCGGCTCCTTTTGAGTTGGAAGTTAACATTGTAAACTGCCGTCTAAAAACTGGGGTCCACTATACATCAAAGAATCCGGTCTAATAAAAGGTAGTGGTTGCTGTTGTAGTAAAAGTAGCATTAGCGTCAAGTCGCAAATTAAAAACCATAACGTCATCCCCTATGATAAAGTTGTAAAATTTGTGACATTCCTTATTTATTCCCCTTATGCGTATATCCTCATTATCATTATCCAAAACAATGCTGATGGTTCCATTTAATACCGGAACAATATCCTTTACTTTTCCCCGCAGGTCACAGAAAAGGCCGGAAGCTGGCATATTCTGCCAGTATTTTTGACAAGCAGACCTATATTGACAATATTTACAATTATCTAAAGATGGCTGTGCGAACAATTCTGATGAGTTCTTATTTTTAATACAAGAATCGATATCGTCAAATAATTTTCTTGCACCTAGCAGTAATTCAGCACATTCATTTTTCGTAAAATCAATCGGATACTCTTCCCCATTCAAGCCAACAACTATAAGCTTAGATGGCAATTCATTATATACCTCATGATATATCCCCGCATATATTTTTAATTGGACTTTATAGTCAGCTTTAATAACACCATCATCCTCAAAAATTGCTCCTGTTTTATAATCAATAATTTCGATACCAAATCCATTATCTCTTATAAAATCGACTTTCCCGGCAATCTTCCCATCTAATGTTTTTAACTGCAATTCAGGCCCTGTATAGGTGGTAAGCGCAGACTGTCCATCGTTTATTTTATGAAGCGCTATATTTTCAAATAGTTTAAGCGAATGCTTGAAACATATTTGTCGCTTAACATGAAAATTTTTAATCCATTTTGAAAGAGGAAGAAAATGGGCTGCCAGCTCATCACTTTTCATCTCCCTTTCAATTTTATCCAATTCAATGGCCCAAAAAGCTTCCAATGCAGGCAAGCCATTAACAATGCCGTTTGAAGAATTTTCAAACATAAGATGCACTAGCTTACCGAAGTAGTTATAAGGCAAGGATGGCAATAGTGGCGAATTAGATAACCCCCATATTTCACGTAGTGCGCATTTTTGTAATCCTAAAAATCGACTTGGCGAAACTGATTTTATGGGGGCAATCTTTAACGAGAATTCTTTATATGACATTTACATTTTTTATTCATAAAGGCATTCATAGCAGCGACCTTCTCTACGAGCAAGATTAAATGTGTCTATAAAGCGTACTGTTCTCCCCTCCTCTGTCGCCTCTGCGATAGCTGCTGCAAGAATACCATAGGGTGAACTTGTATTCCACAATGGGTGAACAAGAATAACATCGCAAGCTCGATCCTTCATAGAAAATCCTGGTAGCCCGACCCAATCATTTCTCGTAAGATTGGAATTAAATGATTCCGTAAATCGGTCTCTCAATGTTATTGCATAATCAAGCCAGCCAATGAGTTCCGGGTATTCTGATTGATTCTTAAGTTGATTGATATCATCAAGGCCTGCTTGGTATTTTATATCATAAAGCAACCTCAAATAGGCAATCCCAAGCCTCCAGTCAATCAATCCATGATATGACATATTTCTATATACCTTCAGACAATCATAACAAGCAGTCTCACACTCGATCATGTGTTTAGGTGATAAAATCTTTGCGATATAGCTGTTGTTATTTTTCCCGTCGTTTTTGCATATAACCCGAAGTATTTCATTTATATGTTCATACCCTCATCTGACAAAGCCAGAGCCATTTGGCAACCAATCACTTAAAACCAATTCGGGCACAATATCTGACTGATTGCGTCCAAACGATGAAATATTGGCAATAACAATTTCTTCAGGATCAATATCAAGTTCATCGCAAATAACTCGCTGCAGAAGAAAAGCTGCGGAATAGACTGAAGCCTTCACTCCTTGAGCTTGTATCTGTATTAATTTATCTTGAATAACGGTGTCAATTGAAAACATGTTAAGCCTAAGACCTTCGGGCACAATACGGGGTATAAGTCGAAATACATCAGTAACTTTTTCGGCGCCTATTGCGATCTCTTCTGGTTTACCTATACGATTCCAACCATCTTTAATACAATCAGAACCTATCCACTGCTGGCTGAGTGCAGGTATATGATTATCTTTATCTGCTGGAGTATTGACCAGTTGACCAGAAAATTTCCTGCCGGCATTATCATTAATGCGCCATACTTTGCTCCCGTTATTTCCCGAAATAGACCTGCCATAATTTGCGTTGAGGTCGTAGTCAGGGACTGACTGCTCAGATTCTGCAAGTGTCGGAGGTATTCCAAAAGAGATTTGCTGGTCACCCTTTGCATCCTCTCCTTTACTCAAATCAGTGCGGAATGCTTTGGGCTTTCTAACCTCAAACTGGTGTTCTGGTTGCAATTCATAACCACAATAGCCGCAAATGGGATTTTCTGTTTGAACGCTATTAATCGTGATATGGCCGGATGGACACCGGAGCATCCAGCCAAGTTCGGCAAGAGGATTCACTGAGACAGGTTGCCACTGATTTCTTCTTTTCATCAAAGGCGCGGTAAACCCTATTGCTGTATGAATCGCCTTGTCCTTTGTTTTTTGAGCTCCTGGTGCAAATTCAGTAATAGCAAGTTCCAAGTCACGGTCAATGGTCTTTTCTTTAATGCCAAGTCCATGATAAAGAACTCTGGTACGAGTAGGCATACCGAACATTGGTAAAATGCCAGCCTCGGCCAGTGATTCAGCTAACCCATTTTTTAATGATCCTTCCTGCTCTGACAAATTTTCAGGTGCTTCGTTTGCATTATCGTCAAGTTCTTCATCAATTCCATCATCAATGCTATGGTTGGCAACCCTATCAATTTCAAGAGGCAATTCATTCTCAAGCCAGTTGTGATAGAGCTCTCTTTGCTTTAGCGGGATCCCAAAAATTTCCAAAAGAGACTCCCTGTAGGCACTCTGTTTTGCCAACTCATCTACTACTTGTGCTCTGTTTTGAGCCCATCCATTGGACGACCTATCTCCATTAGTTTTCTTTTGTTCAACGGTATAACCAAATTCTCCGTGCGAATCAGGAGGGCTTTGAGGACTGTGTGTCCAATCAATGCCAGCTGCGATAAACGCCTGGCACAAGCACGCTTTTACCAACATACGTTTTACAATACGCTCCTGACCCATTGTCAAAAAAGGTACAGGCGGTGGATCTCCTGTGATTCGAGCTGGATTTCTAAAATAATGTTCATCGTGACTTCTTCCACGGCAAAGCGTCATCACAACAGAAAAAGCTTGCCCTCGACGTCCAGCACGTCCAACACGCTGCTGGTAATTAAAACGCTGTGGCGGCATATTCGCCAACATGACTGCTTGCAAGCTTCCAATATCAACTCCAACTTCAAGTGTCGTTGTAACGCAAAGAACATCAATTGCATCAACTTGCGGTATAAACTTATCTCTACCATTACGTTCCTGCTGCCCTGGTAAATCAACAATAATATCCCGAAAATGCCTTTGACGAAGCCCCTGATCATCCGTTTGTCCAGTCAGCTCTTCACAGTGAAGGCGTATAGGCTCTCTACCCTCCGCAGCGGGCTTTGCAAGGTAGTTTCTATCCCATAACTCTTTACATGTTTTATTGGCATGATCAGGTAGTATCACATTGCAATTTGTACGAGTGCATATACCTCCAGAGGGTTGTAAATGTGGTCTTCCACATGTTGGGCAAACCCATACTGGGTCATTTGCAAGTGCAACGCGAACATCTAACATCCGAATCCTCAACATCGCATCCTGATGCCCACCATTCGCAATCGCATGTAACACGCTCGCTCCAAGCGATTGTTCTGGAATTTGCATATTTGCGGCAACTTTCCTGATATAACCTTTCAACCGGGCATTAACGTTTTCGTAAATATTCCAAGCTGGTGGAGTGAAGTCAGCTCCCTCATAACGATAATTATCACCAAGGATACGAATTACTGCATCACATATTTGACGAAATATGGATGGTTCCAGTCTACATTGTTGTGCATATCCCGTAAGAGTTAAATCATCTATCCTCAATAATAACAAACCTAAACCGGACGATTCAAAACTAAAATACAACCTGCTGAAAAAGAGGCGTGCCATGTTCTGTACAATTTCACCACTAACATTCCACTGTTGGTTATTATTTCCATGATGAGTTCCTCCAAACAATTGTATAGCTGCAGCACCCTGAGCTTGTTCTATTGTGGGCTCACGCTTCCAGTTATACTTGTTATTTGTATCCCACTCAAAAAGGTCTGTCCAGTGACTTTTCCCAAAAAATTGAGATGAAATATCACTTCCTGCTGGATTTAAACCGGCTTTAAGCACCCGAGCAACCAGAGATTTTACATCTATTGCGTTCCCTGGATCGGGTATAAGTTCTGATACAGGGATATTTCCAGTGGTTGCAATCCTACTAAGGATATCAATTTTTTCTAAGCTTTTTTTAATCCCATCTCGTATTTCAAGTGGAAAAGTATTAACAATTGCGCGTAACTGTTCTGCATTATTTAAAACTTTTAATTCTTTCTCTACAGTTGGATGTAATTGCAAATATCGTTTAGCATCCTCACTTTGCTCGATACCATCTTTAACGGAAAGCCAAAGCTCCCCTTTTCCTTTAAAATGACGGAGTTCATTAATGGTAAGCTCTCTTAGCAGATCCGTGTAATGATTACGTTCCACTTCATTAGCAATTTGAGCAGCATCTTCGCGGCTATCTGAAAAAACAACCAGTTTCCTTGGTTGATCAGATTTGATGGGTAACTGAGAAAAAAGTTCTTTTGTAAAAATCTGGCTTACTTTTGAAAAGCCAGTACGGAAACCGCGTACTGGTGATTGTCGTGTTTGCCGCCCTGTATAATCAATGCCACAAGAAGGGCACACATGAGGCAAGGCTGCAATATTATTATTACCATTAAAAGCATATCCTTCAACAATATCGTTGCATTCTTGCTCACCATGCAACAACACCTTTGCAGTTTTTATATTAAGCTGGGCTGGAGTCCAAATATTCGTTACTGCTATTTCATTAACAATGGTATTGTCACCCTTCGGCCAAAAAATTGCATATTCCTGGTACTTACGACTCTCAACAAATCGTGCCGCCTGTCTATCTGGAATACCTTCAATATCAGGGGTAGATAAAAGCATTTCATAATCAGCACCAGCAATGCCAGCCTGTAACTTCAACCTACTGCCGCCAAAAAAAACAGAACCACATTCCTCGCACAAAAGCAATTCCAGAATCCGATTACCTTTTTCGCCATTAATTTTCGAAGAATCCGGATAAAGTTTTCCAATAATTCTTCCGTTTTTTTTATCACTCGAAAGCTCACCCCAAAGGCCTTCAACATTTTTAAAAAACCAATGCATTCTAAATCTGGGCATATTCATTGCGACCTCTTTCAGGTCATCGTCCTTTGATTCATAAAAAAATGAACGAGCAATAAGCGCACCACGTACAGCATTTTCTCCATCAACTGTAAGATATTTTTTATCTTCGTCAAGCAAGGATTTTCCGAACAAGCGAATGCCAAATTCAGTTATTGATACGGCTCGAGTTTCTTCTTCAATATGATCAGGTGTCGCCAACTTACAGGCATTCATAAGCCGTGCTCCAAATTTTTGGTCTGCAAGGGCTTTCAGAAATCCGTCTAAACCGGCAACATCAATTCCATGACCAAATTGTTTAGCAATTGCTGTAAATCTTAACGGGTCAATTTCACCACCAGTCATCATCGCCAAGTCCATCTCTTGGGCAACGGATATGAATGGCAGTGCAGGCAGAGTATCAGTGATTGACTCAGATTTTATCTGCTCGCCCTCCATAATGCAAAATTGCTTTTCAAGATTATTTTCGTCTGTGCCGAAAAAATCACCGAGAAACTTTCTGCTTTCTCCTTCATGCTCTTTTGTGTCCAAAGAAGCGCTGGAAGCAAGAATTCTAAGCTGAGAATGGGCGGGATGTAAGCCTAAACGATCAAGAAGCAACCTGAGTAGATAGGCGACCTCAGTACCGGACGTACCTCTGTACAGATGTAGTTCATCAATAACGAGGTGAAAAATGTTGTTTGGATCGTTCTTCAGCCACGCCTTTGTTGTACTGAAAATAGGAGCATCAACACTCCGCATAAGCATAATGCTAAGCATTGAGAAATTGGTAACAAGAATATCAGGAGGTACATCCTGCATATCCCAGCGGCTTCTCATCTCGGAACCATCAAGTTGCGGAAAATATGAAAGCATTTCAGCCTCAAATTTTTTGTGCTCTTCCTCAACTTGATCAACGGAATAACCGCTGCCAAAAAAAACCTTTTCACGGTTAACCCATTCAATCTTAATATATTCTCTAACGGCTGTTACCGTTTCATCTGAACCCTTCAAAGCAGATCTCAAATTTTTAACCCTTTTTCGGTCAAGGGATCCGTTCGCTTTATTTTCTCTTCCAGCTACTGGGGTTACACTGTTATATCTACCCATATAAAGGCGATTACCCTGTGCGTTCTCCTGAAAAAACTGACGAGCGTCACTTGAATCAAGGGCACGGCGTAATCGGGTAAGCTGATCTTCAATAAGAGCATTCATGGGGTATAGCAGAAGTGCCCGAACTGCTGCAGGGCGAGTTTCATGCCCTCGCTGCGGAACCCTCAAAGAGCGATTTAATCTATTATTTGTATAGCATGAATTAACCCAGTCATCATTTTTCCACCAGTCATTAGTGTGTTCAAAAATAGGGTTTGGAGCGCTCCACGTAGCCATTTCCTTGGAAAGGTGTGCAAATAAAGGCAAAAGAAAGGCTTCTGTTTTTCCTGATCCGGTGCCGGCAGTTACCACGCAGTTTCTCCCAGAGAGAGCCTTTACAAGCATATCTTTCTGGTGAGAGTGTAAGTGGATGTTATCAGGAAAAAGGCCGCATTTAACAAGCTGTTTATATAATTCTGCTTGGTCCTGGCTCATACCCAACTCAAAAGAAAGTAAATCATCAATCCGAACACCACTACTTAAGTACTGCGAAAGAGGTTCTATCCATGGTTCCTGGGATATAATACCTTTTTGACGAAGGAGTTCTTCACGTTCTATCTCAATGGAGTCAAAACGCGTTCCGAAAACCGTTTTTATGTAAAGAATAAAATTGTCCTTTACAGCGTTATAAGAACCAATTGGGTCTTTCATAAAAGAGCAGATTAATCAAAGAGTTTGAAAGAGAGAAGATGAATAACTGACTGACCTAATTTATTTCGTAGCTCATCAGCCATTGGTTTAGAAACTTGATCATAAACGTCAAATGAGAAGGCATTGCCACCCTCATTTTGCTTTATAATTCTTTTGAAAGAATCATTTTCATAAAAAAGTATTTCTTGGTGAGGTATTGTTCCTGAGCACAATGTCATGGCTCTTGCTAATAAACGAGGAAGAGGTACCGAAGATGGACAAAGCAGTTGCCGATGTAAATAATCATATACCATAACATTTTTATTTGCCTTATGTAACAGCAACCATCGACCCCAGTTCAAATCAACATCTGCTTTTTCATTACCATTCCACATCCAAAACATAAGCTTATATCGCTTATTAATTTGACGATATTGCGCTAAGCGAAAATTCTCAAAAGAATAATTACTCGAAGAAAAACGTAACTCTGAGATATTAAATTCTGTTTTATTGCATCCTTTAGGTTCAAGCGGTAGTATTCGCTCAGTAAATTTTAAGTTTTCCCAGATATCAGTAGAAGAACATGAGAATTTGAGCAGGAGATTGGCTGCAGATGAAGATATTTGAATATCAATATCCGCATCTTTTGCCATAGTCTCTATAAGATCAATACGTTCCGCAGTAATGCATAAAGTTTTTGGTATAAACGCAGAGACAATCTTTTCTATAGGGTGCTCTAACCAATCAAAATTACAAACATCATTGTGGCTTTTGGTAAAATTTTCTAAATCTATTAAAACATCGGGAGTATATGTCCCTATGAGTATTGCTGAGGGAAGCCCATTTTTCGGAAGCAAAACAAGTGCAGGAGGACATGCATATATTTTACCATCGTCATAATCAACATCGCAATATCCTAGTGATTCCAAGAAACGCCGTGTATCACGTATAACATCATTCCAATTAATAGCATCATTTTGTGCAAATCCCTTCTCATAATATAGCACCTCTAAAATGACGTTAAAATCACTAAACGATATTTTTCCTTTTGCACTGAGAGCAAAAATCAGTTCATTTACAATTGGTTCATAATCCATTAATCTAACCTCTCAGCGAATGTTATAAATTTTTCAAGCATTATTTTTACCGACTTCAGATTAGGTGATAGATTTTTTTTACTACATTCGATTAGTAATTGTTTCCATAGCTTCAAATTACCACCCTCTTCATTGTTGACTTTAAGGTTGTAAAAATAATTTTCAATAGTAAAATTTTCTTTTAGAAATTGTTCATTCTGTAAAAAGCAAACAGTAGTATTGGTAATTGCCCATATTGCATCCCATCCGTTATCCTGTAGAGGTCTATTTGTGATTTGCCCAGGCTTTTTGCCAAGTGTATACTGCACATTTTCTTTTGGCGCCCACCGTTGAATTCTGGTATACATATCGGTATATCCTGATTCAGCTATCGTGGTCACTCCATTGACTTTCGCCCCACTAGCGTACTCTTGACAATCTTTATCTTTATCACCGCTACTATTTCTATGAGGAACACTACCCCAATCTGCCGCAAGATGGGGTTTTCTAAAACGAATATTTTTTGTTTTCAAGACTTGATTATTTCTATCCAGAACTTCAATACGAATAGCTGTATCACATGGCAATAGGTCTGGCAACTTGAATAAGCCGTGAATTGCTTCAAGAAAGCATTCTTTATTACTGTATAACGCCAAAACTCTAATCTTTGGCGGGGCATTATGAATACGAATCTTGGGAATAAAAAGAGGTGAATTTTCAATATAAAGATGAGTAACTGGCTTACGACCAACCTTCACCCCCCCTTCAAATACCATTGAAATACTTTTTTCTATGATTAATCCTGAAGGAGGTTTTAGTTCAACAGAAGGATTCTTACCATAAAACATTGCCCAATCATCCGGCATACCAAAATACGCAAGAAGCCTCCATTGTGCGCTATGTTGCCCCCAACTTTTTACCTCTTCAAGCCTTTCATTATGAACAAGCATGATAAATTCCTCATCAGTCGCAAGAGAATTTACCTCTATCCATTCATTACTTGGCAAGCATTCTTTTTCTCCCTTTACAAAAACCAATATATTTTTACCTTTGAATCGGGCCTTGTAATTATTTAAAGAATCACAAAAAGTCAGATCTTTTCGCCAATCAAATAACTCTGAATAAAATTCGCCGCTTGAAGTTGAAATACGAGTAGACCATCTTGGATTATTCTTACGTCGACATATAAGTTTTTTACTATCTAAATCTAAGAGATAACCACCTTCAGGAAATTCATCATCTTCAAATAATCGCAAGTAAAAAGCTGTTGTATTCCCTGTAGTCTCCAAAGACAAACGAATATTAGCACGTAATCTGACTGCAGCAGCTTTCCCTAAAGATTCTTCATCCGTGGTTGGATTACCGTCCCATTCTTCAAACTCAAGTGATATAAGTTCAAGACATCTCTCCTTCAGGACATCATCTCCTGTGTTAAGGAGCCTTAAAGTACGCTTATGCAAATTATATTTACCATACTCCAGAAGGGCTGCACAAAGTTCACCTTCATTTGGTAGCATACCAGTAGCAAAGCCAGCCGCATAAAATATATCAGGTAATTTATCCTTATCATCAGTCATCAAAAGTGCTTGAGATCGTGGATATTTAATGTACTTCATTCTACTTATCGGCAAGAGGCGAAAATAACCATAATTACCCTTACGATAATAGCGTGACCATTTTTCAAGTCCATTCCATAAAATATCCATTTTTTTAAAGTCATCGAAAGCCACGCTATCGCCAACACAAAGGAGCTTTCTTAAGCGACTATAATAGGCATTATCATGAATTCCATCATCATTTGACTCAACATCAGCAAGTATAAATAGTGCTAAATAAGGTAATATCGGCGGGGGGCTTTCTCTGTCTAAAATGACGTTATTGATAGGTTTATCTCCATAATATACGCGATATGCTCTCGTGCATATTGCTTCCGGATAAACAGTCGCGTTGTAATATGGATTATATTCTTTAACAATATCTATAAAACTACTGTATACAGCATCATCAGTTATTGAATCAGTTATTTGCAAGTCATTCTTTCTCCCAATATCAACAATAAGTTCTTTAGTGATATACAAAAGGACATCCAAACCCGCATTCTCAGGATTAAAAAAATGGCTCGATAACCACTGATTCCATTCATCGTATGAAGGCATCACACATTCCCCATAATCAATTAATAAATAGAAGACTATAAAAGCCAGTAAACATATTCATATAATATTTCGCAATCCGTCTTATCGACAAAAATAGATAATGACGACGAACACCCACCAGGATGATGGTGATTTTCTGTATTTCCTTCAGATTATAGTCTAGCAATACTTGATTCACAGAATTAAAAATCAGGCACGATATAGGTCATCAGCCATCCATGACAACTTTTTTTTCTAAACTTTAATGACTAACAGCCTCAAAGCAGCCATTATCATTTTGAGGTAACCCGCTCAACGCCGGTACACTGATAATGAAACTTTTTACCTATGTTTATCAAACTCGAATAATCGATACTCATTTTAGAACTAAAAACGCATATTGCAAGCCAATGCAGACGATTGGTTTACTCATTTACATTATAATCAACGGCAATCACCGCTCCGAATGATACCGGACCGCAAGGCATTCCGTTACTTGTCATTTCAAGGCAAAACGCCGACTCAGAATCAACTGATTCAGCCAAAATATTTACCTTTTCATCAAAATCAAGCTCCTCATTGCAGTATGTCTCTATATCATCTGACTCATCGTTCCAGGCATACGACTTATTTACAGCATCTTGCCTGATGAGAGAATTGAATTTCTCTTCAATTCCTTTTTTATGGATTGTGATATCTGGTGCTTCGGATATGAAGGAGTAAAGAATATGTTTACAGGGCTCTTCCGAACTCGCTTCCTCAGACCAATATGTATGGCCACAAACAGGGCAAAAAAACGTTGGTAATTCGCCATCCCACTCGAGTTTTATAACGGGGATTCCTTTTTTCATGGTTCACTCATTTTTGGTGGTTAAAAAAGAATAATAAGGACGGCCCTAGGACAAAGGGTGTATGAGGTGATAAAAAACTTTGATTTTTTCTTAAAAATCCATTCCCATCCAACACCACCGGTGACCATATCAGCAATAAAGCTGCAGAAGGCGCTCACACTTGTTTGGTAAGGCCTTGCTAAAGTGTTGAAGGCTCAACCTTGTGAGATTAAAAGTGTAATTTAGAAATTAAAATTATACATTTCATAATTGATGAATTATACATACAATTCATTAACCAACACGTACAATACCTATAAATATATTACGGATATATTGCGCAATTAAAGCTATGCCCGTAAGAATACGTTATATATAAAAGTAATATATCGAGATATTACTTTGTTGAATCACTATTTATAGCATTTTCTGCTGAAAAAGCTCACCACGAAGCAAAGAACCTCCGGTCAAATCTGAAGCACCTATGCCGGCTTTTTGTCACACGTCAGGCAAGAGTACAGAGGATGAAGGTTCGGATTATCACCGGCGAGACTCTCGTCAAGCGTCCGAAGTACCGTACCTCTGACGGGTCAGGTTGGACAACGCATTTTGGATAACCTCTTTGGCAATGATACAATATTGCGCCTGTAAAGGAAAATAAACGCAATTTTTCAGGGGAGAAAAGAGGGTTTATAGAAACATGCACACTAATTGATTATTTACCAAACATCGCCATAGCGATTGCAATGATGACTAGGTGAATAACGATATGCAAACAGCTTTTTGCAAGAAACGGGAGCTGCCTGATGCATAGCGCTACTGCGAATACCAGAAATACGAAATGGAGCAATGTTTGCGCCTCAAACCTGATTAAAAACATTACCTTATTTCAAGAAGATAATGTTCTTACTAGGTCAAGGGTGAAGAACTTGGGGACGGTATTCTTATCGTATAGTTACGGATGGGAAGGGATGAGTTGGCGGTGGGTGGTGGTAAAGATGACGGTTTATGGACACGTCGTTGATCCCGCATTTAGTCGGATGCTGATCCAAAAAACCGATCTTCCGCTAACAGATATACTCTGCCTGGACCGTATCCAGAAAAAGCTGCCGGTGCCAGTAGCAACCATCCGTCTTTTAAGAAGATGTGGACTGATTGAAGGAAGACAACCAAACATCCATGTTTCGGCTGATTTGGCGGATGCTTAATCCTTCTCGTAAAAGTTCTTTAACTTTGTTGTACATGGTTAGCTTTTTTAACTGTGTCCTCATAGCTCTGGGGTTTGATTTGGTTTGCACCTTCAAACTACGAACTATGGGTGTTTTTTACGCTAACCCTGGGTGATTCTTATTTTCCGTTTTTGGCTTATT
>CAIXLG010000188.1 GCA_903920215.1 uncultured Chlorobiaceae bacterium
CTTTGTTGATTTCCTGCGGAAACAACAACCCGGGCAGGTCAAACCATGTATCAGTTTTGAAATGCGCTGTAGCGCTATCGTGAACACTGTTTCGAAGGCTTACTTCAAGGCACTGAAGCGGAGTATAAAGACTCTCAGATAACTCCATGTTCCAGGCGTAATGAGCAAACAGCTCTGCATCGTCGTTGCTGGAACCGTGTTTACGATAGGCATCAAGTCGTTCATGCGAAATTGCTCGGCGAAGTTGATCTGAAAAATTGGCTTGCATGTGCAATCCCTAAAAGCTATATTTTTTCTGCAGTCCCCGGAGAAATCCTCTCCCGACCTTGAGTCGGTGACGATCCCGGGGTTTTTTTATTATCAGAAATATACTGCACGGCATTTAAAACACACCAATACTAACGCAAAACAGAGACCTCCCTCTTTCAAAAAATAGTGACGAGCTGGAAGTCACCAGCCGCTATGAATCGTCAACTCATTTCCAAACTCCTTCAAATACCCTACCAGCTCCCCCCTCTCATCATCGTGTTCTTTCAGAATGCAGTACACCCCAAAGGGGGACGTTATTCTTATCGTACACTTCTCCAGATAACTCAATATTTCTAAGCCCCTGCATCTTTTCGCTATATTACCCGAACAAACCAAAACCCACAACGACTACTATATGGACACCGTTTTCTCGAATATCGAACACCTCTACTCAAGGGATGAAGTTCTCTCCAACCCATGCCCTGTTACGAAGGCAAACGGTGTCTATGCCTTTTTCTTTAAAGAGGTGCCGCAGGGTGTGCCTGTTGATGGATGCTTCACTCATGATGGGTTGACGTTACTCTATATCGGGGGATCACCTGATAAAAAAGGGAAAGCCAATGCTACTCAAACACTGCAGCAAAGGGTTCGTTACCACTTCAAGGGGAATGCTGATGGATCAACCCTTAGGCGTTCACTTGGCATCCTGCTTGCGAAAGAGAGTGGCTATCCGCTGCGAAGAGTTGGCAGTGGCAAAAAAATGACGCTGACGAACAAGGGGGAGCAATGGCTTGACCGGTGGATGCAGAAAAACGCCTTTGTAACCTGGATTGAGAATGAAGAGCCCTGGGATCTTGAAAACACACTCCTGCACTCTTTATCCATAGCGCTTAATATTCAGGGCAATAAACACCACCCCTATGCCGCCTTGCTCGCTCAAATACGCAGCCAGGCAATAGTTCAGGCCGAAGAAGCCGATATCGTCGATGACAATGATCCCCGACTATAATATGAAAACCCCTTGATCACAGTTTTCCTGCATCTTCTTGCAGCAGGCCATAATGGGCAAGCTTCCCGGCAACAATCGCGGGTTGTGTGCTGAATTTTTTACCAAAACGTTTGCTATCCTGTTTTTCAAATGAACCCGTCTCGATAATGTCATTTGTGTCTTTGCCGCTTTTCAGCCACTCTTTCGCAAAGGTGTTGGCTTCATCTTCTTTCTCTTTCCCATCAATGGAATAATCCATTCCCTCTACAAAAATTTCCTTTTTATTATGCTTCAGGATATGAGCCGCTTCATGGAAAAAAGTAAACCAGAAAATGTCCTTCCGGGTCAATCGATTTGAAAGTTGAATCAAAGGGCTTCCTTTTACCCACCGGCTAGAACCATGCAGAGGCGCTTTCGGTAAACATGGGGTATGAACAACTTTTACACCTGCTTTCCGGCATAATTCCTCGAGTTCAGGAAAGAAATGATCGGCACCGCTGATCACAAGCTTTTTTATCTCCAGCAATGTTTTCTCAAACGCGTTCCTGTCATAACCAGGCACCTGAAGCAATTCAGCCTGCCGCTCTCCCTGCCTTAGCCACGCAGCAACCGCATAGAGGTCTTTGCTGTTTTTTTCGCTCATACTGGTAGCTGTTGCATAGACCTGCCCGTGGTAAAACTTTTCATACACTTCAGGACTTGCCACGTTAAAAAAAGAGAGGAGTGCTTTGCCAGCGTTAGCCGAACTGCCTTCAAAAGCAATCCAACCCTTTGTCTTCATTGCATTGCAGGGAAACCGCTTTACCCACTCTTTTGCCTGAAGCAGAGTTTCATCGTCATCAATTTCAGCAAGTCTCAGTCGATAGCGCTTTTCACGCTCTACCCAAAAATCAGCAGGGATGCCAAGAACACGCTCAAGTTGAAGAGCTGTTTCCGGGGTTATCTGCGCCTTACCCTGTATTATTTCATTAATGGTTTTCTTCGGTCTGCCCATCCGCTCGGCCAACTCAGCCTGCGTCATACCTGTATATTCGATATGTTCAGCAAGCGTATCACCGGGGCATGAGATGAGTTCACGGGCTATTGCAATATCTTCTTTTGTCTTGTACATGGGCTTTACTCCCGTTTTAATGGTAATCTTCACCAATCGCCACAATCACAATACAGGTAATCATCATCCAATCAAGCCAGTCATCCTCTTTTCTGGGATAAGGATTATGATCAGGTAGAAAAATGATTCGATGGTTTGGTGTAAGGTCAATCGCCAACTCCCCCAATCGGTTTCCTGTCAATTCATGGCAGTGGGCAGAAGAAAATGAACGCATAGCATCAAGATTTACAACCGAAGCAAGATCATCCAGTCGCTGAGACAGCTTTTTTGCCCTGTCCCCATAATGCCTCTTGATGGCTGAAAGGCTCTCGACACTCTTTTCCAGCTTGCGTGTTTGGTAGCGAAGCTTCATCAGAAAGGTAATAAAGCGGAATCGATATAAAAATTATTATTAACCCTTAAGGTTAATAGCTATGTAGTCTCATGTGGCGAATCAAGCTCATTTTTGTTAGATTGTTGTTCATGTAATCAATCGTTTGAACAAAAGCTGAGATGAAAGCAGATAACTTTACACTTAAAAAATACTTCGAAAGGATAAATTATAATAGCGAAATCAATTCGCATATCTCAACAGTATCGGAGATAATGCAGTGCCAGTTATTTTCTGTTCCTTTCGAAAATATTGACGTTCAGGCTGGAAAAATTGTCTCTCTGGTTCCAGAGGAAATTGTTGAGAAAATATTGGTTCGTAATCGTGGAGGATATTGCTATGAAGTAAATGGCCTTTTTGCGATGGCACTTGAGGAGCTTGGAGTGCCCTATATATTTGTTGCGGGTCGCCCTATGATTTATCCGGTAAGGCGCCCTAAAACGCATATGGCCATTGTGGCTGAAGTGGACGGTGAGAAGTGGCTGATTGACTTGGGATTCGGGAGCAACAGTATAAGAAAGCCGATGCGTCTTGATGTTCTCGATGTCGAAGTAGTGCAGGACGGCTATCTGTTTATGCTGGGCAAAACCGATGAAAGCAGGTATCGGCTGAAGGCATTTGTCGAAGACGAGTGGGTGGAGCAATACGAATTCGACCTCTACCCGCAGGAATGGATTGACTTTGTCCCTGCCAACCACCTTAACTCAACACACCCCGATACGATTTTTGTGAAAAAATTGATTGTCGTGCTGCACAATCCAACCGGAAAAGTCGTGCTCATGGGCGACACCCTGAAAACCGTCAGCAATGGAATAACAACAAAACAGTTCGTTTCCCCCGAAAACCGAACATCCATCCTGGCCACCCATTTCGGCCTCGTCGCCCCTGAATGATAAGCACCTCACAATAAAACGATCGTCTATAGCCATTGAATACCCGCTCCCTCAGGCGCCATCGTCAGACCTGCGCAGGCCTCTTCATCTTCGGAATAAAGATCTCTTCCGGATCGAGCACTTCGTGGATAATCCGAAGCTCCTCTAGCGTCGGCATTTCGGTCTCACCCTTGACCCTTGAAATATCAAGATCGAACTGGCAGAGATCCTTGATTTCCTCCGGCGTTTTGCCGGGATGACAAGTATCCATGCCGGACCGTAGAGATCGCGGCGATGAACAAATTCACCTCCTGGCCATTTTTTCACACGCCATCCAAGGCTGGTGATATAGCTGACATTTTTGACAAAACGCCGCTTCTCATGCAGCATAATGAATACCGTACGGGCAGCGAACGAATTGATATCCGGGTTGCCGCCGCTCCCGGTCAGACGCAGCTCGGAATCGAGATAATCTCCAATGCAGGTGGTGTTCACGTTGCCAAACGCATCGCTCAATCCAGAGGAACGGGATGCACCGATTTCACAGCCAGGGGCGCCGACCGAAGTTGGCAGTTCCGGTGGACGACCATCGAGCGTACCGGCTTCGAAAATCAGCTTCAGATTGGGAGCATATCATATTCAGGATTGTGGATATCAGTACCGAGGGAGGTCTGGCCAACCGCATACGGAACCCCCTGGGAAGCCGCAGTAAAGCGATATAGCATCTCTGCATGGCTGTAATCCTCGACGATCAGTGCCTTTTCGCGGACCTTGCGAGAGACGTTCGCACCGTACTTGCCATACAGTTCATGGCCCACCCAACAGGACTCCCATATATCGACGCAACCTGCCCCGACATGAAACTCGGTATGAGATCCTCCGTTTACCTCAATAAGATGCAGTCCCTTCCGGCGCTGGCGAATCAGTTCGTATATGACAGCCATCGGGCGCCTCCAGATGGTAAATCCGGAAAAGGTCAACCTCGAACCATCTTTAATGATCTCGACCACCTGCTGGAGAGTAATCCGTTTGTCAATGCTCATATTTTCCTCTTTTTATCATCACCTGACAAAGACGAGGGAACTTCGGTTGCAGGGTTTCGGGGGCGAGACCAAGACGCTGCATGGCAGAAGGGCGGGTTGCAGCAAGCAGCAGATCTGCTGTAGAAAGCAACTCCATGAGATGCTCTTTACCCTCTTCCGATTTCAAATCAAGCCTGCGTACCGTGTGACCTGCGACCATGTGACAGTACCAGTCAGGAAAACAGGTCTCCATCGGATCTCCGGATGGCGGTTCGACCTTGATGACTTCCGCCCCCATGCGGGTAAGCTGCTGCGCGGCAAAAGGACCTGGCAGATTAACAGCCAGATTGACAACCTTGATCCCTTCACGACTTTTCATTCACGTTTCTCCTTGTCTGAGGTGTGAAATACTGCCAGCGCAGAGTGATGTCGCGACGGGGACAGCATTGTTTAATAAAGCTTCTTGATCTTTTTCTGAACAGGCTCTCTTTACCACGCTTTCAGGTGAGCTTTGCGGTAAGTGCCGGAGCAAACTTTACGACATCTGCCACAACCAGAACATCCGCTACTTCGCCGATCGGAGCATCCTTGTCCTTATTGATCGCTAAAATGAACCCGGACTTCTTCATTCCGGCAAGATGCTGGATGGAACCAGAGATACCGCAAGCCACATAAAGCTTTGGTGCAACAGTCTGGCCGGTAGAGCCGACCTGATGGCCATGATCAAGCCATCCGGCGTCGACCACGGGACGGCTTCCCCCGAGCTCGCCTCCGAAAGCCTTTGCGAGACTCCGGATCATATCAATATTCTCTTTCTTCCCGATCCCACGTCCGGCGCTGACAACGATCTCAGCTTTTGCAAGATCAACATCCTTGGCTTCGGCGGGCTCGTAACAAACAAATTCAGTGGTCGAAACTTTCTCTGTCGAGAGAGTCTTCACTGAGGGCGTGCCTCCCTGCGTAAGTGCAGAAAACGCTCCTGCCTGAATCGTAATCACCACCATCGAAGTCGAAGGAGTGACGTTACGGTGCATCTTGGCATTGCAGCACCCCACCACATAGGCGCTACCGGCAAGAGCAATCACCTCAGAAACCAGTGCGGCCTTGAGACTTGCTGCCACGCGTGGAGCAAGGTCCCAGCCATAGGATGAGTGGATGAAAACAACAAGATCCGGGTTCACCTCCTCGACTGCCTTCAACAATAGCTGTTTATGCACTTCAGGGTTGTATTCACCATAGACCCTGGCATCGGCCAGGTAGAGCGTACCGCTGAATGCCGGAACATCCTCAGCGCTCCCGACAAGAAACATGGAGGCATCTGCGCCGATCGCTGACGCAAAGCCTGACAGTTCCGCGCTCGTATCGAGAAGTTTTCCTTCTCTGTATTCGCCAACAAGCAATAGTTTCATTTCTCTCTCCTTAGCGCAGAACCGCTGTTTTTTCTTTAAGAATGACAATCACCTTTTCGACCAGTTCAGCAATATCCCCTTCGATAACGACTCCGCTGCCTTTCTTTTCATGATGACGGAAGGCTGTCGAACCGGTAAGCGGAGGCTCGGATGAGAGTTCTCCAGGCTGAAACGTGGCAATCTCTTTTTTCTTGGCCTTCATGATGTTTGGAAGGGTGGGATAGCGCGGGGCGTTGAGTCCGAGCTGGCAGGTCACCAGCGCAGGGGTTCTGAGCCTGACCTTCCCCTTCACGCCCCCTTCAAGCTCGCGCGTTGCCGTCACAACGCCATCGGCATAGGCAAATCCGACCAGCGTCGTCACCGAAGGAAAGCCCAGCAGCTCGGCAGCAAGAACCCCGACCTGTGCCGAACCGCGATCCTGCGACTGCATACCGGTGAAAATGAGGTCAAATTGCCGGCCTCGGGCATATGCCGCAATAATGGACGCAATCTGCCAGGAATCTTTCGATGCGACATCCGGATCCTGGATATGCACAGCACGATCGCAGCCCATGGCGAGAGCCTTCTTGATCACCTCGATAACCCGGTCGGGTCCGATGGACAAGACAGTGATTTCGGGGTTCCCGCCAAGCTGCTCCTTAAGCCTGACCGCCTCCTCCACCGCATATTCATCGTATTCGTTCATCCGGAACGCAAGGTTCGATTCATCGAACCATGTGGCTGTTCCATTAGGCCTGAAATGTGATTCCATATCAGGCACCTGTTTGATGCAGACAAGTATATTCATTATAGATTACGTTTACGTGTATGTCAGCTATTAAAACAAAACCACCTCTACTCCTGTCAACCTGACGATGAAAGATCATGCATCGAGAAAAACGATGTCGTCAGAAATATCAGTCAGCTTGACACCTCCGTTGACTCCCAAAGCAAAAGTGTTCTCTATACCGATAACGCCCTTGCCTGGAATGACGAACTTCGGTTCAACGGCAATAACATGCATCTCCTTAAGCGGGAGCTTGAATCCCTGAGCAAGTAAGGGAAGCTCATCAAGCTCCAGTCCTACACCATGGCCAACGAATTTTGCCTGTTCCCCCGGCATACCCATGAAATTGGACCCGAAACCGGCAGCATCTGCAATGGCAGCCGATTTGAGGAAGAGCTCTTCACCTGTGACACCCGGCTTCATCGCCTTGCGCACCTCCTCCTGGATTTCGATTGCCACATCGAATGCCCTTTTGAGTTCAGGGTCAAGCGAACCGATGACAAACATGCGGGTCATATCGGTGACGTAGCCGTTGAATACTCCCACATAATCAAGCAATACAGGTTTGTTCACACAGATCTCATCAAGCGAAGAACCCTGCGCAGATGCGGGCGAAAGCCCTTTACCGGTCACGGGACCATCGAAAAAACCGTAACTTGTGCCGCCGGATGAAACCGCAAGCCCTCCATAAAGCTCCTGATTGAAGGCACGCATACGCACATAGCCCTCATTGCCGGCCTTGCGCAGGCGGTACTCAAACTCTGCGGCAAGGTCGAGCTCACGCATTCCGGTCTTGAGGAAACCGGGCACCTGCATAAACACCGAAGCAAGCTTCATGGCGCTGTTGCGGAGTTCTTCAAGCTCAAACGGCGTCTTGACCGCCCTGATTTCGCGATTGATCATCGAGATGTCCACAAAGCTCCTGCCCGGCAGCATTTTTGTGTAGTAGTTCAGTTGCTGGACCGGCACAACATCGAAGGTCATGCCGATCGTCATGCAGGAGTCGCTGAAGTTCGAGGCAAACTCCTTGCTTGAGGGGAACGGACGAATAACTTCTATCGGGCTCTCCTCCCTTGCACGCGAAAGGCTCTTACGCACGAAAAGTACTGGATCACTGTCGCACGGCACCCACAGGGCTGCGTTTTGCCGTGTACCGGTGTAGTAGTAAATGTCGATTGGAAATATGAACAGCGCAGCATGTACGCCTTTTTCGCCAAGCACTCCCTGCAATCGCGAAATCCTCTGCCTCGATTCAGCTTGTATCATCGTGATTCGTTACTCCATTCGTTAAAAAATACGATTTCGTTAAACAACTTTCTCGGGCGCTGCTTCGGCGCCTGGTCGGGATAGCCGAGAGGCGTAATGCCTACAATCCTGATATGGTCAGGCAGTGAGAGCACATTCTTGAGATATACTTCGTCATACCAGCCCATCCAGCAGGTGCCAAGGCCGAGACCCTGAGCTGCAAGACAGAGATGCTCGAAGGCAATGGCAGTGTCGGCGATGTAATATTCGATACCGTTCTCCACGCCTGACTCGGCCGGGTCGGCACAAACGACTATAATGACCGGGGCTGAACCGATAGCCCGCTTACCCGGATTTTTGTCATGAAATGCGTCAAACAAGAGTGCACGCCGGTCAGGATCGGTCAGCACAAGAAAGCGCCAGCACTGGTAATTTTTCCAGGATGGAGCCAAACGGGCAGCTTCGAGAACCCTGACTATTTTATCATGCTCAACCGGCGTGTCGCGGTACTTGCGTATGCTGCGCCGGTTTTCTATTGTCTCAAAAATGTCCATATCGCTTCAGGATTGTTTGGCAGTTTTGAATGTTGGGCAACTGCCCTGTTTTTTCGGTATGCGCTCGGCAACTATCTCTGCAAGATCACGAACCTTCAGCTTGCCCTCAACTCCTCCCGTCTTGATGCCATCTTCGAACATGGTCAGACAAAAGGGGCAATTGGAGACAAGAATCGGCATGCCGGTCTTGCTGGCCATGGCGATTCTCTTCACGTTGATGCGGCTGCCCAGCTTCTCCTCGGCAAGGATTCTGCCGCCTCCGGCACCGCAGCAGAAGCTGTTGTAACCTGATTGCTCCATCTCCGTAAGCTTGCCTCCTGCCGACTTCAGTACAGCGCGAGGCTCTTCGAAAATATCCTTGTAGCGTCCGATATAACAGGAGTCATGATAGGTGAACTCGAACGGTTCCGGCTTGAGCTGCAGCCTCTCCTCCACAATCAGCCTGTTGATGAAGGTGCTGTAGTGCTCGACTGGCACGTCAAACTTGAAGTCCCTGTAATCGCGACTAAGGGTGTTGAAGCAGTGCGGACAGGTTGTCACGATGCGCTTGACCCTGTAGCTCTTGATAGTCTTGATGTTCTCCGCGGCGACCATCTGGTAGATGTACTCATTGCCGAGCTTCCTCATCGGCTCACCGCAGCACTTCTCCTCCTTGCCGAGGATGCCGACCTTCACGCCTGCAGCATCGCAAATACGGAGAAAGTTTGCGGCAACCTCCCTGTTACGGCTGTCAAACGATGCGTAGCAGCCGGCGAAATAGAGGATGTCGACATCGCTATCATCCTCCATGATGCTGACCGGAAGCCCTTTTGCCCACTCCCCCCTTGATGCATAGGCCATGCCGAACGGATTGCCGTTCACTTCGATGTTGCTCGTCGCGGTGCGAACCTCCTCACCAGGGAACTCGCCCTCCATCAGCGTCTGATTGCGGCGCATTTCGAGGATCTTGTTGACATGCTCAATGCTGGCCGGGCAGATATCCTGGCAGGCACCACAGGTCGTGCATGACCAGAGGGCATCTGAAGTAATCGGCTCCACAAGCCCTGTCTCGGGAGAGTGTTCAGCAATATGGCCAATCGCCTTGATCACCTTCATCGGCGAAAGCGGCTTGTCTGTAGTGTAGGCCGGGCATCGGTCCTGGCATCCTTTGCACGAAGTGCATGCATCAGCATCGAAAAGATCTTTCCAGGTCAGGTCGGTGATTTTCGACGCCCCGAACTGTTCAATGCTTTCATCCTCAAGATTGATCGTACCAATCGTGCCCTTCGGTTCGAAAGGGGCGAGAAAGCTGTTGGCGCTTGTCGTAAAAATATGGCGCAGCTTCGTACGGGGAATCATAACGATGAACCCGAAGCCGAGCAAAAGGTGGAACCACCAGAGCCCCTTGTGCAGACCGGGCAAAACACCATTGCCGAGAAAAGAGAGCCCCAGGGCAAGCAGAGAAGCCACAGGAGACCAGAGTGCAAGATCAGGGTTCTCGGTCAGCTCAGTTACTGCAATGCGCGCGCCCTTGATAAGAAAGCCGGTAATCAAAATAGTGAAAAGCAGTGCGTGAATACGGTAGTCATCGGCGACCGTATCGAGTCCCTTCGGTTTGATGATGAAACGACGAACGAACAGCCCACCGAGCATCACGATGGCCACCAGACCGGCAAAGTCAAGCGCAAGGGAGAAATACCTGTAAAAATCCCCTTGCAGCATGTTGACCTTGAAGATCGGAGTAAGGAAATCGGACTGCACCATAACGAGGAGTGTGCCGGCAAGCAGGATCAGGAAAGACCAAAAAAAGAGCGAATGGAACAACCCTCCCTCCTTGACCCTGAAAACGCGGGTCTGCCCGAACACGGTCGCGAGCATGCGTCGCGCGCGGTCGCCACGCCGGTCAAAACGGTCCAGGGGCTTTCCCTGGCGCCAGATATCCATGCGATGCCTGAAGCCGTAAACCGCAAGAGCTACAGCTGCGATACAGAGCAGATACATGACGGGAATGACCCCATGACCGATGTTCCAGAATAATTCACGAGTTGCATGCATGAGTAGCCTCGACTTTCAATAATCAGATTAACCAAGTAGCTGTTTTGCAATAACAATGCGCTGAATCTCGCTCGTCCCCTCGTATATCTCGGTGATCCTGGCATCGCGGTACATGCGTTCGATTTCGTAATCGGCAATGTAACCGTAACCACCGTGGATCTGTATGGCCTCATGGGTCACCTCGTTTGCGGTCTCTGATGCATGGAGCTTGCAGAGAGCAGACTCAAGGGAGAATTTCTTCTTGTTGTCCTTGAGCCATGCTGCCTTGTAGATCAGAAGCTTGCTCGACTCGATGCGGGCGTACATGTCGGCCAGCTTGAACTGGATGGCCTGAAAAGAGCTGATCGTCTGGCCAAACTGCTTGCGCTCCTTCGAATATGCCACTGAACGCTCGAATGCACCTTCGGCGATACCGAGCGCCTGTGAAGCAATACCGATACGACCGCCGTCAAGAGTATCCATAGCGATACTGAAGCCCTTGCCCTCCTGGCCGAGCAGATTCTTCAACGGAACTCGCACGTTGTCGAGCGCAAAGGCAGTGGTGTAGCTTCCGCGGATGCCCATCTTTTTTTCGTTCTTCAGCATGATGACACCAGGCGATGTAAGGTCAACAATGAAAGCACTGATCCCCTTGTGCTTCAGGCTGCGGTCAAATGAGGCGAGCACAATGCCTGTGCCGAGGTATCCTCCATTGGTGATAAAATTTTTAGCACCGTTAATAACAACTTCATCGCCCTCAATGCGATAGGTCGTGACAGTTCCACCGGCATCACTGCCTGCATCAGGTTCAGTAAGAAGGAAGCAGCCGATTTTTTTACCGGTAAGGAGGTCGGGAAGCCACTGCTTTTTCTGCTCTTCGGTTCCGAAGGCGTAGATGGGGTTGGCGCAAAGCGAGGTATGGGCCGAAACAAGCACACCGCTTGATGCGCAGCCCCTGGAAATCTCTTCAATCAAAATAGCGTAAGAGAACATATCGAGGCCTGCGCCGCCATACTCTTCGGGAAAGTAGCTGCCGAGGAAACCCATTTCTGCCATATGAGCGACAAGTTCATCGGGAATCATGTGATCCTCGTCAATTTTTGCGGCGATCGGCTTAATCTCGTTTTCAACGAAGTCGCGCACTGCAGACTGCAGCACTTTCTGGTCGTGGGTCAATTCAAAATTCATAATCTCTCTTTGGTTTATTTTCCTTTGAATTCAGCCTTGCGCTTCTGAGCAAAGGCGCTCATCCCCTCTTTCTGGTCCTCGCTTGAAAAGAGCACGCCAAAAAGCGACGCTTCGTAGCGGAAACCATCCTCTTTACTCATATTCAGGCCATTGACTATTGCGTCCTTGGAGTAGCATACAGCCAGGGAACCGACTGAAGCGATTGCCCTGGCACTCTCCATTGCCTTCACAAGCAACTCGCCGGCCTCGAAGATCTCGTTGACAATGCCCCATTCACAAGCTTTCGCCGCGGTAATCATTTTGCCGGTGAAAATCAGCTCGCTTGCCCGACCCCGGCCGATAAGGCGAGGCAGGTTCTGTGTGCCGCCAAATCCGGGGATGATACCCAGAGTCACTTCCGGAAATGCAAATCTGGCATTCTCCGACGCATAGATAAAATCACAACCCAGAGCAAGCTCCAGGCCGCCGCCGAGCGCATAGCCGTTGACGGCCGCAATAACCGGCTTGGTTATCTTTTCGAGCAGAAGCATCACACGCTGTCCGGCCTTGCCGAAGCGGTGACCTTCGAGCGAACTCATGGCCGACATCTCCTTGATATCGGCTCCGGCGACAAAGGCCTTTTCACCGGCGCCTGTCAGGACAATCGCCCTTACAGAGCTATCCGCATCGAGCTCAGTGAAGGCATCGTAAAGTTCTGCCAGGACTTCGCTGTTCAGCGCGTTCATGGTCCGGGGGCTGTTGATCGTCACAAGCGCTACGCCGTCAATGGTATCGATCCTGAGTTTACTGTATTCCATATCAGTGTTCTGTGAAATTGGTTGTAGTTCCCTTACAGGCTTTCAATTAATAGCTATAGAAACCGCGTCCCGACTTTTTGCCCAGATACCCTGCGTTGACCATTTTGACCAGAAGCGGGCACGGGCGGTATTTCGGATCCTTGAAGCCTTCATAGAGCACGTTGGCAATGGCGAGCACCGTGTCGAGGCCGATGAAATCGGCGAGCGCCAACGGGCCCATCGGCTGGTTCGTTCCGAGCTTCATGCCTTTGTCAATATCGTCCGCGGTTGCGATACCCTCATAGAGGGCAAAAATGGCCTCGTTAATCATCGGAATCAGGATACGGTTAACGATGAAGCCGGGGTAGTCCTGCGAAACAGCCATTTCCTTCTCAAGCACCCCGACGAGCTGCGCTGTAGACTCGAAGGTTTCATCACTCGTGGCATGACCGCGGATGACCTCGACCAGCTTCATGATCGGCACCGGATTCATGAAGTGCATGCCGATGACCTTGTCAGGCCGGCTTGTCGCAGAGGCAATCTTGGTAATCGGGATTGACGATGTATTGGAGGCAAGGATTGAGCCGGCCTTGACGATGCTGTCAAGCTTGCGGAATATCTCAAGCTTGAGCGGTTCGTGTTCGGTCACCGCCTCTACGGCGAAATCAACATGAGCAAGCAGCGTCATGTCCGTCGTAGTCTTGATGCGAAGAACGCTTTCGGCAACAAGCGATTCGGAAATCACCCCTTTCCTTGCTTGACGCACAAGATTCTCCTGTATGGTCTTGACAGCTTTGTTAAGCTGTGTATCAGAAATGTCGAACAGCACGACATCATAACCCTGTTGTGCGAAGACATGGGCAATACCATTGCCCATCTGGCCGGCGCCCAGGACTCCGATGGATTTGATCATTGTGTAATTCCTTTGTTGATGTTGGTTCAAATTCGTTCGAAGATAACCGCAACGGCTTCGCCTCCGCCAATGCACAGGCTCGCAACTCCGTACCGTTTGCCTCTGCGATGCAGCTCGTTGAGCAGGGTCACGGCAAGACGGGCACCGCTGGCACCGATCGGGTGACCAATGGCACAAGCTCCGCCGTTGACGTTAACCTTTTCAAGAGAAAGCCCGAGTGCATTTATAGCGAGCAGAGGTACCGTGGAAAATGCCTCATTGATTTCGAAGAGGTCAATATCGGATACCGACTGGCCTGCACGCTTGCAAGCCTTTTCAATCGACTGTATCGGAGCCTCCGGAAAGTTGTCGGGATGCCTGCTCTCAGTGGCCGATCCGAGAATGCGGGCTCTCGGCACGAGGCCATGGGCCTTGACCGCCGATTCACCGGCAAGTACCAGCATGGCAGCTCCATCACTGATGGTCGAAGCGTTTCCCGCAGTAATAGTGCCATCCTTTTTGAATGCCGGCCTGAGCTGAGAAAGCTTCGACGTGTCACCTCTGAATGGCTCCTCATCGGTATCAAAAATTTCTACACCCTTCTTTCCCTTCTTGACGACAGGCTCGATTTCGTCCGCAAACACTCCACCCTTGACGGCCGCCTGGGCACGCTCATAGGATCGTACAGCAAACGCATCCTGTGCTTCGCGTGTAATGTTTCCGGCTGCAGCGCTCTCCTCTCCGATCTCGCCCATGTGACGTCCGGTATAAGGGTCCTGCAGACCATCGTATATCATAAGGTCAAAAAGTTCGCTGTGCCCCATACGGTAACCGCTGCGAGCCTTTCTGAGAAAGTAGGGAGCCATCGACATGCTCTCCATGCCTCCGGCAACAACAACTGACGATTCACCGAGCATGATGCTGTCGGCTCCGAGCATGACGGCCTTCAGTCCGCTTCCGCAGACCTTATTGATGGTCAATGCATGAGCGCTGTCCAGAATGCCGGCAGCCCGCATCGCCTGACGGGCAGGAGCCTGACCGCAGGCACCTGACAGAACCTGCCCGATAATGACTTCATCCACAACACTCCCGTCAATGCCTGCCGCAGTAAGCGCACCCTTTATTGCCGCAGCGCCTAACTGCGAGGCCTCTATTTCAGAGAACATGCCGTTCAGCGAGCCGAAAGGGGTTCTTTTGGCCGATATGACAAACACTTGTTCGCGCATGGTTACATTCCTCATGAATCGAAGGGATTACCCCTTCAGTTTACGTTAACGTAAAGATATGACAAAATAAACTTCCATCACAAAATAATACTGCCTTTTACATTTATTTCCCTCTTATCGTGTAAGAGAAGCTTACATGTTCCTTCTGTATTTGCCGCCGACCTCGTAAAGAGAATGGGTAATCTGGCCGAGTGATGCGACCCGAACCGTATCCATAAGTTCAGCAAAAATATTGCCCCCTGACACTGCAACATCCTTGAGCCTCCTGAGCGCAACCTGGGCTGCCTCCCTGTTTGCCTCATGGAACACCCTGAGGTTCTCGATCTGCTGCAGCTTCTCCTCCTTCGTTGCCCGGGCGAGTTCGCCAGGCGCCTGGTAGCCCTTCTCGTCCGAACGGGGGTGGAGAAAGGTGTTTACACCGATAATCGGCAGTTCGCCGCTATGCTTTTTGTGCTCGTAAAGCATGGACTCGTCCTGAATTTTCGCTCGCTGGTACTGCGTCTCCATCGCCCCGAGCACTCCGCCGCGATGGTCGATGCGTTCAAACTCGGCAAGCACAGCCTCTTCGACCAGATTGGTGAGTTCCTCGATGATGAACGAACCCTGCAGCGGGTTTTCGTTTCTGGCAAGCCCGAACTCCCTGTTGATAATCATCTGGATCGCCATTGCCCGACGCACCGAATCCTCGGATGGGGTTGTCACCGCCTCGTCGTAGGCGTTCGTATGCAGCGAGTTGCAGTTGTCATAGATCGCCATAAGCGCCTGAAGGGTCGTACGGATGTCATTGAAATCCATCTCCTGGGCATGTAACGAGCGGCCTGAGGTCTGAATATGGTATTTCAGCTTCTGGCTTCTTTCGTTAGCGCCATACTTGTCACGCATGGCAACTGCCCATATACGGCGGGCAACACGCCCGATCACCGAGTATTCCGGATCGAGGCCGTTGCTGAAAAAGAAGGAGAGGTTCGGCGCAAAGTCATCAATGTGCATGCCTCTTGAGAGGTAGTACTCAACGTAGGTAAATCCGTTAGATAGCGTGAAGGCCAGCTGGCTGACCGGGTTGGCCCCGGCCTCGGCAATATGGTAACCACTGATTGAGACCGAATAATAGTTACGCACCATCTTGTCGATGAAGTACTGCTGGATGTCCCCCATCATCCTCAGGGCAAACTCGGTCGAAAAAATACAGGTATTCTGGCCCTGGTCCTCCTTGAGAATATCGGCCTGCACCGTTCCTCGCACCGTCTGCAGAGTACAGTCGCGGATATGGAGATACTCCTCAGACGAAGGCTTGCGTCCGTTCGCTTCCTGGAAACGGTCAACCTGCTGATCGATGGCCGCACAGAAGAAGAAGGCGAGCATTATCGGCGCAGGACCGTTTATAGTGATTGAGACGCTGGTGTTTGGGGCACACAGGTCAAAGCCGGCATAGAGCCTCTTCATATCGTCGACCGTGCAGATCGACACGCCGCTCTCACCAACCTTGCCATAGACGTCCGGCGGAAAGTCAGGGTTTTCGCCATAGAGCGTGACACTGTCGAAGGCAGTGGAGAGACGCTTTGCATCATCCTCCTTGCTGAGGTAGTGAAACCTGCGGTTGGTGCGATCAGGCGACCCCTCTCCGGCAAACTGGCGCTTGGGATCCTCTTCGGTACGCTTGAACGGGAAAACGCCAGCCGTGAACGGGAAATAACCAGGGGCGTTTTCGAGCATGCACCAGCGCAGAATTTCACCGAAATCGGCAAAACCGGGCAGACAGACCTTCGGAATGCGAATACCGGAGAGGGAAATCGTATAAAGGTCACTTCGAATTTCGCGTCCTCTGACGACCGTCACGAGTTGATCTCGTCTATACGCATCCTTCATCGCAGACCACTCATTAAGAATTCGCTTCGATTCAGGGGTCAGCTCAGACTCAAACGCGGCAAGCTTCTTGTCGATCTCCATATGTGTCGATTCGCTCGACAGCACCTCCCTTGCACCTTCAAGCTGGAACATGCGGCGCGCAATGCCGGACTGCACCTTGACCTTTGCATGGTAGTTCCTTACCGTATGAAAAATCTCTCCGAGGTAATGGACCTTGTCGGCAGGGATGATGTAGCGCGATAGACTGTCGCTGTTGCTTTCGTCAACGACACATGATGAGTTCCAGTCGGAGCCCTTCTTCCTGTTGACCGTATCAATCAGCGCTCTGTACAGTGTGTTTGTGCCTGGATCGTTGAACTGGGAAGCAATAGTGCCAAAGACCGGAAGCTCCTCGGCAGCCACCTCCATAAGATTTCGGTTACGTTGATACTGCTTGCGAACGTTGCGCAGCGCATCTTCGGCGCCCTTCCGCTCAAACTTGTTGATGGCCACCAGGTCGGCGAAATCAAGCATATCGATCTTTTCAAGCTGCGTCGGAGCGCCGAACTCACTGGTCATCACGTAGAGGGCAACATCGCAAATGTTGACGACGCCGGCATTTCCCTGCCCTATGCCGCTGGTCTCAACAATAACCAGATCATAACCTGCAGCACGAACGACGTCAATGGCATCCTGTATGGCTGCCGATAGTTCAGTCTGCGAATTCCGTGTAGCAAGAGAGCGCATGTAGACGTTCTTCGAATTGATGGCGTTCATCCTGATGCGATCACCAAGAAGGGCGCCTCCGGTCCGCTGGCGTGAAGGGTCAACGGCAAGAATTGCAACGCTTTTTTCGGGAAAGTCGATCGTGAAGCGACGCACCAGTTCGTCGGTCAGCGAGCTCTTGCCTGCTCCTCCGGTGCCTGTGATGCCCACAACCGGTACATCCCTGCCAAGCTCCTGAATACGCTTGCGAAGCGATCCGTAGCCCGAGGTGTGGTCATGCACATCCTGCTCTGCGAGAGAGATCAGCGTATTGACTGCCCTCACATCCTGTCGGGCCAAGCGGGTAATTTGCTCTTCCGTATCGCGCTCTATGCTATAATCGCACTCTTCAAGCAGCACGTTGATCATTCCCTGCAACCCCAACCTGCGCCCGTCCTCCGGAGAAAAAATCTTCCGTACACCGTACGCCTCAATCTCGGCAATCTCATCTGGCACAATCACGCCGCCGCCACCGCCATAGACCTTGATATGTCCCTCACCCCTCTCGTCAAGAAGGTCGATGATGTACTTGAAAAATTCTATATGACCGCCCTGGTAGCAGCTCACTGCTATCCCCTGCGCATCCTCCTGGATGGCCGCCGTGACAATCTCTTCAACTGAACGGTTGTGACCCAGATGGATCACCTCAGCCCCGGAGGCCAGCAAAATCCTGCGAATAACGTTTATAGTCGCATCATGGCCGTCGAAAAGGCTGGTTGCAGTCACAAAACGGACCTTGTTCATGGTTTTGTATGGAGCAATAGCTGCTGTCATCAGGAACTCCTTAAGGATCGTTTTAAATTTCTTCTGGTAATGAAAATTCCCATGCGCAACAGAACTCTTCCGGTACCTCATCAGGAGGACACGCTATGCAGCTTGTCTTTATGCGGGAGTCAATCACCTTTGCAAATTCGGAATACTCCACGATGCCGACCGACTTGCAGGGATGATTTGCTAACCCTTTGCGTTTGCGGGCCGACTGCACTCGACACTCAAGCATGCGAAAAACTACCCTCCTGTCACTCACTTCGATACAATCCTGAAGGTTAAGGCGGGCATAAAACCGGTGCTTCAGGCATTCCACGAGAGCAGGGATTCCTCCGCCCGGCTTCATATCGAGCCTGTCCATTATCCTTTTCGCCTCAATGACGGTAAAATGCCGCCAGGCTTCAATGTCCAGCTCAACAGCAACATCAATGCCATATTTCTTTTCGATTGCCTGAAACCATACCCCGTCGTGAGCGAGCCAGTTCTTGGCATCATCAACAATGATCCTGACAAGCTCATCCTTGCTCAGTAGCCTGAGAAGAGTGACGCCTTCATCTCCCTGCTTTTCCACTCTCGACATATCCCGCCCCTCACTAATGGTTTATAACGAATTCGTCAGCATCACTCTCACAACAGCTTCAACCTGCCGATTATCAGAATAAACTGTACTAATGAGCAAATATAACATAACGTTTACGTACAAGTCAAGCAGAAAACAAAAAATCATTTATATTTAGCATTGGATTGCAACATCGTTATAACCCGCAACAATGCATGATCGTTAGCGTAACATGAAAAATAATGACAGAAAGATGACAGAAAACGCTGAAGAGGAGATAGTATCGATAAGCGAACTTTCAAAGCAGCTTGGCATCACCACAAGGACACTTCGCTACTGGGAGGAGGTCGGCATAATTGAATCTGTCGAAAGGGCTGAAGGCGCCATCCGTGGCTACACACCCTATTTCATTCGACGCATCAAGTTCATCCTCAAGCTCAAGGAACTGGGCCTGAGCATCCGGCAGCTTCAGGAACTGCAAAAGGTTTACGGAGAAGCCAAACGGACCGACATCATGGTGCCGAAGCTTATCGAAATCCTGGGCAATCATGTCAAACAAATTGACAACAAGATATCCAGGCTGGCCTCTCTCAAAAACGAGATCGTCGAATACCGCCAGAAGCTGGTTGCAAAGCATGAGCATGATGCTGCTGCCTCAACTGAGAAGCGGGACCTCTAACCATTTCGGCCTCGTCGCCCCTCACTGATCATGCCTGTAAACGCAGAGGTCAAACAATAGCCAGATCCCCCCATCCAGCTATTACCTTGCCGAACTCATCCTGGAATGCCGGTCGGCGGAGGTTATCACCCTTGACCTTGCCTGCAAATGCTTTCCATCTGGATTCATCCTTGATAACATCCACCAGTATACGGTGGACTTTAACCATAATTTCAGCCAGAGTAGCGTATTCATCGCGAGTTGCATTGCTGTTCAGATTACCGAGACCGGAGAGGTAGAAAGCCAGAATCTGTTCAGGAAAACTCTTTTCGAGCTGGAAAGCAACGTTCAGTATATCTCCTGTATACAGCGGATATCTCTCCTTGAGCAGTATTGCCAATGCCTTTTCGTATTCTTCACGCTGCATCCATATCTTCATACATTCCGTTGCTCTTGATTTCTCGAGCCTCTGAAGTATTTCGGGTTCAAGGGCCGTCCACTCTTCAGCAGAGCATAGCTTTTTAAAGGTGTTGTATGTTTCCAGAGTAAGATTCTCGGATACCTGCTCGAATTGGAGGGCAAGATATTTCTCCCGGTTACCACCCTCAAGTGCACGCTGAGAGAGGAATGTTCGCAATCCATCCATCCCCCCCTTTCCTTTCTTCATTCCCTCTTCTGCAACCGAAAGAGCTTCCTTGCAGCTCCCTTCATCCCAGTAGAACTTGGCCAGCTCATGGTAGTCTTCACCGTAATGCAGTTTCTTGTGCCGAAGTTCCAGATATTTCGCCCGATCACCAAGTTTTTGGTAGATCTCGCGCGCCTGGTGGGTCGGCCAATCCTGGTTTATACCTTCCAGCGTCTGCGCCAGACATCGCCAGTCGTCATCGCTGCGACAAGTGGCATAGGCAAGTTCATAAAGCTGATCATCAAAGCCGGCATTGCTGCTGATAATAAATGGCATCACCTCTTCAAGGAGTCCCCGGCGAACCTCTTCTGCAACCGTAGAGTTCTCCAGTTTCGTTATGATATCTCCCAGCTGCTCCATAAGATCATTCTCTCTGTCATATTCACCGCCACCGCGCTCATCAAAATCCTGCAGCTCCGAATACAACTCATTCCAGAGAGCCATGATTATCTCGCCTTCCGAATCTCTCTTCTGCTCAGTGGTAAGAGAGACGTGCTTATTGAGGTAGTCAAAGCACTCGCGACGCACATCAGGTCGATGCGCTGCAAGCTCAGCAATCAATGTGACCAGCATCTCTCGATTGGCCGCCTCCAGCAACTCAACCAGAGGATCAGCTTGTATTTTATTTTTTGCCATACCCGTTTGATATTATTTTTAAATTGCGTGGCTCTCCAAATCTGATAAGCGCTTCACAAAACAGATTATTTCATTATTTCTCCGTAGGGGCTACCCTTGTGGTCGCCCTCCGCGGTAGCTGTCAAGTAAATGCTGAATTCTTTTAGAAATGCTTACTGAGTTACTTATTGCAGATCGCTTACATCACGATAACAAGTCTTCGCGTAATGCTTGAACGGTCTTAAAAACAGACATTGAAGATTTTGTTTCAGCAAAACTTTTAAGTGTCTGGTCATTCGGAATTTCTGTTAACTCCAGGTGATCTCGAACCTCTGTATCCTGGAAAATATAGCTTGCAACGTCCATTCGATCTTTTTTCGGTAACGCACAAAAGACCCGATAAAATGCCTCTGCGGTGCTCATATAATCGGCAGCATATGATGTTCGCACAGTGACTGATTTTTTTCATATATGAGAAAAGGCTATTCCATTTAATCGATTGTATTTTCGCGTCTTATACTAATCGACACAAACACGCTGACTACTGACTCTTTTACATTAATATGTGTAAAGATAATTTACGCATGGATTGTAAAGATTCTTTGCCTGGAGTTCTTTTTTTGCATCGACAGAAGAGATTCTCCCGTCCATTCTGAATTATTTCCCCGTAGGGGCGACCCTTGTGGTCGCCCTAAGCAACTGCTGAATGATAACCTACCCCCTTTTTAGCTGCCACCTTCAAGCTGACAACATTACTTCCAATCCGCTGCAGCTCACTCATCGGTATGTTCATTTTCCCGACAAGTTCTTTAAGAAGAGGCTGCTCCGCAATCAACTCTGCAGGAAAATGGCTCTCCCCTGCCACCGTTATCTCTTCAAATCCAGCCTCCCGTATTGCATCGAGATACTCTTCTTTGCGAATGGCTCCGGCAATACAGCGCAGATACGCCTCAGCCGAACCGTTAAGATAATCGGGGAGATCTTCCAGAAGAACTATATCCGACACCATAAGCGTCCCGCCCGGTTTCAGTACGCGGAAAGCCTCCCTAAAAACCTTTGGCTTGTCGGTGGAAAGATTGATGACGCAGTTTGAAATAATCGCGTCAACGCTCGAACTCTCAACGGGAAGATTCTCGATCTCTCCCAACCTGAACTCAACGTTTTGATACCCGTTATTCTGAGCATTCACAGTAGCCCGTTCGACCATCTCAGGCGTCATATCCACTCCGATAACATAGCCCTTTTCCCCGGCAAAAGGTGAAGCAAGAAAACAGTCAAATCCCGCGCCCGACCCGAGATCAAGCACAACATCCCCCTCCTTGATCACCGAAAGTGCCACAGGATTGCCACACCCCAAACCAAGATTTGCCCCTTCCGGGATGCTCTTCAACTCCCTCTCGGAATACCCCGCCACTTTCCCTGCTGACTCGATAAATTCAGGATTCAGATAGCTTGCCTTTTGAAAGCATCCGCACGAGCTGCTTTGCTTTACTGTCGAGGCATACCGCCCTTTAACCGCCTCCCTGATACTCTTCTCTTCCATTGTAATGTTCCTCCATATCTACAGTTAAAGAATACTTTATTCACTAATGAACATTGTGTTCGATAAAAGAATAGATATATTTAACACATCAGTCAACAACCAATGTTGCGCAAATTGTTCACTACCGAACAAAACAGGCGGTTTTGTCATGGAAAAAAGAGGTGTTCATGAAAGAAAAAAAGGAAGATCGGCGGATCAGTCGCACTCGAAGGCTGATGCACGAGGCGCTTATGGCTCTAATAGTAGAAAAAGGGTACGAGGCCATCACTGTCCAGGACATTCTTGATCGTGCCGATGTGGGAAGATCAACCTTCTACGCACACTTCCGTGACAAAGATGAACTGCTCCTCTCCAGTTTCGAGCTTCTGCGCACCCTCTTCGAACAACAGCAGCAGGAGCTCCTTGCATCACGGCGTACTGGCAAGGACCCCGAAGTATATTTCGTTCTCGAACTCTTCCGCCACACAGGGCAGCATCACAAACTCTACAAAGCAATAGCCGGCAGGCAAAGCGGCGAAATGATCCTTAAATACCTCCACCGCTATCTCTATAACATGCTGATCGGCCCCAATACTGAGATCATGAAAAAGAGAAAAGCTCCACCCGTCCCCATAGAAATAACAACCCACTATCTCGTCAGTGCATTACTCTCCCTCATGACCTGGTGGCTCGACAACAACATGCCCTACTCCCCCGAAAAAATGGATGAAATCTTTCGAACACTCACAGCGCCCACCATCGAAGCCGCCATTAATGGAAGTGACCACCCTGCCAAAAGCCCAAAAGAGTTCTACAGCCTCTTCATCGACAGCGACTGCTGCCCCGACAAATAGCCCTATTGTTCGAAGGAAGAGGCTCTTCCTGTTACAACCTGAAATGCTGAAAGGAACGGAATAATCCGGAAAATCTGTTGAAATCAGAAACGTACTGCTGGCACTTACCTCCAGAAAATCAGGTAATCGTAAAAAGGAACATACCGTGCCGAATTATTTCTTCAGAAATAAACTTCATCTCTCGATCCTGTCTGCGCTTGGCGCTGCGAGTTGGTCTGTGTATTTCAATATACCTGTCAATGGATGGGCAATCCTGACCGTCTTCCTGCTGACCTTTTCAATATATCAGGACAACCGGCTCACCGACAATATCGAAGATTCAACCAATGACCCCGAAGGTCTGAAAAGTGCCGTTAAGAATCAGGATATTATCACCTACGTAACCTTCTACCTGGTTTCCTTCATCTCACTCATAATCGCTTCTCAATTTGGCCAATCTGCATTCTGGACAACAGCACTTATCATTGTGATCGGTTTTCTGTATAACCACAAATGCTTCCCGGCATCTCTCTCCAGGAGGTTGAACGGCGCCCGCCGCCTGAAGGACATGTACATCGTAAAAAACCTCACCCCTCCCCTTGATTGGGCAACCGCACTTGTCTTTCTTCCCCTTATTTACGGAGGTCAGTCACTTTCACTCAAGGCCTGGATTTGCTGGGGATATATGTTTATCTGCGCTTTTTTTATCGAAGTAATGTGGGACATGCGCGACCGCCGGGGCGACCTGTTAAGCGACATCAAAACAATTGCCAACACATTTTCCTTTCTGCATACAAAACAGTTTCTCATCACCATAAGCCTTATCTCCGGACTGCTCCTCTTTTATTGTACCTTCACGAATATTCTTCCGGCCTCCACCTATTTCCTTCTGATAAATAATGCCGCCGTGATAGTCATCGCCAGTATGTACGATGAAAACAAAGAGTCGTTTATGCGCAAAATCAGTGACTTCACCATCGTGCTTGCCACCGTTCTTTTTCTCTCCTTCGGCTTTATCGCTTTTTTTTCGCACTAACCCTTCTTTGTATTCAGATAAAGTTTGGCAAAGCTGATTATAGAACGTGGACAGGTGTGTACCGTGCGGCACTGGAACGGCTTGGCATGGGTAAGCCGAATGTTGCCTTCTCAATTTCCTGAATTCCGGCTCGGACCCATAGAATCGTGTTCAGCTTGTGATTCTGGGGTATCATGTTGGCCAGAGTGAAGCATTGCTGCCGTGCGCTTCTGTTTGGCATGTCGGCGCTTGGTGCCATGTGCCCGCGGTCAAATCCAGATCGTACATAATCCGTCAATTCAGCCCGTTCATCGGCAGGCAGGTTATCTTCATGATGAAAGGCTTCCCGTCCTTTCAATTCCCTGGCATTCTCAATACTTTCTCTGGTAAGATGTTCAGCAGACCAGATGGGAGTACGGGAGATCCCGGAGTGCATGACAGCAAAGTTGTCGTAACATAATTCACGGGCCTTTGCTTTAAGGGAGGCTTTTTGAATATCCGGAGCAACTCCGTTCAGATATTGCGCAGGGCACGCTGTTGTTGCCGCCGATACGGTCTGTGCGGTAGATGCTATCAACAACATGAGGAGGATAACTATCCATGAGCACCTCTTATGCGTGTATCTTTTCATGTAAGGTGTTGTTTTGTTATTGGATTAGTAGTTGTTAGAAAACAACTATCACAAAATAAAGAACCCCGCCGCAAGCAGCGGGGTATTTTGAAGACAACTCTATAATATCTTTACGCCTCAAGA
>CAIXLG010000189.1 GCA_903920215.1 uncultured Chlorobiaceae bacterium
AAGCTCATGATATTTTTCCGGAACACCGCTCACCCCTTGATAGGTATTAAAAATCATGGGGTAAAATGCTCCTATGGCAATGAAAAATATTCTCGCAAACTCATCTATACCAAAGAGCAGTATTATCATAGGCATCCATGCCAACTCAGGTACCTGCTGGAGTACCTTCACCAATGGTCCTAAAGCTCTGTTTATAATTGGTGACAGCCCCATACCAGCTCCAAGTATAAATCCGGCTGATGCACCGAGAAGAAATCCTAAAAAAACCCTAGTCAGACTCACCTGGATATTAGAAATGAGATCGCCGGTTCGGAAAAGTTCTATTAAGGTATCCAACAAGGTTAATGGGGGCACTAAAAGAAGTTCTGAAAAGAGGTGCTGCGATACGGCTCCCTGCCATAGTGCAAGAACAAAAAGAGGCACTATCAATCCCAGAAGTTTATCTTTGACCTTGAATCGTTGTAAAAAATTTAAGCTCATAACTTTATACCTTGAAATAACGCGATTTTCAGTTCCTGATTATTGTTGCTATCGCGAATACTGAGAGAATTATGCTGATTCGTGCGATACCAACTACCGCTGAAAAGAGGCTTATATCGAAAAGATCTTAACCTCTTTTTCAGCTCCGATAGTCTAATACCTGGATTACATTTTATTTGGCCCAATAATTTTCCAGACCAAGTTCTTTCAAAGCTGCCTGTTCGTAACTTTTGTCAATCCATTGATCAACATCATATTTCTTTCTGATCAATTTATTGCGTTCAGAAAAATCAACTAAATCCTTGTAATGAACAGTATTCCCTTGTGTGAGCAGTGGATTGTGTCTAACTTTCAAAGGAAGCAATGCATATTCGGATTTAAGATATTTATATTTAGCGCCGGTGTTTACAAGTATCTTGAGCAACGCTTCTCTATTCTTCTCATCAGAAGCGAAGCGGTTAGCCTGGAGATAGACCTTTACAACCCTCTTTACAATATCAGGATACCTCTTTGCAAAGTCTTCCTGAACCACAAGACCGGTAGTCGCACGAGTTGATAGCGGCAGTTGGTTTGTATCACCGATTACCTCTCCAACACCGAGATCTACAACGGGCCGATCAGCACCAATTCCTATTGCATCAATACTCTTTGCAATAAGGGCCGCTTGGGCATCTGTCGTATTCAAATTTACCGTTCTAACGTCTTTTTCCGTCAACCCATTAGCCTGAAGCAACTTAATAAAGGGTGGCTGAAGATTTGTTCCTTTAAAAATACCAAAGGATCTTCCCTTAAGCTCTTTCACACTCTTGATATGTAAATCTGTACGACCAATGATATAGGTATTCGCCCCTAAATCGGTAGATAGAATAAATTTTGTTTTCAATCCACCAGCTTTGCCTGTTACTATTGGAAAATCACCATAATTAGCAAAGTCGGCAAGTCCTGCGGCTAAGGCTTCATTAACTCCTGGCCCTGCCGTTACAAAGTTGCTTACTTCTATCTTTATACCATCTTTAGAAAACTCTTTTTCCAATAACTGCTGATCGACAATTAAGTTATTGATTAATGCTGATGGCTTACCCAAAACAATAGTACTGCCTGGAAAGGCAAACCTGATCACTTTTGGCTTTTCTGCCGCCTGTGCAGTGACTCCCATAACAAGCATTGCAACAAGTGGTAAAGCCTTTATCCAATTTTTCATGTTATTATCTCCTTTCAATTATTAAATTCTATTAAAATGCATACTGGAATTGCGCAATAAACTGGTTCTCTTTTTTATTGATGAGTTTATTATCAGTCACGGTATAATTCAACTGCAGCTTTGTAGTTTGCGCAAAGAAGAAGTTAAATCCATAGGTGAGTACTGTAGATTCATTGTTTGCAACCGATGTATCAGGGTCCCAGTGATCAAAGCGAATAAAGGGCTGATAGGTCGTAGGCCACCAATCATCAAGTCGGGACTGATTGCGGACCTGTTTCAGGAATTGCTCACCCCACTGATAAAAAAATGTTACTGTATATCCCCTGCTCTGAATTGTGGACTTCACTGCATTAGCAAGCGATGTTCCAGAAAGAGCACGTTCATCTTCACCAACAGCATATTCTGCAGTAAACCCAACTGGAGAGGCTACATAGGCGATATCCTGCCCATAACGAATTTCTGAGCCTTTGCCGCTACCGCCTGAAATGAGAGCACCTGTGGTATTCAAAGCAAGGTCCTGGTGACCGGTGTAGTAAGAGCTACCAATTGACAAGCCCCGGAAATCGGAGTTATAGTCTACCGGTGCATTGAGAACAACCCTGGCGAGAATATCCTTACTTCTATTGGTATCAGCCACATTGTAGCCTCCTCCATTAAACAGTGCAAGATTATACTGAATCAATGGAACTCGATAGGTGTATGCCAGATCAACAACTGGCAACAGATCTCCTTTCAACTGAATACCAACATCTCTAGCCGATAATCCCAAAGCAGAGGTAAATGTTGCAAGACCTGCTGTTGGTCTTTGATCTTCAGTTGTCTGGGCTTCGAGTCCGAACGGTTTAAGCTGTTGACCAAACAGGAAGTATAAGTATGGCTTTTCAATATCAAGGGACGGTAAAATAGAGTACTGCAGATAAGCATCAAGCGGCTGTATATTATAGTTCGCTGCGGAACCAAGCAGCGTAAATACATAGGTTAAGCTCTTGCCCTCTTCATAGTCTTTTTTCAGAGCCCCACTGAAAGAAAGAACCGCTTGATTTAGCGAAAACCCATTTGGAGATGTCGGCTGATTGGTTGACGTAACTGCTGAATAGCGAGTCTGTATAGTCCCTCCGAGCGTAAGTGATCGTGTGGTATTTGCAATATTTCTATCAAGCTGACGGGTCAACTGGTCACGGAGAACTGCCACATCTGAAGTTAGTCCCTGAAGGTCCTTCTTCGATGCAGGCTGTTCATCTTCATCGACCACAGCCACGCCGGCATTTTCCTTTACGACACTTTCCGTTTCTTCTGTCTTTACCGGTGGCTCAGAAATTTGCTTTTTGGCGGCCTGCAGATCGGCATTACTTATCAGAATACCTCCAATAAGAAGCAGCGTAAACTTTATTTTACTTATTCTATTTATCATTATATCTTTTGTAATTGTGAGTCTGATTTCGGCATTCTTATACAAAAGCGCCGCTTTTAGCAAATACTGGCTTCATAGCACCTTTTTTTTGTAATTCTGATCGGCGTAACATCGAATAATGAGATGTGATTTTACCAGCATACTATTATCTTTTTTTTATTAATGATATGATTCAAATATCCTGTAAAAAGAAAAAGCCAACTCTCTACGTGCAAGAATCGGCTTCCCATTAGCTTGTATAATACTTCAAGCTCTATATCGGGATAAAACCTTTCTTATCGTCATATTCAGAACGACAACAACAATTGATCTTTGACATAATTCTTTTTTTATAATTTTATAATGAATTATTCAAACGTGATTAACTCGATATTGTATACAATCATTGCATTGTACAAGAACAGAATTACTATGATTTATATCTCTTAAGATGGGCAATCAGGAGTGATTTGTAAATCCCGTTTAAACGGCATATTGCATACCATAAATGAGTTATTACTTAATAAAATTTACTTGCCCGCTTTATTAAGGCCCGCGCCAATTGAAAACGCTTTTCCAAGAAGCGCACCCACGCTATGATAGCCCTTTTGAGAGGTATCATACACAAGTGGTTTGATTTTCATAATATCGAGGTGACCATCTTCTGTAAGCACATCAGCATCGGCTTTAACATCTATAATTTCACCAATGAACTGAGTGTGTACCCCAATCTCATTGACCTGGAGCAGACGGCACTCGAGAACAACTGGAAACTCAGCAGCATAAGGAGCATCGACCAGTTCACTTTTGACATGGGTCAGTCCGCTGCGAGAGAACTTATCCACATCACGACCCGACACAATCCCAACATAATCTGCTGCCTCAATGATCTTTTCGTTAGCTATTCCAACCGTAAAAGCCTGGCGTGCAATGATACTGGCATAGGAGTACCTGGCCTTTCGCAGTGATACTGTGACGCATGGAGGTTGTGAAGAGCAGATGCCTCCCCATGCAGCATTCATAACATTAGGCTTGCCAAAGGAGTCGTAGGAGCCAACCATCAGAACCGGTGCCGGAAAGAGCAGAGTCTTTGCTCCAATTGATTTTTTCATAGGATTATTTTATAGAATTCATATAGAGCAACTCGCATCATCAGATTTCTACTGCCCATCCCCGTTTATGAAAGCATTTCAACGAAGGCGCGAACTCTGGTCAGCAACTGCCCTGATGGCGGCCCAACCTGAAAACTCCCTTCCAGACTGATTGAAGGTATCCCAAGTTTGTGAAAATGGTCTCGCTGGATCTCCTGATGAACTCCGGCAAAAGAGCATCCGACGTAGGAGTAAAAGAGGATTCCCTTCGCACCGTATTCTTCAATCAAGTTCTCAATGGGTTTGAGGCGGTGTACCGGCGAACCTCCATACCCCTCCGGTCCACCAAGCATGTTCAAGGCAATTGATTCCAAGGGTGTACGGGCTTTAACCCAGTCATGCCTCCATACGTTAGGTGTGCTCCATGCAAGGATTGCGCCACCACAATCATCAACGGTCTTGTAGACGCCAAATTCCTGACCCCGCCCACCAACCCATGCTAGCGGAATAACCTTTCCACGAGGTGACTGGATATAATCAGCTACCGTCAGTTCGCTTAGCAGCAGATCGACGACTGCCTCATATTCATCGGGTTTTCCAAAATAGTGGCCACTGCCCATCAACAGGAACATGGTCGCTAAACTCCTGATATAAAGGGGGTTATTTTTTCGCAGATCGAGGATTTGCCTTACCTTTGCAAGAATACGGTTTATGCGATCGATTTCGTAGGCTACACGTGCCTGATCTACTGGTTTGCCGGTAAGCCGGATAGCAAGATCTTCAAACTCTTCGGCCAGAAAACGAACATGCTCCGCAAGTCGTTCCGGATCATTGTTGCGTGGTCGATTGACAGTTTCAATGCGATGTACCGTAAAGCCTTCGTCAGCAATAAGCTCCCAACCAAGATTAAGTGGTTCGCAAGACCTGTTGAACACTATAATCTCCTTGACAGGGTGATTACGGCGCAGATACCATTCTCCCAGCACCGATGCAACCATTGAGCAGGTTTCTTTGGGCAATTGAAAATAGTCCTCGGCTATCATCATGGCATCGTTCGAACCAAGCCGACCAAGTTCAGTCAAAGAGATCGGCACGATATCCAGAGCATACATCAGCGGCGAATCCCATATTCCCATTACCCATGCTGAACGCCCGCCGTTTATGGCATGCTTTTCGGCATCTTCGACATAGCTGAGTGCCAAATCATAGAGTTTGCCAACAGCCGGTGAGTAGCTATGCTCCTCTTTGCTTGCATTGATATACTCAAGCTGGTTCTGAAGTTCCTGCCGAGTCGCAATTTTCGGTGCAGAGGAAATGGATTGACCTAACTCAGTGTGGTTAATTTCGGTAGTCAGCAACATTTAAAATCTCCTTTTTTTCGTTCAAAACTTCTATAAACGCTTCAAGCCTTGTCGTAATTTGGCCTATATCGCCCTGGGAATAATCTGTAGCCAACTCCAGCACAGGAATATCCAAATCCTGGAAGCGGCGGATAAATCTATTTTTGGTCATACCAAAGCATGGACAAAACTTGAGATAGGTGTAGATCACCCCATGAACGCGATATTCCGTAGCCAAGTCAACTGAGAAATCGAGCAGTTTGTCGAGTGGAGTCTGTCGAGCGCAAGGAGCCTGATCGAGATAGGCATTTGCAAGTGCCTGCCATGGATCAATTTTTTCATCAGTGTCGTGGTAGAAGGGGCGGAGGCCGGAGCAGTGATCTTCAACAACAATTCGCGCACCGATATTGTCTTCAATCAGATCCAGAATACGCCGGTCTCCCTCAGCCACAATACCACCTGACATCATGAGACGCAGTGGTGCAGGTCCTGTTTGGGGTGTACTCGCAAGCTTCAGGTAGACATCTTCGAGCAGTACGAACTGCTCTTCCGGCTGCAGATAGTAAAAGGCCCTGGTTATTTCGAGGAAATCGCGTCCAGTCAGCGGCGGATTGTCGCGCTTGCGCAGTGCAGAGATATCGCGCATCAAACGACGAATCTTGTTGTAGAGCTGAATCTGCTCGGATAACTCGTCGTCACTGACCTGTTTACCGGTGAGCCTGGCAAGATCCTTGCGGAAATTGAGGATTTCCTGACGGAAGAATTTACGTCCAGCATCGCGGCCGCCATCACGCGGAACAACATAGCCTATAGAAGGCTGAAAAAAGTTATCGATAGCCTCTGCAGTTGCTTTCATAGAGTCGCAGGTGTAGAAGGTCACAACCTGGTCGAGGCCTGTATAGAGCGGGTCTTTTTCGGCAAAGTGCCCCAAGAGACTTTTGGTAAAATCGCAGAATACGCTTTTGGTAATCAGCTCCCCTCGAGAGACGACTTCCGGTTCTCCGCATTTCAAGAGGCGCGTATGCGCTGCTCCTGAAGCTGCAATCAGCTCAATAGGAGTGTATGTGCAGAGATATCCGACTTTCTTAACATCGGAGCGTTCGATGAATGCGTTTTCAGCTTGCTTTGTACGCTCGATAATTTCGTGAATATCAGCCTTGAGAGTCGCGACATTTGCATCGACAACATGACGCTGCTCAGCATAGAAACGCTGAGCATAGACGGCTGCGCCAAGTGCACCGGCATAGACCGGATCGAGCTTGAAGGCTTTGATCGGCAAACCTATCAGGTCTTCGAGAGCTTTTTTCATGCCGACGTTATTTGAAACACCACCGGTAAAGACAAGATCGCCTTCAAGGGGAATCTTGCTGACCAGATTTTTCACGCGCCTCGCCGAAGCATAGTGCAGACCTGCAGCAATTGCTTCACGGGTTTCACCTCGTACACGGTGGGATATAATTTCAGATTCAGCAAAGACTACACACTGGCTGCTGATCTGAGGTTGTGACTCGGCCCGAAGTGATGCTGGACCAAGTTCGGCAATCGTGTATTCAAGCAGGCTCGCTGCTTTTTCAAGAAAGCGCCCTGTACCTGCAGCGCACTTGTCGTTCATGATGAACTTGGTGACCTTGCCGGTTTTCGGATCAACCTGGATTGCTTTTGAATCCTGCCCACCGATATCGATGATTGTTCGGGTGTCGGCATTCAAGAAATGCGCTCCCATGGCATGGCAGGAAATTTCGGTAACAATTTCTCTTGGAATCTGCACAAACTCGAGCGCAATCCGACCATACCCTGTACCAACGATGAAACGAATTTGTTCACGAGCAATACCGGCAACCTCAACAAGTTCGTCGAGCAATTCATCAGCTGTCACCTGCATGTTGATGCCGGTCGGAACCTGGGCGACAAAGAGTTCGTCACCATGCAACAGAACTGCCTTGGCTCCGCGCGAGCCGATGTCTACACCCAGCACACTGTTTTTGCTGATTTTACTGACCAGTCTTGAATCAATGACTTCGGAGAGTTTCATGCGACCTCCTTTTCGGTTGAGGCACGCACGCCTTCGTAATAACGCTGGGCAAACACTGCTGCGCCTAGCGCACCAGCGTAAACCATGTCAAGTTTGGTAGTCTTGAAAGGATGGCCGATCAATTCTTCCAGAGCACGCTTCATCCCCTGATTGTTGGAAACTCCACCGGAGAAAACAAGCTCGGGTTCAAGTCCCAGACGGTTGACAAGATTCCGTACACGGCGGGCGGAAGCAAAATGAATCGCAGCTGCAATATCTTCGCGTCGTTCGCCCTTCACTTTGAGCGAAATGATTTCGGACTCGGCAAATACAACACATTGACTGCTTACTTCGAGAGTTTTCTCTGCGAGCAATGCTTTTTCGCCCAGTTCTTCGAGCTTGTAATCAAGTAACTCTGCAACCTTTTCAAGGAATCGCCCTGTACCGGCTGCACACTTGTCGTTCATTACAAATTCAACGACACGGCCGTTGTCAGGATCGACTTTGATAGCCTTAGAATCCTGCCCACCTATATCAATAATAGTTCTCGTGCCTGCATTAAGAAAATGAGCGCCCATCGCATGGCAGGAGATTTCTGTAACCACGTCTGAAGGGAAGGCCTCAAAATCAAGAGCAATCCGACCATACCCTGTACCTACTACATAGGCAATATCCTTGTGCAGGATTCCGGTTTGCCTGCCAATTTTCTTGATCAGTCGCTCGGCGGTTTCCTGAGAATCGACTCCGCTTGCTGTAATTGTTGTATGTATTTCATCGCCATGAACCAATATCGCTTTGGCTTGACGTGAGCCGATATCGATACCGATTACCGTCGTTGGGCGTAAATCGGAAACCTTTTCATCGGCCAGGATTTCATTTATTTTCATGTATCTCTCCCATTTGATTTTTTTCAACCCCGATTTCTTTATGGCATCACTGCTTCCCTGAATCGGGATTGTCCATTCATTCGCAGTACTACTCAAACCCATCGATTATCTTTTATTTTCTCGTACTGAAGATTTTCCGCCGATACTGTTGGTTTAGTCTCATCCGGATAACCGATAGCAAGTATTGATGAGACTTTAATGTGTTCAGGAAGTCCAAGCAGCTCCTGGACATAGGCTTCAGCGGTTTTATTATCATCATGCTGACGATTTCGAATTTGAATCCAGCAACTGCCGAGACCCAATGAGGATGCTGTAAGCTGAATGATGGTGGCTGTGATAGAACAGTCTTCTATCCAAAAATCTGCTTTGCTGCTATCGCCACAAACAACAATTGCAAAAGGAGCGTTTATCAGAAATGCTGAACCAAACTGTTTCGCCTGTGAGAGCTGCAAGATCAGTTCCTGATCATCAACAAGAATAAATTCCCAAGGATTTATACCGCGAGCCGATGGCGCTCTAAGTGCTGCCTCGATGAGTATATTCCGGGATTCAACATCTATTTTTTCGTTGGTATATTTGCGTATGCTTCGACGTTTTCGTAATAATTCGATCATGGGATATCTCTGATTAATGTTCAGGGTTTCTACCTTTTGCATTTACTTTTGAGGGGTTTTCGCCAAGCGGTCAAGATGACGGAAGTATGGCCGGTTAAGATCTTCTTCTTTCCTCCGAAAACTTATATTCTCATCAATCACTTCAAGCGGTTCTATAACCCAGACGCCGGATAGTTCGACATCACCCAGGGATTGGCGAACCTCGACATAGTGCTTTTCGAACAGCGGGCCGGTAATGTGTACTTCAACAGGACGCCCCTTGATCTGAAATCGCTGCTTATCGGGTCCGGTAACGGCTATTGATACCGTGCCATCAAACCATATTGCCCTGACAAGATTATGATTGGTTCTTGATGATTCGAGAAGTTCCAGATAATGAATTCTACCGTCTTCTGCCGTAAATATACTGTGTTTCAAAACCACATCAGGAATACCGGCTTCATCTACAGTCGCTAATGCTTTATATACTTTTCTGTCATTAAGAAGCACCTTCAGCTCTGATGACAATTGGATCGCCATGATAGATCTCCTATAATTAGATTATTCTCAAGTACTGCTATTTATTAGAATAAGATCGCTGTAAGCCGATCAAATAAGTCTCGCCAAATCAGAATCAGGATGATTGCCGCAACGTCTATAGTCATCAAAATCAACAGTCAATCCATACTTGACCCTTAATTGGTGCAGTCCACTGGCCAACCGCACGTAATAATCAAGCGAAGCATTGTGCTGGTCATGAAAATCAGAACCTGGACGTGGCGTCCAAACAACAAAAATGGTAGTCACTCCTTTTTCAGCGAGAGACTCGGCTTCATCAAGCGTCGAGCGAAGTGCTTCGTCTTCAGATATAAATCCATACGGTTTTGCAAGTTCAACACCTCCGACAATGCCAGTTGCAACATGCCCTTTGCCAAAAATATCAACTGATTGAATCAACCGTTGTTTCCACTCCTGGTAGCCAACATTGTCTGCCTTTCCAGGGCAAATCCAGTTGAATTTCTCTTCATTAAGCACTTCAAGGTCACTGGTGTAACTCATAAGACCAGTCTCTTTATAAAGGCGCTCTAACTGCTTTTGATTAAATGCAGAAGAAATAAGTTGACTTGGAAATTTTTTTGTTGCGAAGTTTTCACCAATTGCCTGAAGTGTTTCTATGTATAAATCAACTTCTTTATCGAAAAGTCCATTGCCAGCAAGCACAGAACCGCCGGTGAGACAGATACCAGTAAACCGACCGGGTTCCTTTAATGCTTCCCGAATTGTCTCAGAAATATCTTGTGGCTTTATGCGGGGTTGAGTCTTTTCATCTTCATTGCGTTTTTTATTGTTGTTATTTATATCGCAGAACCGGCAGCCTTTGTGATTGGTCCAAAAATGGCAATAACTCGACTGGACGATACTTAGTCGCTGTGGCCGGGCACTGAAAATCTGCCTCATGGGAATACCGGAGGAGGTCTTGAGGTCGTAGAAGCGCGGTTTTCGCCAGAATTCCACATACTCAATGAATTCACCATCATCGACCAATGCCAAGCGACCATCCACAAGATCAACCAGATAGGGGTTCTCTTCCAGAGGAGTTGAACTAACAAGAATTGAGGTTCCATCTCTCAACAGAAGCGATGCGGGAAGAGGCTTTTTAACTCCATCGCGAGAACCGAAGAGTTCGCTGATTTTAGGATCATTGACAAGGTGTATGTCGGGTTCAACAACACTTAAGGCTCTTTCTGTATAATGAATCCCACGACGCTGCACATCGGTTTTGATAATAACCAAGCGAGGAATATCAGGATATAGAGCAACAACTTCGTTGAGGGTCAACTCATCCTCAAAAGTCCTTTTTAATGCTACGGACATATTCGGTTCTCCTGTAATCTGTTTAATTGGATTCTTTTCAAATAGAAAAAGCAAAAAGCCGATCTTATGACAGTAAGAATCGGCTCTTGTGTGACATGTAATGTGTGAAATGATTATGTCGATAAGCCGATAAATCCGGTACAAGAAATCACCTGACGATGACAACAACAGTTGACCGCTTTTAAAAGAAGAGATTCCGTCACTGCAGAACAGACTCCAAGTACTTTTGTCATAATCATGTGTTCATTTTATTGAGGCTGACCAATCGGGCGGATAAGGATTTCGTTGACGTCAACATGCTGTGGCTGGCTCACTGCATAGATTACTGCCCTGGCAACATCGTCGGGCTCTAATGCTTTTGGCAGCTCAGGCTTCTGAAGATTGTCCCAAAAAGGTGTATCAACAATACCCGGATTAAGCAATGTTACGCGAATACCGGTTCCCGACAACTCATTGCGAATAGCCTGAGTCATCCCAGTGACAGCCCACTTGGTAGCTGAATAAAAGTTTTGTGTCGATGTTACACGGCCAGCAACGGAACCGGTGATCAAAAGATGCCCTTTGTTTTTAACAAGTTCCGGCAGAGTCAACCGTGCAGTTGCCGCTGCACCATAGACATTTACCAATACCATTTCCTTCCATTCATCTGGTTTTTCTTCGCCCCCATAAAACGTCGGGCCAGATGAAAAGCCTGCATTGGCAAAAACAACGTCAATTCTACCAAAGTGATTAATGGTCTGCTGGACTAAATTCTGCTGCGACTGCCAACTTGAAACATCACACGTGACGGCAAGCGCGCTCTGGTTACCAAGTTCTGCCTGCAGTCTTTCAAGTTTTTCTGTTGATCGGGCTGCGAGCACAACTCTGAAGCCTGCTTCTACAGCCCGCCTTGCGGTAGCTTCGCCGATTCCAGTTGATGCTCCGGTAATAAGAAATACCTTGTTGCCCTGTTCTCTCACGTCGATATTGCTGCTCATGCTACCTGCCCCTTGAAAACCGGCAGTGTTTGATCCTCTATTCTGTAAATATCATGGATCACCGTTATCGGTGCTGCATTACAGTCGTAGAGTTCTTCATAGGTAAAACCGTACTTCCTATGGATGGCCGCTACTTTTTTGTATAGATCAAAATGCCAGGCTGGTTCAGGTGAACGATGTCCCTCCAAAGCGGAGCCTGGGTTAGGATTCCAGCTTGTTGCAAAACAGATGACACCCTTTGAGGCGAGATATTCAATTCCTTCAAGTGTTGAATCTTTTGGCTCAATACCTGCAACTATGTTAGAGCGAACCTTTCCTTTGCCAAACACCTCAACTTCGTACTCCAATGCCTTCACCCAATGCTCCCAACCACCGCACTGCAACTCCTTGCCTGGGCAGATGGCCTTGAAAATATTTTTGTCCCAGATTTCAATGTTGCTTGCAATGGTTCGATAACCCGCCTCCTTGTACTTATCAATGATGCCAAGATCATGAGGAGCGCCAATAACTGCTGTACCATTAAAATCATCAAGTCCAGTGTGTTCCTTTATTGAGTCGGCAACATCCAGATAATATTCTACCTCACGCCTTTCAGCCACGAATCCACCGGTTATGGTAACGTGACGTGCTCCACCCCTGTATGCTTCAGCAACTGTTTCCCCAATCTGCCTGGGATATTTCCACCCTATACCTTCAATTTCTCCATAGGTATCTTTGGTTGCATTGATATTACAGAATTTGCAGTCGTGATCCTGGTCTTTAAGCGCGCACTCATTACTGTATGCTACCAGCAGTGCTCCATCCTGGGTATAGAGCGCCAGATTGGACATACTTGTGCCATCAGAAGTTTTTTGTCCGTAATAAGCAGGGCGTTCAATGAATTCAATTGGGAATATTACTTTTCCCTGATGAGCAAGATAGTATGTGCCACTTTCATAGATGAACGAATAGGGGGACCTGCGATCCCACTTAAGGACATAGGTTAATCCATGGGGAGAGTAAAAACCGGCAGGAAACTGGATTCCTGCATGAGTTTCATGATCACCCTCAAACAGACAGTGAACTTCCTCCTGAAATCGGCCACCAAGATTGAGATGTTTGAAAATATGGGGATCAAAGCTGATACCATCAACACCGGTTATAATTTTCAGCTCAAGCTCTTTGTACAAGGTTTCTTTAAGATTGCTCATGTTTATATCCTCCGGGAATTAGAAATTATTGAGTATGAAATAATGTCCTGTTGTTTCACTTCTGTTATTTTTAAACGTTATCAAGAGCCATATAATGCCGATTCAGATGCTGTATGAAGAGGAGATTCCTGAGAAACATGGCTGTTATATCCTTTTGACAGTATCGCACTTCCAAAATCTTCGAGCAGTGTTGCGGCACCTCTATAACCCGCATAGCCACGACTCAACACAATCTGCTCCGATAAAGGGAAAGAAATCTGTAAAAACGGGATTCCCAACTCAACTGCTGCCGGCTTTTCAAGAGCACTTCCCAATACCAGCCCAACAGCAGAGGAACGCACCAGATCAGTTATTTCAGCAAGATCTTCGCTGAAAAAAACTTCTGTGCCGTTGCCTTCCACCAAACCGCTAAGTCTGGTTAACAAAGCTTCTCTCGTATACTCAGGTGGATTATCGGTTATGATCAACGTCCGCGGAATCAATCCAAGGGTTCCTGCCAGAAAATCACTTATCCCGACAACCTGTGCACTCTCGCCAATGAGATCAAATTCACGCTGGAAACCTGCCCGGTAATAGGTGTCGGCAAGAGAGGCCAGAAGGGTATTCAAGCGTTTTTCTTCGCCGTTTATAAAGTTTTCTGTACGCGTAACATCAAGGTTAAGACGCTCACCGACCGTTTGCAGGAAACGTCCTGCAGCACTTCCTACCGGCAGGCCTTCAAGCTTAAGCACCGGTGTTCCATAGCGTTCTTCAAGCAACAAGGCAGGTGCATCACCCCAGACAGAAACAACAACATTAAGGGCGGCTTTTGGAACCCGATTCCAGGCAGAAAGACCCTGACCATACCCGAAAAGCAGGTTAGGTTTCAGACCGATTCCCTCAAGCAAGCGTCCAATCTCTTCAAGATTTCCTGCCCAGAATGGGTCTTGATGTGGAACAATTCCCCATATATTGACCAGTCCTTCGATCGGAGATTGTTCGCCCTTACCCAGGGAGGGCAATTGTTCGATCAGAGCTTTGACAGCCAACTGATACCCCTGATGAACATCGCCGCGAAAACCCGGAGTATTTGCGTAGATAACCTGGAAATCCTGGTCACGCCCCTCTTTTGTCATTGCCGGGATATCATCGCCAACCATCTCGGTGGAGCAACCGGTCACAATGAAATAGAGATCACCCTCGACAATCTTAACCGTGTTTTTAAGCTGTTCACGTAAACGAGAACTGCCGCCGAAAACCACATGCTTTTCGCTGATGTTGCTGTTTGAAACCGGGGGGCCTCCGAATCTGTCGGCACCTGCATTGAGACGATTCACTCCAAAATAATGCTGTACTCCACAACCTGCCGTACTGTGTATAACAGGAACAACCCCTTCGATAGCTTCAATGACCTGAAGCGCTCCATGCAGTGCGCAGGAGTTGCGCGATCCTTCTATATGATGAGCCATACTATTTAACTTCCTTTTTTATATGCCAATTGGGACTGCGCCGAAACCATGATTCCTTATAGGGAAGCGGTGTTCGTGCAAGTGCTGCACCAAATGTGCGGTTGTGCAGTGCAGCTGAAAAACGTCGAGCAAGTGCGAGCACACCGTTGTAGCCGAGAACAGGAGTTTCTTCAAGGGAGACTACCGGTATGCCAAGTCTTCCGATCTGTCCGAGATGCGCAGAATCGCCAAGATAGAGATCCGGGCTGAGTCGTTTGATAATGTTTGCCTCTTCAAATGGCTGACCATCAGCGACATGGATCTGCAGGGTGGGATAGGTCAAAGAGAGATCATCCAACCGTTCCTTGTGGAGTTGGTCGAGGCGACTTACGGTTATTCCGATAACCTCACCTCCCAGCTCTTCTACAAGACCCAATACGCTGAATGAGGTGGCAGAAGAAAGTCCGAGATAAACCCGAACTCCATTAAGATTAAAATCTCCAAGGGCTTTTTGCACCCGTTCAGATTCTTGTTCATGGAAAAGCTTAACTACTACCTCATCAAGTCCCAAAGCCTTCCCGGCCACAGCCAGCCAACGTCCTGTAGCGCCAATACCTATCGGGCGTGATGCCTCAGCATAAGGGACACCATACTCATCACGGAGAGTGATGCCAAGATAATTACCTGTGTCCTGATCAAGAGAGAGAGTATACCTTGCCGCTGCGGCATGCCGAAATATGCCAGGCGAAGCTTCATCGGGCAGAATATTCAGCTCAAGCCCAAGCACTGTGAGTATCCGTTCAGCCTCTCGACGATCATCAGGATGTTCGGCGACTGAGAGAAGATTAACGCTGTTGTTTTTATTATTCGCACCGCGTTTTCCAGCCAGATACTTCAGCAGAGCATGCAGCGTTGTATCATAACCGGTCACGGCATGGTGCGATGCAAAACCAGTCACATAGATCGGAACAATGTCCAACTCCAACTCTTCGTGCAGTTCCTCTACTACCGACTGAATGTCATCATTATTGATCGCGACTATGGGGCTCGAAACAATAAATATAACTTCAGGTTTATAACGCAGATAAACATCCTTAACGGCTTTGCGCAGTTTAAGGTCAGCTCCCATAATGGTATCTCTGTCATCCAGATTGGTAACAATCCAACGACCGTTTCCTTTTGTTACCTGATGGAAAATGCCGGCAGCAACACATCCGCGTGCAGCATGAATAACTGTAACGCTGTTGCGTAGAGCAGCCAAGAGACGCAATGCATAGAGAAGATCGTCCTGCGTGCTCTGTGAAAAGGTGCGAATCCGTTTAACAGGTTCTCCATCAGAAAACTCTGTCACCGCTGCTGATACATTTCCCTGCCAGGCGTTCAACGTATCAAGTCGCTTCTCTCTTGTTCGAGAGGATTTAGCTTTCAAAAGACTCATTGGTGCGGTCGTTTTACTGATTACTTTGTTAAATTGATTCCATTTTCTGAACCACTCCAGTCTCAACCTCAAATATTCTGTCGCCCCACGTCCTGGCCCATTTCTTTAATTCGGGGCCATTGAGCGGATGCGGAATAACTGAATCCTGGTTTTCATCGATGAATCTGGCAAGATTGCGATAGACATCGGCTTGCTCGGATTTTGGTGAAGCCTCGATGACAGTTTGTCCGAACAGTTCACTTTGAGCGACCGTAAAGGAACGAGGTACATAACCAATAACCGAACTACCTGTTTGTTCGGCAAAATCATCGATCAGCGACTTGGCATAAGGAGCCTGAATACTGTTGGCGATTACTCCTCCAAGGCGTGCACCACCTGACGGAGCATATTTGTTGATTGCCTTGAACAGATTGTTTGCAGCAAAAATTGCCATAAAATCTGAAGATGTAACGACAAAAGCCCTGTCAGCAATACCGTCACGGATTGGAACAGCAAAGCCTCCACATACTACATCGCCCAAAACATCATAGAGCACAAAATCGGGTTTGTACTCGTCGAAAAGATTCAACTCCTGCAGCAGTTCCACTGCAGCATTGATTCCCCTGCCGGCGCAACCAACTCCTGGAACCGGCCCACCAGCCTCGATGCAAAGAACGCCACCAAACCCTACCGCAGACACATCTTCAATTTTTACCTTGCTCTGCTCACGAAGAGTGTCGAGGACTGTTGGCAAATCGTTGCCGCCCCTGAGTATTGTCGTTGAATCACTCTTGGGGTCGCATCCGATCTGAATCACCTTATACCCTGACTCAGCCAGTGCTGCACTGATATTTGAAGTGGTGGTAGACTTCCCTATTCCCCCTTTGCCATAGATTGCAATATGCTTGCCATGCTTTTCACTCATCGGAATTCTCCTTATTCTTGATTCTTGTAGTAATCCCCTAACACTGCTGTTTTTTCAGAGCTCTTCATCACACTTTAAACCCAAATACTATCTCTGGAAAATCTCTCGAAACAGACCTATAACCATTGAAATGATTGTCGACAGATTCCAAGCATGGAGGCTGCTTTTGAATCGAACCAACTTCAGTTGCGAGATGCTGCCTTTTGCAGTGGCGGCAGACTTATCCCGCCTATAGTAAAACCTCCTCCTGAAATATCCAGCCGAGCTCCTGAAATAAAGGATGCCTCTTCGGAAAGCAACCATATAATCGGTTTAGCAACTTCATCAACAAGGGCTGGACGACCTATTGCGATAGTTGAAGAAATTGCTGCAAGAATTTCTGGATTTTGAACATAACCAGAGGTCATCTCAGTAATCGTAAAACCAGGGCGGACTGCAACAGCTCGAATTCCCTGGGGTGCAACTTCTTTTGCAAGTCCAACTGTAAAAGCATCTACAGCACCTTTAGTTGACGCATAAAGACTTGCACCAGGACGCCCCCCAATTGTTGCCGCCATAGAGGAAATATTGATAATAACTCCACCCTTGCCTCCATGAAGAGTGGACATACGACGAACTGCTTCACGAGTGGAGAGTATCAATCCCACAACATTTGTTTGGAACAGTTTATGCACAAGGGATGCATCTGCTTCATCAATACGGGTTCGGAGAGTGCCAATCCCTGCACTATTTACCAGAGCAGTAAGAGTGCCAAGTTTTTCATCCACTTCCCTGTACAATCGCTCAATATCCTCAGGGCGGGAAATATCCGCCTGCACAGCAATGGCACGAGCACCTGAGCTTTTCAATTCATCAACCAACCGTGTAGCCTCAAGCTCTCTTGAGCGGTAGTTAATGGCTATCGAGTATCCTTTTTCGACTGCAAGTCTTGCTGTAGCAGCGCCAATACCGCTTGCGCCTCCTGTAATAACCAATACTTTTGACATTCCCCTATCCTTATTAATGAGATTATTTACTGCAAGTTTATCTGCCTGGTGATTCAGGCAAATATTCTTAATAAGAAAAAAGCCAACTCTTTGACTTTAAGAATCGGCTTCGCTATAAACTTGTTTACTTAATTCAAGACTACATCGAGACTAATACCTTTACATCCAGATATCCCTGCAAACAACAACAAGAGATATTTGAGTTAATGATCAATTTCATATTAATTACATTTAAGATCCAACATTATACAATGTCGTCAATAAACAAAGATTTCAAAATCCCCTTCACAGGGGATTTTATATACCATAATAGGGTTACTACCTTAGCTCATTTTTATGAATATGAGAATAGATAAAGTCAATTAGCGTTTAATTCAATACGCACCATTCTTTCTCAAGAGAGAAATAAATACTGACGTGACTTATGCAACTTGAGCCTTAAATACTGGCAGTCGTTCATCCTCAATCTGATAAATATCATTGACAACACCTATTGGCACAGCGTTGCAGTCATAGAGTTCCTCATAGGTAAAACCGTACTTTCTATGGATTGCTGCTATTTTTTTGTAAAGATCAAAATGCCAGGCAGGTTCAGGGCTACGATGTCCCTCCAAAGCAGATCCCGGATTCGGATTCCAGCTTGTTGCAAAACAGATAACACCCTTTGATGCGAGGTATTCGACCCCCTCAAGTGTTGAATCCTTTGGTTCAATTCCAGCAACGATGTTTGAGCGCACCTTTCCTCGACCAAAAACCTCGACTTCATACTCCAATGCCTTTACCCAATGCTCCCAACCACCGCACTGTAACTCCTTGCCGGGGCAGATTGCCTTAAAAATATTTCTGTCCCAGATCTCGATGTTAGTCGCAATGGTACGATAGCCAGCCTCTTTGTACTTGTCGATGATACTCAGGTCATGCGGTGCTCCGACACAGGCCGTACCATTGAAATCATCAAGTCCGGTATGTTCCTTGATTGCATCAGCAACATCCAGATAATATTCAACCTCACGCCTTTCAGCCACGAATCCACCTGTTATCGTCAGATGACGTGCACCATCCCTGTAGGCTGCAGCAACTGTTTCTCCAACCTGCTTCGGATATTTCCAGCCGATTCCTTCCACCTCACCATAGGTCTCTTTCGTCGCATTGATGTTGCAAAATTTACAGTCATGATCTTTTTCCTTGAGTGCACACTCATTACTGTAAGCGACCACAAGTGCTCCATCCTGAAAGTAGCTTGCAATGCTAGACATGCTTGTACCGTCAGAGGTATTAAGAGCATAATAATTCGGGCGACCAAGGAATTCAACAGGGAATATGACTTTCCCATGATGAGCTAAATAGAAGGTACCTTTTTCATAGATGAAAGAGTATGATGACCTGCGGTCCCATTTGAGGAAATACGTTAAACCATGAGGTGAAAAAAAACCAGTCGGAAACTTGATGCCTACATGGGTTTCATGGGCAAATTCCATACAGAAATGAATATCCTCCTGGTATCTGCCACCAAGATCAAGGTGTTTGAAAATATGAGGATCAAAGTTGATACCTTCAACTCCGGTAATAATTTTCAGTTCCAGCTCTCTGTACAATATTTCTTTAAGATTACCCATATCTATATCCTTTCACAGATGAAATTATTGATTGTATTGAATTGATGATTTGTTGCGAATATTCTTGATAAGCAATCAGGCAACTTTAGCCTTGAAGACCGGCAACCTTTCATCCTCAATCCGATAAATATCCTGGTATATACTTGTTGGATTAGCAGTGCAGTCATAGATCTGCTCATAGGTAAACCCGTACTTTCTATAGATTGCTGCGATTTTCTTGAAAAGATCATAATGCCAGGCTGGTTCCGGTGATCGATGCCCTTCCAATGCTGATCCGGGATTTGGATTCCAGCTTGTTGCTGTTGCAATAACTCCCTTTGATGCGAGGTATTCTACCCCCTCTAGTGTTGAATCCTTTGGTTCAAGACCAGCTACAATGTTTGACCGTACCCGCCCTCTACCGAAAACCTCTACTTCATACTCCAACGCCTTCACCCAATGTTCCCAACCGCCACATTGCAGCTCTTTTCCCGGGCATAGTGCCTTGAATATATTTTTGTCCCAGATTTCAATGTTGGTGGCGATGGTACGATAGCCTGCCTCTTTGTATTTATCAATAATACTGAGATCGTGAGGCGCTCCGACACAGGCAGTACCGTTGAAATCCTCAAGCCCTGTGTGCTCTTTGATTGCATCGGCTACATCAAGGTAATACTCAACCTCACGTCGTTCTGCGACAAAACCTCCTGTTATAGTAAGATGACGTGCTCCGTTCTTGTATGCTGCAGCAACTGTTTCTCCTACCTGCTTCGGATATTTCCAGCCGATACCTTCAACATCGCCATAGGTATCTTTTGTTGCGTTGATGTTGCAAAACTTACAATCATGATCTTTTTCTTTAAGCGCACACTCATTACTGTAGGCTACCGCAAGAGCTCCTTCACGAGCATAGACAGCAATATTGGCCATATTTGTCCCGTCAGATGTTTTCTCGGCATAGTATTCAGGGCGATCAAGAAATTCAACTGGAAATATGGGCTCGCCATGATGGGCAAGATGGTAGGTGCCTTTTTCAAGGATCAGAGAGTATGATGACCTGCGATCCCAGCGGAGGTTAAACTTCAAACCATGCGGAGAAAGAAAACCGACTGGGAATTTGATTCCGGCATGAGTTTCGTAGGCATGCTCAAAACAGATATGAATGTCTTCCTGATAACGGCCGCCAAGATCCAGATATTTAAAAATAAGAGGATCAAAGCTGATACCTTCTACCTGAGTAGAAATTTTCAATTCCAGTTCCTTGTACAATGTTACTTTAAGATTACTCATAAACTATAAATTCCTGAAGTTGAATGAATTAAGCCTATTTGATCAATCAAAAACCTGAGAAGAAAGAACAAGCATACGCTTGATGTTCTTCCTTTTCGAGGGATAAATAAAAAGATGTTCTATGAATATCAATTTCATAGAAGAGTGTATAACACTTTTACGTGCTATGAATGGTAGGTAATAAACAGGAGTTTCAAAATCCCGTTTAGATGGGATTTTATATACCGCAAATAAGTTACCGTAACTATCCGGCTACGGTATGGGAATAATTTCGCTGGAATTAGATAATAAAATATGAGCAGTTCTCTGTACTTCTTTGGTTATCAAATACAAAGAGCAGCTTATACAAAAAAAACGATCAAGTGTAATCCGGTAACTGTAAATATTTTCTGTTTTATGCTACCTGTGCACTGCGAACAGGAAATATTTCATCATCAATTCTATAAATATCACTTATGATACCTGTAGCGCCCGAGCAATCATAGATGTTATCGTAGGTAAAACCGTACTTTCTATGGATTGCTGCTATTTTTTTGAACAGATCAACATACCATGCCGTTTCAGGTGAGCGATGCCCTTCAAGAGCCGATCCCGGGTTTGGATTCCAAACTGTAGCCAGGCCAATGACCCCTTTTGAAGCCAGATATTCTATGCCCTCAAGAGTTGAGTCTTTAGGCTCAATACCTGCAACCATGTTCGAGCGCACTTTGCCATGACCAAAAACCTCTACTTCATACTCCAACGCCTTCACCCAATTTTCCCATCCACCGCATTGGAGTTCTTTACCAGGGCAGATTGCCTTGAATATGTTTTTATCCCAAATTTCAATATTTGAGGCAATGGTTCGAAAACCGGCCTCCTTATACTTTTCAATCACACTCAGGTCGAGAGGTGCTCCTATAACTGCTGTTCCATTAAAATCATCCAGACCTGTGTGTACTTTAATTTCATCGGCCACATCAAGGTAATACTCCACTTCTCGACGCTCTGCAACAAATCCGCCTGTCAAGTTTACACGACGACGTTCTTCACCCTGATACTCATTGTATGCGGCTGCAACACTTTCACCGACCTGTCGAGGAGTTTTCCATCCGATACCTTCAGCCTCCCCATAAGAATCCTTGGTGGCATTAATGTTGCAGAACCTGCAGTCCTGACCTCTATCTTTAAGTGAGCACTCATTACTGTATGAAATTATAATTGACCCTTCCTGAACATATTGAGCTATAGTGGACATGTTGGTTCCATCGGAAGTTTTCAGTCCATAGTAGTCAGGGCGTTCAAGAAATTCAACCGGAAACAGGATTTCACCATAATGAGCAAGGTAATAACTTGCATTTTCGTAGATAAATGAATATGGTGAGCGACGATCCCATCGAAGGTTAAATATCAACCCATGCGGAGAACGAAACCCGGCTGGAAACTTTATGCCGACGTGAGTTTCATAAGCCATCTCAAACAGACAGATAACCTCCTCCTGATGTCGGTTACTTGAATCTAAATGCCTAAAAATATGAGGATCAAAACTGATGCCTTCAACATTGGTTGCAATTTTCAATTCCAACTCTCTGTACAACGTCTCTTTTAGATAGCTCATTTCAATTTCCTGATCCTTTAAAATTATAATTTCAGTAGCAATGAAAGATATTTATTATATCAAAACCAAGCAGCTCACCGTTAAATACCGGAAATATGGTATATCATAATCCTCATCGGTATTTACTACGAACTGCAGGTTTTCATTCTATTGTTAAGAATTTTGCGCTTCTGTAATTAAACAAAAGTCGTCGTACTCACGAGTGGATTGAACACCGGCGATTTCAGTAATTCTGTCGCGTCCAAGAGGAGCTGCACCTGGAACCCTAAACGTTGTTTTGTCAAGCGGTATAATAGGAGTCTCAACAGGCTTTAAGAGTTGGGGAGCCCAACTATAGGGATAACGATAGGCCCGGTAGACCAGGTTGAGACTCAGGGGCCCTTTCCCCCAATAAGGGCTTATATATTCCCAAACCAATTGATGGTCTTCCGTTACCTCTATCACCCGTCCATCTGATCCTTCAGTTATTAATGTGTTGCCATTCGGGAGGCGCTGTGCACTTGAAATAAAGGGACTGTAGAAACGTGCGGCATCAAGGGGTTGAACAAAGCCTGCTTCTGTGGGAGTATATTGCCATACAATCTTTAGCGTAATCGGATCAATTTCGAGGACACGGGAATAGTCGCGCAGGGCGTTGAGCTTTCCTGATGGCGAGCCTGGATTTGCCTCACCGTAGCCCGCCCACCCGCCATTATCAAAAACAAGAAGGTTACCTGCTCCTGGAAGGTCTTTGGGAATAATGTGGGCATGGTGTTGACCGATGATCCAGCCAAGGGCTTTCTCTGCCTCTGTGCCGTCGTAACGCGGTCCGATTTTCCAGACAATCTTTCCGGAAGTGCGAGAGGTGATTGCAATGATATTTGCTTCGCGGGAATCCCATATGATATTTTCAGGGTTAAACCGTTCATCACCCGCATCGTACCATTTGTTGGGGCCGACCCAGGAAACTGAGTTTATATGAAGCCAATCACCAATTCCTTCTTCTGCTGGCCGTATATTTGGGTCTCGCTGAAGCACTGCACGCGCAGCATCGTCAAATCCAAGCTCTTCGAAATGTTCGTTCGGACTCCAGCTCCAAATGATATTGCCATTCCAGTCAACTTCAATGAAACGATCGTCCAAAAGCAGTTTGTCTGAAATTGCCGGATTGGAAACGTCTTGATGGACAAGAATCAGCGTCTTCCCACTGTCAACCAATGGATCCTGACCAGGCACATAGTAACCAACAGGATTTCCCTCGCGCTGAAAATCGTGGTGCTGACGGGCGACCCAACGGCGTGTCTGGCCTGGATCAGTCACTTCTTCAAGGTGATCGAACGTCCAGACAACATTACCATCCCAATCCACCTGCACAAGATCTATCTGATCCTGTAAAGCAACCTTAGGAGAGCGGCGACCTTTACTGCCAAACACTTGGCCTCCGGGGAGAAGTTTGTTCGGGAAACCCTGCAGACCTTTCCAAAGTTGTACTTCCCGGCCATGAGGATCAATTAGAAGTGCTCCTACCTCAGCTGCCTGAAGAAGCGTATATCCGCTCCAAGCAAGTTCAGGAAGGTAGAGTGTCACTCCTGTTGGAAAAACAGTTGGATATCCCATTATTTTAGCCGTTCAAAATAATTATTAAAAATGATAACTCGCCGATTGATTCTTCCTAAAAACAAAAGAGTCGATTCTCTGACAATAAGAATCGACTCTTTATAACCCCTTGCACATAATCAAGGCCTACAAGAAAACGATATCTTTTGAATGGGAATTTTCTTTTAAGAAAACACAACAACCAATATTCTTCATCACTCTTAATTCAATAGATTATGAAATTACCAGCCTGGTCATGCAACTTTTGCCGTAAACACAGGCAGAGTTTCGTCTTCAATCTGATAAATGTAATTGACAACACTTGTTGTGGCGTAGCAGTCATAGATTTGATCATGTGTATAACCATACTTTCTGTAGATCGCTGCGGATTTCTTGAGTAGGTCAAAATGCCATGCAGGCTCTGGTGATCGATGCCCTTCCAACGCTGATCCAGGATTCGGATTCCAGCTGGATGCAAAACAGAGAACTCCCTTTGATGCGAGATATTCGATACCCTCAAGTGTAGATTCCTTAGGTTCAATACCTGCAACAATGATGGATCTAACCCGGCCCCTGCCAAAAACCTCAACTTCATACTCCAGGGTTTTTACCCAATGATCCCATCCACCACACTGCAAATCCTTACCAGGGCATATTGCCTTGAAAATATTTCTATCCCAGATCTCGATATTCGTCGCGATGGTACGAAAGCCTGCTTCTTTATACTTATCGACAACACTCAAGTCATGGGGAGCACCAATAGTTGCAGTTCCATTGAAATCATTAAGTCCTGTATGTTCTTTTATTGAGTCTGCGACATCAAGGTAGTACTCCACCTCACGCCGTTCAGCTACAAACCCTCCTGTTAACGTCAATGTTCTAGCTCCTTCACTATAAGCAGCTGCTACAGCTTCGCCAATCTGCTTCGGATTTTTCCATCCCATACCTTCAGTCTCTCCATACGTATCCTTGGTCGCATTGATGTTGCAAAACTTACAGTCCTGATCTTTTTCTTTCAGTGCACACTCGTTACTGTAAACAATGCCAATTGCGCCATCCTGATTATAGCGCGCTAACGTGGACATACGCGTACCGTCAGAAGTTTTCAAACTGTAATACTCGGGCCGCTCAAGGAATTCAACAGGAAACAATACTTCTCCATGATGAGTAAGATAGTAGGTGCCTTTTTCATGAATAAGTGAGTATGAAGATCGTCGATCCCATCTGAGATTATAGATGAAACCATGAGGAGAACGAAAGCCTGTTGGAAATTTCAGTCCAACATGGGTTTCATAGGCATGCTCAAAACATCCGTACATTTCTTCCTGATACTTGCCGCCAAGATCAAGAGTTTTGAATACATAAGGGTCAAAATTTATACCATCAACCTGAGTTGAAATTTTCAGTTCAAGCTCTTTGTACAATATCTCTTTAAGAGTACTCATCTGCCGGTCCAAGCTTTTTTTACATTGATTAATTCTCTATCCCCGCTTTCTCAATAGCGTGAGACTATTGCTCTTTACAGTTACATCATGCAGTTATATCATGTATCGCTACATTATAATTTCCGTAATAAGCATTGATTTGTAAATCCCGTTTAAGCGGTATATTCAATACCTTATAGGAGTTGCTCTTGTAACTCAGGGGGCAGGAAAGGAGGGAAGAACAGTGATGTCTATCACCAAAAAGTCTTTGATACCGCTACGGCATCAAAGACTTTTTGGTGATTCAAGAATTTTGAAGAACTATTTTTTTATCAGGCGACTTGACTTTCTGTAACCTGCAATATCCGATCCTCAATACGGTAAATATCATGAACAATACTTACTGGTGCAGCGTAACAATCATAGAGCTCCTCATAGGTAAAGCCATTTTTTCTATAAATTGCGGCTATTTTTTTATAGAGGTCATAATGCCAGGCTGGTTCCGGTGACCGATGTCCCTCCAAAGCAGATCCGGGATTTGGGCACCAGCTTGAGGCAAAACAGATAACACCCTTTGATGCGAGGTATTCAATCCCCTCAAGCGTTGAATCCTTTGGTTCAATACCTGCAACGATGTTTGAACGCACTTTTCCTCTTCCGAACACCTCAACTTCATACTCCAATGCATTCACCCAATGCTCCCAACCACCGCACTGCAACTCCTTGCCGGGACAAATGGCTTTAAATATATTTCGATCCCAGATTTCAATGTTTGTGGCAATGGTGCGATAGCCGGCCTCTTTGTATTTGTCAATGATGGTCAGATCGTGAGGTGCACCAACACAGGCGGTACCATTGAAATCATCAAGCCCGGTATTTTCCCTGATAGAATCTGCCACATCAAGGTAGTACTCCACTTCACGGCGTTCGGCAACAAATCCTCCTGTTATGGTAAGGTGACGTGCCCCTTCGCGGTATGCTTCAGCAACTGTCTCTCCTACCTGTCTCGGATTCTTCCATCCCAATCCTTCCGCCTCAGCATACGTATCCTTTGTGGCATTGATGTTGCAGAATTTACAGTCATGATCTTTTTCTTTGAGTGCACATTCATTACTGTAACAAACTGTCAACGCGCCATACTGACCATAGCGTACAATATTGGACATGTTTGTCCCATCAGAAGTTTTTTTGCTGTAATAGTCAGGGCGCTCGAGGAATTCAACAGGAAATATTATTTCTCCATGATGAGCGAGGTAGTAAATTCCTTTCTCATAAACAAGGGAATATGAAGACCGGCGATCCCATCTGAGGGCAAATACCAAACCATAGGGAGAGCGAAAACCGGTCGGAAATTTTATTCCTACATGAGTTTCGTAGGCCATCTCGAAACCAGAGTGAATTTCCTCCTGATAGTTGCCTGCTAAATCCAGAGGTCTGAAAATATGAGGATCAAAGTTGATACCGTCAACACCTGTTGCAATTTTCAGTTCCAATTCATTATATAATCTTTCTCTAAGTCCACTCATGTTGCCCATTCCCCGATTTTGAATTGATTGAGACTATCAGCACGCTGATTTATTATTTTGAAAAAAGACTGGCTTCATATTTTCCTGCATTTGCTCAAGGCTTTTTACATCCCTCATGCCACCTGGGCATTAAATACCGGTAATACTTTATCCTCAATCCTGTATATATCAAGAGCAATACCTGTTGGCGCTGAGCAGTCATAGATCTGATCAAAAGTAAAGCCATACTTTCTGTAAATTGCAGCGGTTTTCTTATGAAGATCAAAATGCCAGGCGGGTTCAGGGGAACGATGTCCCTCCAATGCAGATCCCGGATTTGGATTCCAGCTTGATGCAATCGCAATGACTCCTTTTGATGCGAGGTATTCGATTCCTTCAAGCGTTGATTCTTTTGGTTCAATACCTGCCACTATAATCGATCTCACCCGTCCTTTTCCGAACACATCAACCTCATGTTCCAACGCTTTCACCCAGTGATCCCAACCGCCACATTGCAACTCTTTTCCGGGGCATATTGCCTTGAATATATTTCTGTCCCAGACTTCGATATTGGTTGCAATAGTACGATATCCGGCCTCTTTGTATTTTTCAATTATACTGAGGTCGTGAGGAGCCCCAACAGTTGCCGTGCCGTTAAAATCTTCCAGACCAGTGTGTTCCTTGATTGCATCTGCGACATCGAGATAGTATTCAACTTCTCGACGCTCAGCAACAAACCCACCGGTTATTGTAACATGACGTCCTCCATCCCGGTATGCTGCCGCTACCG
>CAIXLG010000190.1 GCA_903920215.1 uncultured Chlorobiaceae bacterium
ATAGTTCTGAGGATAATTGGGTTTGTGCTTTTATGTATTTGAAGCATAGGCGTGGAAAACGGCTTCCAGTGTTGGTGCTGATAGAATGGCTTCTCCCCAGGCTTCTAATGCCGATTCGGAAGCATTGCTCAACTTCTCTGTTGCCCATGCAGGTAATGCGCCAAAGCGTCGCTCAAGCTGTCTTGTCAGAAGCTTGGATTCACCTTTGGCTATGCCTTGGGTTATTCCTTTAGCTATGCCGATTCTTTCTATGCTGGTGACGTATTGCATTTTTTCTATCTCCTCAATTGTTTCAATTTCTTTCCACACTTTTGTGTCCAGCCAAGCTGGCAGTGTCATTAACCAATCCACAACGGTAAGCAAGTTGATGACGCGTTGTTTATCCCAGTGCCGTTGATAGAGTATTTTTATCAAACGGAGTTTGGCTTCATAGCGCTCCTGATGCTTCTTTCGGGTTTGCCTGGTCAGGATATGTGCTGCTGTAATTAACTCAAAAGCATTATCCGAAGCAAGCAGCTCATCGAGTTTTTCGTCGTAATCAGTCAGTTTGGCTACGGGGAACTCCAAGGTGTGCCTGCAGCCCAGAACATTGTAGCCATAAGAGGTCGGTTTCCACTGTCTGTGTTCATCGGCCAACACCGCCAGACTTGCTACGGGTTTTTTGTATCGGTCAAAAATCCGGTAGTTGTAGACAAACATGCGCTGGGCAAATTCAGCCTGCCTGGTGCCTTGCACTTCCACGTGGATGTAAATCCAGCTTTCCTCTCCACTCAGTTCTGTAACGCGGACCAACTTGTCGACAAAACGGGTGCCTAACTCAGCATCCTGCACTACAGCCCGCAACTCATGATCGAGAAATACATGCTCCTTTGACCAGTCGATCTCAACATAAGCATCAGGAAAGTAAAACATCATAAACTCCGGAAAATAGTGCTCAATGGCTTCTTTCCACGGGCTGTCATAATGATCGATCGGAGTATCCATGTAAGGTGCTATGCATCCAGCATCTTAGGCTATCATTAGGAAATGATGAAATTGAATATTATCGCCTTGCAATGTAATCATATTACTTCTTTAATTGCAATTTTTTACACTTTTTCAGCGAAATATACTCAATTTGATTCATTTGAGATAACCTACCCCAGTCTTCGCTAGACTCACAACTGTACGATAAAAACAACGTCCCACTGTGGGGACGGTTCTAGCGCCTTTACCGTCCCTATAAGTACAGTTAGTCATGAGCGTCCCCCTGAGTTCTCTTGAAAGAAGTGGGCAGTTGGCAATGAAAATAGTTGGCAGTCGAGGAACGAAGAGCGAAAGTGCTGGGTGCTGGGGGTGATGGGGGTTGAGAGTTCGTTTTTCTACTCAGTCTTCACTCCCCTGCCCCCTGCCGACTGCCCACTGCCCACTGCCGACTATATTTTATTCGTGGTAGTCGTAGGTGTTGTAGCCGTGCTTTTTAACTAACTCGTCGCGTTTGGCGCTCTTTAGGTCTTCGCGCATCATTTCGGCTACCAGTTCTTTGAAACTGATTTTTGGGGTCCATCCGAGCTTTTGTTTTGCTTTGGTGGCATCGCCCAGGAGGGTTTCGACTTCTGCGGGGCGGAAATAGCGCTCGTCGACTGCAACGATGCAGTTCCCCTGTGCGTCATACCCTTTCTCTTCTATACCACTCCCCTTCCAGGTAATGCTTAGTCCAACCTCGGCAGCGGCGGCATTGACAAAGTCGCGCACGCTATGCTGTTCGCCGGAGGCAATGACAAAGTCCTCGGCTTTTTCCTGCTGGAGCATGAGCCACTGCATTTCGACATAATCCTTTGCATGCCCCCAGTCGCGCAGCGCATCAAGGTTGCCGAGGAAAAGGCAATCCTGCAGGCCGAGTTTTATACGAGCCATCGCACGAGTAATCTTGCGGGTAACAAAGGTCTCCCCTCTAAGCGGACTTTCATGGTTGAAGAGGATACCGTTACATGCATAGATTCCATACGACTCGCGGTAGTTCACCGTAATCCAGTAAGCATAGAGCTTAGCAACACCATAAGGGCTCCTTGGATAAAACGGCGTAGTCTCCTTTTGAGGAACCTCCTGCACAAGGCCAAACAGTTCAGAAGAGCTTGCCTGATAAAACCTGGTTTTATCGGTGAGCCCCAGAATACGGATAGCCTCCAGAATGCGCAATGCACCCAGCCCATCAACATCAGCAGTATACTCAGGCTCTTCAAAAGAGACCGCAACATGACTCTGGGCACCGAGATTATAAATCTCATCCGGCTGCACCTGCTGGATAATACGCGTCAGATTAGATGAATCGCTCAAATCACCAAAATGCAAAACAAACTGCAAATCACTAACATGAGGATCCTGATAAAGGTGGTCAACCCTATCTGTATTAAACAATGAAGAACGGCGCTTAATGCCATGCACTTCATATCCCTTACCCAACAAAAACTCGGCGAGATAAGCGCCGTCCTGCCCTGTAACACCGGTGATCAAAGCCTTTTTCATGCAAGATATTTATTTTGATTCATATGAGATAAACTGGTAAAGATCGGTATGGAAAGATAGTGCTGAGTGCTGAGTGCTGAGTGCTGAGCGAAAGCGAAAACAGTTGGCAGTGGGCAGTGAAGACTGGGGAGAGCCTGCAGTGCTGAGTTGCGAGTGCTGAGTGCTGAGCGAAAGCAAAAACCGTTGGCAGTGGGCAGTGAAGACTGGGGAGAGCCTGCAGTGCTGAGTTGCGAGTGCTGAGTGCTGAGCGAAAGCAAAAACCGTTGGCAGTGGGCAGTTGGCAGTCGAAGGGCAAGTGCTGAGCGAAGAAACAAAGATCTGGAGGGCGCGGCGGCGACTTTTGCGCTAATAACTGAATGGGTTCGTTTTGTAAATTTGCTTAAGACGGCTCAGGTTAAAAAAAGTGCTGAGCGGTTTCTGCGTGCTGAGCGAAGATGAAAAAGTTGGCAGTTGGCGGTGGGCACCGGCAGATCTTGGATCCTCATTGAAGACACCAGCCTTCGGGGAATAATATTAAGCGCGATTACCTTCCTCACACTACAACTCAACTATAGGGACATTATTCCAATCTATCAGCTTATCAGCTGTACCTATGTCTATAAACTCAAAATCATTTAACCACTTTTCAAGTTTTTTCTCAGCACCCTTAAGACCAACATACGATTTAAAACGACGAAGGGCTGATAGCTCCTCAATGATTGGTTGTGATGGGTCTAAATCCCTGGGATGAATATAAGACATGACATAATCAGACTTTTTCGTCCAATTTTTTATAAGCGCATAGGGGTACATCCTAAAATACCCTCCCCCTGAAAATATTATCGCCTTGCCTAAAATACTTTTATAATTGATTGGGAGTTCCTTTAAGGTTATACCATTATATTTCAAGAGAGATGGTACTGGCGACTTAAAGGACGGAAAACCACCATGAGAACCTGTAGCAGGAAATACTGAACAATCTATTTCGATCCCTTGTTCTGCAATAATTTCAAAAGCCCATTTATTATTCTCAGTGATTGAAAATCCAGGGGCTCTAAAGTATCTGACTTTCTTTCCTATTATAGCCTCAAGCGTACTAATTGAGTGTTTTAGGTCGTTAGTGAACTCTTGTGGTGTTTGATCATAGACTAACTGATGCATTCTCGTATGAGAACCTACTTCGTAACCACCATCAGCAATATTACGGATAACATCGGGATATTTTTCAGCTATCCATCCCAGACAAAAAAAAGTTGCTCTAACATTATTGTTTTTAAGCAATAATAATAATTTATCCATATTTCTATGGATACGGCTTTCGTATGTCACCCATTGATCAAGATGCCTTGTTGAATCATTATCAAGCAGATGAAACCATTCCTCAATATCGAAAGTTAAAATATTCAAAAGGATTTAACAATTTTACCATTTTCAACCAAAAATGTTATATCAGATATTTTTGATGTAGGGAGATCAGTGAAGCTATCAGTATAAAACTTATTTATTTTAATAATGTTATTTGATTGGAGCAGATTAGCCTTTTCTACACTATAAGGATGTTGTTTTATTCCCACAATTTTTCCTTTTTTATTTATTTCAACTAAAGCTCCTATTACTGTTATGTTAGGGAATAACCACTCTAAGTAATACTGAAATGAAGCTGAAGCTATTATGATTTTATAATGCCTTTGATCAATTGCCTTGAACTCGTTGTCGTATAATGAATTTAATTTTATTGTTTTAGAAAATTGATAACATTGTTCAAGAAATTTTTGTTCATCAGATGAACAAAAAAACTTTAAACCAAGTTCCTTTTCTTTTTTTACCGAAATTATCTTAAGCTTAGATGCAATTTTTATAAAAAAGAATAAATAACAAAAAATATATTTTCTGGGATTATTTCTACTGCAAAATAAATAAAACTTAAAGGTGGTATCATAATTTGTTAATGTTTTATCAAAATCGAAAACAATTATTTCTTCCATTTACTTATTAATTTATTAAAATTAGTTAAATTAAAATAAAAGAAATAATGAAACCATATTGATGAGAACCAGTTGGAATATGTAAAATTGATATAGCAAGTGTTTTTTTTGTCAAGCACAAAAAAATTTTTATCATAAAATCTTTTCTTGATTAAACCTAAAATTTCAAAAGGAATCCAACGTATTTTAGCGTAGTCCTTTATCTTTGG
>CAIXLG010000191.1 GCA_903920215.1 uncultured Chlorobiaceae bacterium
CTATACCAAGCAGGCTCAAAAGGATGCCAAAAAACTTGCATCTGCGGGATTGAAGCCTAAAGCATTGGAACTGCTTGAGATTCTGGAAAAAAATCCATTCCAGAATCCCCCGCCTTACGAGAAACTTGTCGGTGATCTTTTCGGAGCCTATTCAAGAAGATTGAATATACAGCATCGTATCGTGTATCAGATCTATGAGGAAGAGTGGCTTCTATGAGTGGAAGCAAACGGCACTCCGTCCAAGGACAGAAATTGGTCAAGTGAATAAACAGAAAGCGCAGCCGAGGCTGCGCTTTGTAATTGAATTGCTTCTTCAGGATGTATGCGAGGCTTAATCCTCTTCGTTTGAGCGAAGGTTTTCAAGAACTCCGAAATCCTCGAGTGTGGTGACGTCTCCCTTGATCTCATTGCTTGTGGCAAGTTCGCGAAGGAGGCGGCGCATGATTTTTCCGCTGCGGGTTTTCGGCAAGCCTTTTGCCCATCTGATTTCATCAGGTTTTGCAATAGGTCCGATCTCTTTTGCAACGTGGTTGCGGATCTCTTCACGCATTTTCATGTCGCCCACATATTCATCCTTCAGCGTTACGAAAGCTACAAGAGCATTGCCCTTAAGCTCATCAGGGCGGCTGACAACAGCTGCTTCTGCAACGGCTTCAAAGGATACAAGGGCGCTTTCGACCTCACTGGTGCCAAGGCGGTGGCCTGAAACGTTGACCACATCATCAACACGACCCATAATCCAGATATAGCCGTCGTCATCCTTGCGAGCACCGTCACCGGTAAAGTACATGCCGGGGAATTCCGACCAGTAGGTTGATTCATAGCGCTTGTTGTCGCCATAGATGGTACGGAGCATTGACGGCCATGGCTTTTTAATGACCAGGTATCCGCCTTCGTTTGCTTTGCAAGGGGTTCCATCTTTATGAACCACGTCAACTGCAATTCCTGGAAGTGGTCGTGTTGCAGTGCCTGGTTTTGTAGGTGTTGCGCCAGGAAGCGGAGAGACCATGATGCCGCCGGTCTCGGTCTGCCACCAGGTATCAACGATAGGACAACGTTCCTGTCCTACAACCTTGTGATACCACATCCATGCTTCAGGGTTGATTGGTTCTCCAACTGTTCCGAGCAGGCGGAGCGAGCTGAGGTTGTGTTTTGTGACCCATTCGTTTCCTGCGCGAATAAACGCTCGGATTGCTGTTGGGGCGGTATAGAGGATGGTTACCTTGTGGCGGTTGATGATATCCCAGAACCTGTCCCACTGAGGGTAGTTCGGAGCACCTTCGTACATGAGAAGGGTTGCGCCGTTAAGCAGAGGGCCGTATACCATGTAGCTGTGTCCGGTAATCCAGCCTACGTCTGCTGTACACCAGTAGATGTCTTCATCCTTGATATCGAAAACGTATTTGAACGAGCTTGCGGCATAGACCATATAGCCTGCAGTGGTATGCAGGATACCTTTCGGTTTTCCGGTTGAACCGCTGGTATAGAGTACGAAAAGCGGATGTTCTGATTCTACCTCGACCGGATCACATTCATCAACGGCCAGACCCATAAGATCATGCCACCAATGGTCCATGCCGTTATGCATGTTGACCTCTTCATTGGTCACTTTCAGGACGATGACGCTTCGGATCGATGGGGTATTGACAATTGCTTCATCAACGATAGTCTTCAGGTTGATGGAGCCTCCACGGCGTCTTGTACCGTCTGCACAGATAACCATTTTTGCACGTGAATCATTGACACGCTCGGTAATGGCATGAGCTGAGAATCCTGCAAAAATAACATTGTGGACAGCACCTACGCGTGCACAGGCAAGAACAGCGATGACAAGCTCCGGAACCATGCCCATATAGAGAGCAACGCGGTCTCCTGGTTTAATGCCTGCGATTTTAAGGACATTTGCAAATTTGCTGACCTGACGGTGAAGTTCACCATAAGTCAGAACCCGCTCATTGCCTTCTTCACCTTCCCAGATAATCGCAGCCTTGTTTTTTCTCCAGCTGTTTACATGGACATCAAGGGCATTGTAGCAGATATTTGTTTTACCTCCATTAAACCACTTGGCATAAGGGGTATTCCACTCCAGCACAGTATCCCACTTTTTAAACCAATGGAACTGCTCGGCAATCCCAGCCCAATAGGCTTCAGGATCTGCAGCAGCAGAAGCATAGAGCTTCTCATATTGCTCCATTGAGGTGATATAGGCGTTTTTCGAAAACTCTGCAGGGGGCGGAAATTTCCGTTTTTCAGACAGAACAGAGCTGATCGAATCGTTTGCAGAAGACGAGGTTTCGGTTTGCTTTGTGTTGGGTGTTGATTCGTCTGTAGCCATTGATACCAGATTTTATGTGTTGAAAAAAAAGAGAATACCCCCTTTACAGGTATTTGAGAACAAAAAAAATCAGCGGTTAAAGCGGAGAAAAAAATGTCTGAAAAGCAGTTTAAAAGTTTCTGAAACGAATTTTACATAAAAAAAACCTTACGCCCAATATTTGCGAGACCTGATGATTTTATCGGTGATTATTTTACCGCAAAACTTACCAGTTTGTCAGGAATAACAATTTCGCGAACAATAGTTTGTCCTTCAAGAAATTTCAGAACAGATTCCACTTTTTTTGCCTCTGCAAGCAACAATTCTTTCGGACTTTTTGCCGGCGCAATGAAGGTGCCTCTAAGTTTTCCATTAATCTGTACGGCAATAGTCAACACCGCGTCTTCGACTAATGCAGGGTCATATGAGGGAAAGCGTTCAGAGCTGATCGATACGCTGTGTCCGATGGCTTCCCAGAGCTCTTCCGATATGTGCGGCGCATAGGGGGAAAGCAGGAGAAGCAGTGTTTCAACAGCGTTTCTGTTCTTGCAGCCAGCCTTGTGGAGTTCGTTCACAAAAACCATCATTTCGGCAATGGCGGTATTGAATTTGAGATTTTCCGTATCTTCGCCGACCTTTTTGATTGTTTTATGCATGCGTCTCAGCAGTTCATCAGGCATTGCCTCCATAGTAAGTGCTGCTGCCGGACCTTCATGTTCAGGGTAAATCAGGCGCCACACTTTCGACAAAAAACGGCTAATACCTTCAATTCCATTGGTGTTCCAGGGTTTAACCTGTTCCAGAGGGCCGAGAAACATTTCATAAAGGCGTACGGCATCGGCGCCATAACGCTCCAGAACGTGGTCTGCAGGGATCACATTGCCGCGCGATTTCGACATTTTTTCATTGTCTTCACCAAGAATCATTCCCTGGTTGAAGAGTCTCTTAAACGGCTCTTTTGAACTGACGACACCGATATCAAAAAGAACCTTGTGCCAGAACCTTGCGTAGAGGAGGTGAAGAACGGCGTGTTCTGCCCCTCCGATATAGAGGTCAACATTCATCCAGTACCGTTCCTTTTCAGGATCAATAAGCTGCCCGATGTTGTCAGGATCGATAAAGCGGAGATAGTACCAGCAGCTTCCGGCCCATTGGGGCATAGTGTTTGTTTCTCTCCTGAAAGAGCCGTGTTCATCGGAACCGTAGAGCCAGTCAGGAATATTTGCAAGCGGTGATTCGCCGGTGGATGAAGGCTGATATGCCTCAACCTCGGGCAGTAAAAGAGGCAGGTTTGTTTCTGTGCGAAGTGTGCCGTTTTCGTAATGCTTGATCGGGATAGGCTCTCCCCAGTACCGCTGGCGGCTGAATATCCAGTCGCGGAGTTTATAGTTAACCTTTCTTTCGCCAACTTTTTTTCTTTCAAGCCATGACGCCATGCGCTCAAAAGATTCGCTGAAGCTGAGTCCGTCGAGAGTTATTTCGCTGTTGGATGAATTGACACAAGTGCTGTCCTTGTCTTCAAAAACTTTCTCCTGAACATCATGGGGGCTTTTGATGACCTCAATGATCGGTATGTTGTATTGTTTGGCAAACTCCCAGTCTCTCGAGTCATGTGCAGGAACCGACATGATGGCTCCTGTGCCGTAGCTTGTCAGCACAAAGTCTGAAATCCAGACAGGAAGAGGTTCGTTTGTCGCAGGGTTAATGGCATAGGAACCAGTAAAAACGCCTGTTTTTTCTTTCTGAAGTCCGGTGCGCTCAAGTTCGGTTTTCAGTTTTGCCTGACCGATATAATGTTTCACCTCAACCAGCTGCAGTGCTGTTGCAAGCTTTTCAGCAAGCGGATGTTCAGGTGAAATAACAAGGTATGTTGCCCCGAAAAGGGTATCGGGCCGGGTTGTATAGACTCTCAGTTTCTGGTGGTGGCAGGGGAGTTCAAAATCAATGTTTACGCCTTCAGAACGTCCAATCCAGTTGCGCTGCATCTGTTTGACATTTTCGGGCCATTCAAGCTCCTCAAGGTCCTCAATCAGTCGATCGGCATAAGCGGTTATTTTCAGTACCCACTGACGCAGAGGACGGCGGATAACGGTATAGCCGTCTGCAATTTTTTCTTCTACCTCTTCATTCGCAAGAACAGTTTTCAGCTCTTCGCACCAGTTGACGTCGACCTCCGACATGTAGGCAAGTCCCATATCATAGAGCTTGAGAAAAATCCACTGTGTCCACTTGAAATATCCGGGGTCAGTAGTATTGATCTCTCTTTGCCAGTCGTAGGAAAAACCCATAGCCTGCAGGGTTTCCTTGAAGCTTCTGATATTATTTTCAGTAGTGGTTTTCGGGTGGGTTCCTGTTTTAATGGCAAACTGTTCAGCAGGCAGGCCGAAGGCATCCCATCCCATCGGGTGCAGTACATTATAGCCCGAGCTTCTTTTGTATCGAGCGGTGATATCTGATGCGGTATATCCTTCAAGATGTCCGACATGGAGACCTGTACCGCTTGGATACGGAAACATGTCGAGCACATAGTATTTCGGTTTGTCAGCGTCTTTGCCTGTTGCAAAGGTATTATGCTTCTGCCAGTTGGCCTGCCATTTTTTCTCTATTGTTGAAAATTCGTACTTCATGGTGTTTTGATGAATTTCGCTGGTTCCCCGAAACAACTGCCAGCATGGTAACACAAAGAGCCTTACTGAAGGAGAACCTGGTAGTATAAAAAAAAGGGAGTGCAGGGTTAACTGCACTCCCTTTTTTTATTGTCGCGGTTAATTGTTTTCTGTGACGGGCTCTGTTGCCGTCTCATGTTCCGGTGCCTCGGCAACAGCTTTTATTGAAAGAGCAAAACGCATTTTTCCGGTGCGGGGATCTTTGCGGACTTCAACAAGTTTAACCTTGACCTTATCACCGACTTTCAGGTGATCGCTGGCTTTATTGACTCTTTCCTTTGAAATTTCAGAGATGTGCACCAAACCGTCGGTTTTTGGAAGGAACTCCACAAAAGCACCAAGTTCATCACGAACATCTTTAACTTTTCCGTTGTAGATCATGCCGACTTCAGGTTTTGCTGTAAGGCCTTTTATAATGGCGAGAGCAGCGTTAGTCCCTTCGGTGGTTGAACAGGCAATGGTGACGGTTCCATCGTCTTCAATGTTGATTTCAGCCCCTGTTTCTTCTGTAATACTGCGGATGGTTTCTCCACCCTTGCCGATAATCATGCCGATGCAGTCAACCGGTACCTTGATGGATGTGAGTTTTGGTGCAAAGTTTGCCAGGTCCTGGCGGGATTCGGGGATCGCTTCTTCCATTTTGTCGAGAATGTGAAGTCGTCCTCTGCGGGCCTGCTCAAGGGCTGTTTCGAGGATGTGGTAATCAAGACCATCGATCTTGATGTCCATCTGGCAGGCTGTAATGCCATCTCTGGTGCCGGATACTTTAAAATCCATATCACCAAGATGATCCTCATTGCCGAGAATATCAGAAAGCACAGCGTATGCCTCTCCTTCCTTGATCAGTCCCATTGCAATACCTGATACCGGCTTTCTGATTGGAACACCTCCATCCATCAAGGCAAGCGTACCGCCGCAAACCGAGGCCATTGAGGAAGAACCGTTCGATTCAAGAATGTCCGAAACAATACGGATGGTGTATGGGAACTCAGCGTCGGTTGGAGCAACCATTTTAATGGATCGCTCGGCAAGATTGCCATGGCCGATTTCTCTGCGCCCGATGCTGCCGAGTCTTCCAACTTCACCAACGCAAAATGGAGGGAAGTTGTAGTGAAGGAAGAATTTTTTATCGGCATTGTTTGTCAGGTTATCGACTGACTGTGCATCCTTACTGGTTCCGAGGGTAACGGTTACAAGAGCCTGTGTTTCACCTCTGGTGAAGAGTGCTGAGCCGTGCGATCTCGGAATGATACCAAGTTCTATGCTGATTGGTCGAACCTGGTCAAGGGCTCTGCCGTCAAGGCGTTTTGAGTCATCAAGAATCATATGACGCATGACCTTCTTTTCGACTGCATGAATCTGCTCTTCAATGATATGCGGGTTCAGAAAGAGTGCTTTTGAAGAATCCGCAGCGATATCTTCACTGCTGATAGAGGCTTTGAAGTGCTCAATGATTGACTCTATGGATTCTTTGTAAATGCGGGCAGTCTGTTCGGCACGTTCTTCTTTCTGGAGCGGGGTATAGGCAAGCTCTTTGAGACGGGCTTCACAACATCCACGAATGAATTCGGTCAGCTCTCCGGGAATTACTGTCGGCGCAAATGGTCGGCCTGGTTTTCCAACTTCTGCAGCAATCTCGTTCTGGAGTGCTGAAAGTTTGCGGATTGCATCGTGACCGAACTTGATGGCTTCAAGCATCTCGGCTTCTGAAATTTCTTTCATCTCACCCTCCAGCATACAGATGGTATCAATTGTACCACCGATACAGATATCAATATCACTTTCAAGGAGCTCGTTGACATCAGGATTAATGACAAACAGACCGTTGATTCTTCCAACCCGGACTTCTGACATCGGGTTATGGAAGGGAATGTCGGAAACCATGATTGCCGTTGATGCAGCCAGGCCGCCGAGCACATCGGCATCATTGATCTGGTCTGAAGAAATAACCGTTACAATGATCTGTGTTTCATAGAGGTAGGCGTCAGGGAAGAGCGGTCTCAATGCCCGGTCGATCAGTCTTGCTGAAAGGATTTCTTTTTCGGAAGGGCGGCTTTCGCGCTTGAAGAATCCGCCGGGAAATTTGCCTGCAGCAGAATATTTTTCGCGGTATTCAACCTGAAGCGGAAAGTAGTCCTGATTCGGTGGAGGTGTTTTTTTGCTTGACACAACAGTTGCAAGTACCATAGTGTCGCCAAGGCGGACTACTACTGCACCATCGGCCTGTTTCGCCATTTTGCCGGTTTCGATAGAAATTATCTTCCCCTGGCCGAGATCAATTTTCTTGTTAATAATCATGGATATCTTTAATAGTGTGATAAAAATGCTGTCCGGTATTTTTTATATATACGTCTCCATTTCCCGGCCATACTCAGTGTCTACTTCATTGTTTTGCTTCAATGCAAAAACAATGAACGCGTCCCCAAATATAATACAAAAAAGTCTCTTCCGGTAACCTCGATCTTCGGGGTATTCTCATGCCCTGATCTTTGCGTTGTCAATCAGCCGGACTGTTCCTGAGTACATGGCAAGAAGCAGACGGTACTCTTTTCCTGTTTCTGCAGTTTCTACGGGTTCATACGTGGCTTCATCAACAAAACCTGCGTAATCGGAGCGGCATCCCGGGGTTGAGTTGATCATCTCTTCAATCTCTTCTGCAATTGCTGCAAGGTTATATTCAGGTTCAGCAACTCTTTTTTTTGCATGGCCGATTGCCTTGTAAAGAATGGTCGCAGCATCACGCTCCTCGATTGAGAGGTAGATATTTCTTGAACTTACCGCCAATCCGCTTTGTTCTCTGACAATGGGTGCCTCAATAACTTTTATATCCATATTGAGATCCTGGACAACCCTGCGGATAACGGCGAGTTGCTGAGCATCCTTTTCGCCGAAAACGGCTATATGAGGTTTTGTAATATTGAACAGTTTTGTAACAATGGTTGCAACACCTTTAAAATGGTCGGGTCTCTTCTCTCCTTCAAACACTTTCGTTACTTCACTGCATGCAACTGTTGTCTGATAGTGTTCAGGATAGATGCCTTCAGCTTCAGGCGCAAAAAGGAAATCGACTCCGGCCGCTTTTGCAAGGGCAACATCGTTTTCGAAAGGTCGGGGATATTGATGGAGGTCTTCGTTCACTCCGAACTGGGTCGGGTTGACGAATATTGTGAGAATGATCGTGCCAGCTGTCTGCTGCGCAAGTTTTACAAGGCTCAGGTGCCCTTCGTGCAGTGCGCCCATAGTCATGACAACTCCAATACACTGCCGGTTAAGTCGAAGTTTTTCGGCAATGCTCTGCATCTGTCCGGGTTCAGTGATGATCTGCATACTCACGCTTCTGATTTGATTGTTTTTTTCGGGGCAGGGTGGACAACGACAACAAACTCTCCTCTTGTTTTTCCATCTGCAAGTCGTTGGCGGATCTCTTCAATGGTTCCGGTAATATACTCTTCATGAATTTTGGTCATCTCCCGGCCGATGAAAATCTGTGCTTCAGGCAGTACCCTGTCGAGTTCGTCGAGAAGCTTCATAATCCTGAATGGTGACTCATATACGACAAAAGTGGCCTGCAGTGCGGCGAGAAATTCAAGTCGGGTTTTACGTCCTTTTTTATGGGGAAGAAACCCCGCGAAAAAAAAATTGTTGACTGGTAACGGACAGGCTGACAGTGCTGTTGTAAGAGCGCATGCTCCTGGAATCGGAATAGCCTGCAGGTTTCTTTCATGCAGGGTGTGCAGCAGCGCATAGCCTGGATCGCTGATAATCGGGGTTCCTGCATCAGTAATGAGGGAGACGTCAGTGCCATCTTCAAGCAGAGCGACAATTTGACCTATTGCTCTTGGTTCATTGTAGTTGTGATAACTGATGAGTTTTTTGCCGGTAATAGCAAGATGTTTAAGCAGAATTGATGCGCGGCGCGTATCTTCACAGGCGATTGCTCCCGACTCGGCAAGAGTTTTTATTGCTCGCAGTGTAATGTCTTCGAGATTACCGAGCGGCGTGGCAACAACGTAAAGTGTTCCGTTATGTAAATGTGGAGTTTGCAACAGATAAAAGACGGACTTGAACGTAGGGTTTGTTATGGTAAATTCATAATGGTATTTAGTATAATAATAAAAATACGATAAACAGCGTCCAGTCAAAGATGAAGGATCAAAGGCGATTACTGTCGGTCAGAGACTTACGGGTACATTTTTCTGAGAGAAAGAACGGTGGCTTTGGAAAACCCTTTTCGATAAACGTCGTCAACGGGGTTTCGTTTGACGTTTTTCAGGGAGAGACACTTGGTTTGGTCGGAGAGTCAGGCTGCGGCAAAACTACACTTGGACGGGCATTGATACGCCTCGGTCATTCAGTTGTGAGTGGAAAGATTGAGTTTGAAGGTCATGATATTACCGGTATCGGCAATCGTGAATTCCGCGCTCTCCGCAAACAGATACAGATGATATTTCAGGATCCATTCGGCTCGTTAAACCCCCGGTTGACTGTAGGGCAGATGCTTCAGGAGGTATTGCTTGTTCATGGTATTGCGCGTGGGAATGCTGCACGCAAGAGGATTGAAGAACTGCTCGATCTCGTTGGTTTGAATCGGGAGTATTTCAACCGTTATCCCCATGAGTTTTCAGGAGGGCAGCGGCAGCGGATCGGTATTGCAAGGGCGCTGGCAGTTAACCCGAAATTCATTATCTGCGATGAGCCTGTTTCCGCCCTTGACGTTTCGATACAGTCGCAAATTATTAATCTGCTCAAGGATCTTCAAAGAGATCTTGGATTGACCTATCTTTTTATCGCGCATGATCTTTCAGTAGTGGAATATATTTCTGACAGGGTTGCGGTCATGTATCTTGGCAAGATTGTTGAGATTGCGGATTCCACTGAGCTCTATGCCAATCCCAGGCATCCCTATACGAAAGCCCTGCTTTCGGCAATTCCCAATCCTGAACCGGGAGCAAAGAGAGAACGGATTCTTTTGAAAGGGGATTTGCCGGGGCCCCTGAATATTCCTGCCGGGTGCGGGTTTCATCCTCGATGCCCGGTTGCAATGGATGAGTGCAGGCAAAGGGAACCGCAACTCAAAACCTTTGATAATAATAATAATGGACACGAGGTAAGCTGTCTTCTTTATGAATAATATGACTATCCTGAAAAACAAGCGGGGATGTTTCCGCAACAGTTGTCTTGGTCTCATCATCATTGCGGTTTTGCTTGGTGGCGCAGTATTTTGGGCTATTCGCTCTTCACATGCCGTGCCTGACCGCTTTGTGCTCTCCATACCGCTGAGCGGAACGATCCCTGAAATTCATCATGACAGCTCCTCGCTTCCGTTTGTCTCTTCCCGCGAGTCACTCTCTATGCAGGAACTGTTGTTTATATTTGATAATGCGGCCACTGACGACCGGGTAAAGGAAGTGCTGCTTGATATCGGAGGGCTGCAGGCAACTCCGGCAAAAATAGCTGAACTTCGGCAGGCTATTGAAAAAGTTCGCCGAGGCGGTAAAAAAGTTACTGCATTTCTTCACTCTGCTGAGGATAAAGATTATCTCCTCGCTACGGCATGTGACTCAATCATTCTTGAACGCGGCGGATTTCTTCTGCTTGATGGACTGAAAGCGGAAACACTGTTTTATACCGCTCCTCTAAAAAAATTAGGCATTTCTTTCCAGGCTGCTCAATGGAAAAAGTACAAGAGCGGTATTGAGCCGTTTCTTCTGACTGGCTCAAGTAAGGAGTCTCTGGAGGAGATTAATGCGATGCTTGACGAGGTGTTTGATGATTATCTGAGTTATGTTTCCAGGCGGCGCGGGATCAGTCGAGATGCTTTCACTGCGGTGATGAACAATGAACCGCTTCTGTCGGCAAAGAGAGCTGAAGCCCTCAAACTTATTGACGGCATAGCTTCTTCCTGGGAACTGCAGCGATCCTTGACGAAAAAAATATCCGGACATGAGCTGACGAGTGATAATGATGTTTTTGTCCGTGCCGGTCAGTACCGTTCAGCAGTTAAATGGCCACTTAAGGCTGACAGTGATGACCGGATTGCGGTGATTACGCTTTCCGGCATGATTGTTCGTTCAGCAGCGGGAGGTGCTTCTGAAATGAGTGAAGGTGTTGATGTTGAGACGCTGAAAAACTCCCTTCATGCTGCACTGGAGAATAAAAAGGTTAAAGCCCTTGTTCTGCGCATCGATAGCCCTGGCGGGGATGCTCTTGCGTCAGCCGACATGCTGCAGATGCTCGATTCGGCTGCGGTTAAAAAACCTCTCGTTGTTTCCATGTCAGGGGTGGCAGCTTCCGGTGGCTACATGGCGGCTCTTGCCGGCAAAACCATTTACGCCCAGCCGCTGACCATTACAGGATCAATAGGAGTCTATGCCTTGAAACCAAACATTCAGGGGCTTGCTGAAAAAGCAGGATTGGGTCGTACGGTCGTGACAAGAGGCAGGTATGCAGATGCCAATACGCTCTTTAAACCGCTTGAAGGTGATGCATACAACAAATTTGTTGCTGCTTCAGGTGAGATTTATTACGATTTTATTGGAAAAGTTGCTGCTTCACGAAAGATGAATATAGATCAGGTTGACTCTGTTGCCGGTGGGCGGGTATGGACTGGAAGCCGTGCACTGAAAGCTGGTCTTGTTGATCGCATAGGAGGACTTTTTGATGCCATCCATGCAGCACAGCTTCTTGCCGGGATCGACCCGGCAAAACACCCTGGGCTACTGCTTTACCCGGCGCAGAAAACCTGGTGGGAATTTCTTTTGCAGGGAAGTGATACCGGGTTGGCTGAAAGGATCAGTGTCGCAGTCAGAAAACAGCTGATGCATGCGTTCATTCCAGA
>CAIXLG010000192.1 GCA_903920215.1 uncultured Chlorobiaceae bacterium
GGCGATGGCCTGATTCAGCTCATCCAACGAGAAGAAGATGCGGTTTCTCAGGACGGCCAATATCCAGCGCTGTACCAACTGTACGCCAGCTTCTGCTGTTAGTTGCCGGATTGTTTTGACCTGCTGGAGTGTTTGATTTTCAGAATAGATTGACAAGAGTCCACTGGTTGTCGGATTATCTGGACTCGTCTGGAAGGAAGGTTTTTAAATTAATTTGGGCGGTGAGTTTTAGAGAACTCACCGCCTTTTTACCTTTTGGGGTGGCTCCCCATAAAACAACAGGAGTTTATGATATGTTTTGTTGAGGTTCTTCTCAAGGACATTTTTGTGCAGGGTAAGGATTTCCAGTGGACTCGCCCTGCTATCTGCTTAAACTGCAATCATTTTAAGGTTTGGGGGCATGGCTTCGTCCCTCGTTATTTTAATGGATTCGCAGGCTGCCTCTATATGAAGTGCTATCGCTGTCCCTTGTGCGGTTGCGTTATGACGTGCCGTCCCGATACCCATTTTACCCGAATACAGTGCTGCAAAGAAACCATCCGAATCTTGCTTACTCTCCGTATGGAAACTGGCCGTTGGCCCCCTTCATCTCTGCCACCACCCCGCATGCGCCATTGGCTGGTAAACCTTAAACGCCAGACTTTGGCGCAGCTGACTTCCACTTGGAAAGAAGGTCTGGTAGCCGCCTTTATCGCTTTGATTGCAATGCGTATTGTCCCGGTAAGCCGGTCCATGTAATCCCGCAATAGTGACACCACATAACCACCCCAGTGACGTCTGCCGTCGTTTTACGCTTCCCCCTGATATATGGTCGAGCATCATCACCAAATATCAGCAAGGAGTTATTTAATGACTGAAGACGAGAAGAAGCAGGTGGCGGTATTCCGATATGGCATCATTAACGAGTTTGTTGGCGGATGTCGGTTGGATCATGGAGTGCAAGAAACTCTTTTGGGGGAGAAGTGCAACCGCATGTGGTTTATTCCCTTTTCCGGCAAGAGCCGTATCAGTCGCAGCACGATCTTGCGCTGGGTACGGATCTATTTGGGAAGCAGCAATAAGCTTGAATCCCTGTACCCGAAGGACAGAAATGATAACGGTCAGGTACGGGCGTTGGATGAAGATACCTGTCTGGCACTGACTGATTTGAGGCGCCAGATGCCAAAGTTGACGGTTGTAGAACTGATCAAACTAATGCGCCAAAAAGACATGGTGACCGTCGGAACAGCCCTGAACCTAAGCACTGTCTACCGTTTCCTTCACAGCAACAATCTGATGGCTAAAGAGCAGGGTATTCCAACCGACCGTCGCAAGTTTGAGGCGGAGTTACCCAATGATATGTGGCAAAGCGACGTTATGCACGGTCCGCATGTTACCTCTGGCAACAAGCAGCACAAATGCTACCTGATCGCCTTTATCGACGACCATTCCCGCTTGATACCACATGGGCAGTTTTACCTCTCCGAAGCAGTAATCCCCTTTATGAAAGCCTTTGCTGCCGCCGTCTCCGCTCGGGGACTGCCCAGAAAACTTTATGTCGATAACGGTTCAGCATTTCGCTCCCGCCAACTTGAATACACCACTGCCGCACTCGGTGTTGCCCTGATACATGCAAAGCCGTATCAGCCTCAGGGGAAAGGCAAGATCGAAAGGTTTTTCAAAACCGTTCGCACCCAGTTCCTCCCCACCTTTACTGGCGCCACCCTGGAACAGATCAACAGCGCCTTTGGCCTCTGGCTCAGCGAGTACCATAGCCGGGAACACAGCTCCACCAAACAAAGCCCTTTTAAACGTTTCACCAGCAAGATGGAGTGCCTGCGGGCGGCTCCGGACAACTTACAAGACTATTTCCGCAAAACAGTAAGGCGGCGGGTCAACAAAGATCGCACAGTGGTTGTGGATTGCCGCCTGTATGAGGCTCCGGTGGAACTGATTGGCAAACGGGTGGAACTGCTCTACTTCGAGGAGAACCCGGAACAGGTGGAGATCCGCTGCGGGAGTACCTCGTACGGGTTGCTCAGACAGGTTGATCTACATGTCAACAGCAGAGTCAAGCGAGACAAAAACGGCCAGATAGAACTTGTGGATAAACGTTCCACTACAAGCGGTCAGGTGTTAATCCCGGATGAAACCGCCGGTATCAGCGGCCAACTGTGGGAGAGTGCATAATGGATACAAGTTATCGACAGTTTTTTGCACTGACGAAAGAGCCCTTCGGCGCCGACATTCCACGGAAGGACATCCTGGTGACCAAAGCCCTGAGCGCTATGGAAGAACGTATCCATTATACGATACGCATGGGAGCCATTGCCTTGGTCACCGGTGAGATCGGCAGCGGCAAATCAACGTCGCTACGCTATGTGCTAGGCGGTCTGCACCCATCTGAATACCGAATCATCTATGTAACCGCGTCGTCAGGCTCCATCCTGGAGTTGTACCGGCAAATACTGAATGAACTGGCGATTGATGTTACCAGCTCATCCCGTTGTGCCATGACCAGAAAGATCAAGCAGGAGGTACTGGATCTGAGCCAAGGCAAGAAGATGAAGGTAGCTCTGATTATCGATGAGGCATCATTACTGCGCCTGGAGGTGTTTACCGAATTGCATACCCTGACTCAGTTCGAGCAGGACTCCAAGCCGTACCTGCCGATCATACTGGCCGGGCAGGCCAACCTGGTTGACAGCTTGCGCTACAGAAACTGTCTTCCCCTGGCAAACCGGGTTGTAGCCAGAAGCCATCTTAAAGGGAGTGATCTGGAAACTATGGAGGCGTATCTCCGTCATCATCTTGCCATTGCCGGTGTAAACCGCATGATCTTCGATGATGCGGCTGTTACAGCCATTCATCAAGGGGCCGGAGGGCTCTTCAGAAAAGCAAACCATCTGGCAAGAGGTGCAATTGTTGCGGCGGCCAGAAATGAATCCACTGTTGTGACAGCCGATAACGTTCGGCTGGCCGCGACCGAACTACTCTAAACAAAGGGGAACAGTAAATGAATATCTACGAAGACGAAATGCTGGAGCAGAAGCTGGATGAAATCAGAAATCAGATGGGACACCTCGTTATGGATATCCTCTTGATGAGTCTGAAAAGATTGGGGAATCAGAATCAGGTGTTCAACGACTTTACGGAGGCGAGACTGGAAACCGACCCGAAAAACGATCCATTCTGAAAGCAAAACCGAGATCAGGGGGTGAGTAACATCGCCCCCCCGAATAAGATCTTGTTCAACCAGCAGGAAATCACGCCAAATGGTCAAGATAATCAGGGAATTGGAGGTCATACAATTCGGAAATCAACAGTAGAGTTACCCCTAAGCCGACGAAGCCGGAACCAAACAGGTTGTTTTCAACATTAAAAAACCACCTTTTCTGTTTATTATTCAGCATGTTTCAAACTATTTTGCTCAATATGTGTGAACTCTCAAGTCGTAAGAGACTAAAAACGGCAGCTTGTAGGGTGCGCATGGCCTTATCATGCGCACGGAAAATGTTCGCACCGCAGATTGGTTCGCACGATGAACC
>CAIXLG010000193.1 GCA_903920215.1 uncultured Chlorobiaceae bacterium
TACTCTCTGCTGTGACTATATTCTGACGAAGGGGTTGCATAAATATCGCGTTTTATTATCTGACTTTAACTACTAGTAATATAACGATTTACGGTATTTATTGCACCCTTTTTTTGTTGCTTGATGAATAATTCAGGTTATATCATTTGTTCCAAATTTTTTAATGTTTCTGTTCGATTTAGGTATAGGTGTAGCTGCAGCATTTATAGCATTTCAGTTTATACCGCCTTATTTTGCCCTTGAACCAACATTCAATATCGGTCATTATTCCATTGTTGCTGTATTTTCAGTTCTGGCCGGATTTATGATCAGCTTAAGCAATCTGAAAGGCATTATTGCCACAGAGAATAACACTGTATTGCAGATCCTTGCATCAAGTATTGCTCACGAGATGCGAAATCCGTTAGCACAGGTAAAATTCAGTTTTGAACGGATATTATCTGAGATTCCAATCAAACATTCGAATACAATAACTGAACAAATATCGAGTGAAAGTCTTGGCCAGGTTTATCTCAGTGTAGCACAGGGAAAGATGGCTGTAGCTCGTGGAGCACAGATTGTCGACATGATTCTCAGTGAAACCAGAAACAAAATCATAGATCCCGACTCTTTTACGTATTGCTCTTGCTTTGGCATTACTCGTAAGGCGCTTGATGAATATGGTTATGAATCAGATGAAGACCGGCAAAAATTGACACTGGATTGCAATGAAGACTTTTTCATAAAAGCGAATGAAACTTTGTATGTCTTTGTTCTTTTCAATCTGATTATCAACGCCTTCTATTTCATGAAACCATATCCAGATGCAAGAATCTCTATTCGTCTTGAAAAGGGAGGCTCGCAAAACAGGGTCTATGTCAGGGATACAGGGCCTGGAATACCGGCAGAGAACCTTATACTGCTTTTTGATGCCTATTTTACATCGGGTAAAAAAGGAGGAACAGGTCTGGGTCTTTCTTACTGTAAAAGGGTTATGCGAGCATTCAATGGAGATATTTCGTGCCATTCCGTACTGGGTGAGTATACAGAGTTCATCCTGACTTTTTCGATCGTTAATGACAAGGAAATTGCCGCACACAGAAAAAAAATAATAGCCGATCATCGGGATGTTTTCCGTGACAAGCGGATTCTTGTGATAGACGACAAGGTTATGGACAGAAAGCAGGTGATAAATTATCTCAAACCATTTCAAATAGATATCGACGAAGCTGGTGATGGGGTTGAAGCAATAGAAATGATAAAGCAGAACCGTTATGATGCTCTGTTGATGAACCTGAACATGCCAGTCATGAATGGCTTTGAAGCAACCGAAGCAATAAGAGCCGGAAAAGCCGGCATATTATCGATTGATATTCCAATTATTGGCCATACTGCAGACCCCCTGTATATAGCGCGCGCCAAAACAGAAAAAGTGGGGATGCAGGGATTTATTACAAAGCCTGTTCAAGAATTTGAGCTGATAGGAAGTATTGCTGCTATTTTTAATCTAAAATATTTCAACAGTGCCCTGGCATTTTCCGGTATGACTGTTATGCTTGTTGACGATGCAAATGTCATCAGGTTATCACTGCGCTGGCTGCTTGAAAAATTTAATATTAATGTTATTGAAGCAGTCAATGGAACAGAGGCACTTAAACATTTGAGAGATAACAGCCTTACTTGCGACCTTATTCTGATGGATATTCAGATGCCTGGACTTGACGGCCTTGAGACAACTCGACAAATTCGCTCTGATCAAAGTATGCGCTTCAAAAATATTCCTATCATAGGTCTCAGTGGAGAATCGGATGAGACAGAAATATCCAAGGCATTTGACGCCGGAATGAATGATTATCTGGTTAAACCAGTCGATAACCAAGCCCTCATACGAAAAATCGGGCAATGGATTAAAATATAAGCTGTTAATCACGTTCATTGCATTGATTTTTTGAAATCGATGCAAAACAAACTATTGAGAACAACCTGCCATGAAACGTATCGCAAAAAAGCTCACCGAACTTATCGGTAACACCCCGTTGCTTGAACTTCAGAATTTCAATCAACAGCATCAAACTCAAGCCACTATTATTGCAAAGCTTGAGTACTTCAACCCAGGAGGAAGTGTCAAGGACCGCATCGGTTTTGCGATGATTGAGGATGCTGAAAGAAAGGGATTACTGAATAAAGAGAGCGTCATCATTGAACCGACAAGTGGCAATACCGGTATAGCGCTGGCATTTATTGCCGCTGCTAAAGGATACCGTCTTATACTCACTATGCCTGAAACTATGAGTATAGAGCGGAGAAACCTGCTCAAAGCGCTTGGTGCCGAGGTAGTGCTGACAGCCGGATCAGAAGGTATGACAGGAGCAATAAAGAAAGCTGATGCACTCCATGCGGAAAATAAAAATTCATTTATTCCACAACAGTTTAAAAACCCTGCAAATCCTGCAATCCATCGCGTGACGACGGCGGAGGAAATATGGAACGATATGGACGGAACAGTTGATATTTTTGTCAGCGGCGTGGGGACTGGCGGCACAATAACCGGTGTCGGCGAGGTACTCAAACAGCGGAATCCTGAGATACAAATCGTTGCTGTTGAACCGTTCGATTCACCCGTTATTTCAGGTGGAAAACCAGGTCCCCATAAAATACAGGGTATCGGTCCCGGATTTATTCCTGAAATTCTCAACACAGAAATAATTGACGACATCATCCTTGTAAAAAATGAAGATGCCATGCGTACCAGCCGCGAACTGGCCAGAGCAGAAGGACTGATTGTCGGCATCTCTTCGGGAGCCGCCGTTTATGCTGCTTTGCAGCTTGCACAGCAAGAAGAGAACGCTGGAAAACGCATTGTGGTTATCCTGCCGGATACAGGGGAAAGATACCTCTCAACCATGCTCTTCCAGTTTGATGACGAGCTTTTAAATATGTAAAAAAACAAGGGGGGTTCAAGGGTTTTCGCCGGGTCACAATCAGTCAGTCTGAACGGGAATCAAGATTTCTCTATTTTTTCGGTCAAAACTCTTTTCTTGTTATTATGTATATTATTGTTACTTATTTTAATGACTTTTAAACGTCTGAAACCATGGTAGCAAGAATTCAGAACCTTTACCTGTTCCTTGCAGGATTGCTTGCAGCAGGAAGTATGTTTTTCCCTTTCTGGAGCTTCAGTGCTGGTAAGGTGTATGTCATTTCCGATTTTGCTTCATTCTGTACCTCAGGTATTCCGTATGTCAATGGAGCCTGCTTTTCTGCTGGAATATTTTCGCCATTGACGACGATCTTCTCTCTTGCCGCCATCTTTTTCTTTAAGAACCGAGTTCTCCAGAGCAAGCTCATCCTGCTTGCCATATTTCTTTTTCTCGGTAATCTTTTCTCGGGACTAACGGCGGCTCATTTTCTGAACCAGTATTTTCAAAGCATCGGCACTGTAGTAACGCATACACCTGAAGCAGGCTTTTTCATAATGCTTCCTGAACCAGTCTTTTTCATACTGGCACTGAAAGGAGTTAAAACTGATGACAAGATTGCCAATGCATACAAAAGACTGTAACAATGCGCATTGTCTGGTCTGCAGGTGATCCTCACGGCATTGGTCCGGAAATCATTCTGAAAAGCTTTCTTAAACTTGAGCACTCCCAGCATTCGTTTCTTGTTTGCGGTTCGTATACAGTAATGGACTACTACAGAGATGTGCTTGATCTGCCAGTGAAACTGGAACTGGTTGACAAGACCTCTTCAATAAAGAGTATGGATAGTGCCCATAGCAGTGTTCTTCACGTGATTAATGTCGCTGAAGCGGATACTATCATACCCGGAACAATATCTGCTGGAGCTGGACGGGTAGCAATGGAGTCCATTCATACCGCCGCTGAACTATGCCGGGAGGGTGTGAGTGACGCACTTGTTACCGCTCCGATCCACAAGGAAGCTATTGCACTGGCAGGATATGCTGAAACAGGCCATACGGGATTCCTCGGCAAAATGTTCGGGGTTGCTTCGCCGACAATGATGTTTTTTGACCCGCTCCTGAACCTCAAGGTTGCCCTTGCCACTATTCATGAACCGCTTGAAAAGATTCCCGGTTTGATCCGGAAGATGGATTTTAACACTTTTTTTTCAGCTCTTGCCAAGTCGCTTATAACTGATTTCGGAATTGCCCAACCCCGCATTGCGGTGCTTGGCCTCAATCCTCATGCTTCTGACGGCGGCGTGATGGGACGGGAAGAGCAGGAGATTATACAGCCCTGTATCGACATGCTTTCACAGCGACTCCAGATTGAAGGACCTTTCCCCGCTGATGGTTTTTTCGGGGCTGGCATGTATAAGAACTATGATATTGTTGTGGCGATGTATCACGATCAAGGCCTGCTGCCATTCAAAGTCCTTGCCTTTGAAACCGGTGTTAACGTAACGCTGGGACTGCCGATCGTGCGAACTTCACCCGATCACGGAACGGGTTTTGATATTGCCGGAAAAGGAATTGCCTCTGAACGAAGTTTTTATGAAGCTACGCTGCTTGCCATACAGATTGCAAATAACAGAAAACCAACTCTGCATCCATAATGATCTCATTTATCAACGTTGACCTTGAGCTGAATAAAAAGCCGGTTTTCCAAAACATGAACCTTACCATTCAGTCTGGAGAGCTTGTCTATATTGTGGGTAAAAGCGGAAGCGGCAAAACGACACTGCTCAAGTCGCTCTATATGGATATTCGGCCAAAAAAAGGAGAGATCCGGATTGCCGGATTCAGTTCCCGTACCATTAAAAAGCGCCAGATCCCGCTCTTGCGCAGAAAGCTTGGAATTGTCTTCCAGGACTTCCGTCTGCTCGAAGACCGCAATGTTTACGATAATCTTGCCTTTGTACTGCAGGTAACGGGTACGAAGGACAAACTTATCAAGGAGAAGGTGATGCAGGCGCTTGAGAGTGTTGGTCTTGAAAATGCCTCCAAACTGATGCCTCTCGGCTTGTCGGGTGGAGAACAGCAGAAAATTTCAATAGCAAGGGCACTTGTCCGCGAGCCACTTGTTATTCTGGCCGATGAACCAACGGGAAACCTCGACCCCGATACATCGCTTGAAATCCTTGAGTATCTGAAAAGAATTAACCAGAAGGGCGTCATTGTTCTTATCGGCACCCATGATTATGAACTAGTTCGGCACTCCCCTTTCAGAACGCTGCAAATTACCGGGCTGAACCTTGAGGAGACTACCATGGAGCCTTCAGCGACAGGGTTCAGACCTGCGGCAGGGGCACAATGTACAGCTTTAGACTGATGAGATCTCTCCTTACAGTCGAGATGACAAAGAAAGAAGATGGGTTAAGACAGAGAAAAGAAGGTAATACGGGATTAAAGCAATCGAACAAAACCGGAGAAAAATCCTTAACTTCACCCCCAAATCCAGCCCGCTTCCGGCGGCACTTTTTCCACCTGAATCAATAGTGCACTTTTGGCTCTCGACTACACCACCCTGAATCTGCTCCGTCAGAACCACCCTGCATGGCGATTGTTGTGCGCCCAGCATGCACCGCTGGTGGCTGGTTTTCTGCATCGGGTTTTTATTGTTCCCAATGTGCGGATCCTCTCACAGGCTGATCTGGTGGAGGCGCTGGAAGATGAACTGTTTGCCCTCCGCCAGCAACAGGGTGCTGACCAGTTTCCGGGTACAGCGCAAAGCTACCTGAATGACTGGGCCGATAACGAAAAGGGATGGCTGCGCAAATTCTATCCGGACGGTACGGATGAACCTCACTTTGACCTGACTGCGGCTACTGAAAAGGCGCTGGCCTGGCTGGAAAGCTTGACTGAACGTGCTTTTGTGGGAACTGAGTCGCGACTTCTAACCTTATTTGAACTGTTGCGTCAGATGAGCATGGGGAGCCAGGCCGATCCTGAAGTGCGGATTGCGGAACTGCAAAAGCGACGTGACGATATTGATGCAGAAATTGCCCGCATCCTTGCCGGAGAGATATCGCTGCTCGATGATACCGCACTGAAGGATCGTTTCCAGCAGTTTCTGCAACTGGCACGTGAATTGTTGACCGATTTTCGCGAGGTGGAGCAGAACTTCCGCAAGCTCGATCGCCGGGTTCGTGAACGCATTGCACTCTGGGAGGGAGCCAAGGGAGCTCTGCTCGAAGAGATCATGGGCGAACGTGATGCTATCGCCGATTCTGATCAGGGCAAGAGTTTCCGGGCATTCTGGGATTTTCTCATGTCACAGTCCCGCCAAGAGGAGTTGAGCGTCCTTCTGGAAGAGGTGCTGACCTTGCCGCCGATCATTTCGATGCGCCCCGATACCCGTCTGCGACGGGTTCACTATGACTGGCTGGAGGCCGGAGAACATACACAGAGGACTGTAGCCAGACTCTCTGAACAATTGCGCAGGTTTCTTGATGATAAGGCATGGCTTGAGAATCGCCGCATCATGGATATCCTGCATGAGATCGAAACCCATGCCCTTGATTTACGCGACGATCTCCCTTCAGGTGGATTCATGCCTCTTGACGGCTCCACGGCAGTCATCGAACTACCTCTTGAAAGAGCCCTTTATCGCCCTCCCTTCAAGCCGTTGATTGCCGGCATCGCTCTGGATGAAGGTGATGCTGAAATCGATACCGCAGTTCTTTACGCCCAGGTTGTTGTCGACCGGGCCGAATTGCTGCGAAATATCCGCATGGAGCTTCAGATGCACAGCCAGATCACCATAGGGGAGGTAATCATGCGTCATCCGCTGCATAATGGGTTGGCTGAACTGGTTGCTTATCTGCAACTTGCCGGGGAGTGGCCCCGGACGGCGGTGGATGAAGGAGCAGAGGAAGAGGTAAGGTGGCAGAGCGTGACGGGTATAACCAGGCAGGCAACCCTTCCGCGTATTATTTTATTAAAAAACTGATGATGAACCATACAGAGATTGATAATTCCCGTCCGTTGTATCCGACCCAGGAACTCTCTACTGTCGTGATTCCCCTTTTGAAAGGCGTGATTTACGAGGAGGATAACCAGGTATTATGGAGCGCTTTACTCAACCAGCTGGCTGGTGTCAGGGATTTCGTAGCAGTGCTTGGTCTGGAATTGATTGTTGATGAGGCAGAAGGATACGCTTTTTTGCGTTCTCAGTCTGAAACCGGAGCAGAAGGTGCAAACACCACTCCCCGCCTTATGGCAAGGAGGCAACTCAGTTACCCTGTCAGCCTGCTGTTGGCACTGCTGCGTAAAAAACTTGCTGAATTTGATGCCGGTGCCGGAGATACACGCCTGATTCTTTCACGGGATGAGATAGTTGAACTGATCCGGATTTTCCTGCCAGCTGCCAGCAATGAGGTAAAGTTGATCGACCAGGTCGATGCTACATTGAATAAAATCGCCGACCTTGGTTTTATCCGCCGTTTAAGGGGAGAACGGCAGATGATTGAAGTCCGCAGGATTATCAAGGCGTTTATCGACGCCCAGTGGCTTGCCGATTTTGATAAACGCCTCGACGAATACCTGCAACGACCTGCACAACCTTTGGAGGGAAATGATGAGTGAGGAACTTGAATTTGGTTTTATTGGTGATGACCGTCTGGCTGGCTTTCGTCTGCAGCGTCTGGAGGTTTTCAACTGGGGAACCTTCGATGGACGGGTCTGGACATTGCGGCTGGGCGGAAAAAATGGACTCCTCACGGGAGATATCGGTTCAGGGAAATCGACGCTGGTCGATGCCGTAACAACCTTACTGGTGCCAAGCCAGCGTATTGCCTATAACAAAGCGGCAGGGGCCGATAATCGTGAACGCACGCTTCGCTCTTACGTGCTGGGTTATTTCAAGTCGGAACGGCAGGAAAACCTTGGTGGAGGAGCCAAACCTGTCGCCCTGCGCGATCTCAACGGTTATTCGGTGATTCTCGGGGTCTTTCATAACGTCGGGTACGACAAGACCGTGACTTTGGCACAACTCTTCTGGATGAAGGATACCACACAGCCAGCCCGTCTTTATGCTGCTTATGAGGGTGATCTCTCCATCGCGGCCGATTTCTCTGCTTTCGGCACTGAAATCGGGACTCTGCGCAAGCGCCTGCGCGGGTCGGGAGTTGAGCTGTTCGAAAGCTTTCCACCTTACGGCGCCTGGTTCCGACGGCGCTTCGGCATCGATAATGAGCAGGCACTGGATCTGTTTCATCAAACCGTATCGCTCAAGTCGGTAGGAAACCTGACCGATTTCGTGCGTCTCCACATGCTCGAGCCTTTCAATGTCGAGCCACGTATTGCCGCCCTTATCCAGCATTTCGAAGATCTCAACAGGGCTCACGAAGCCGTCCTCAAAGCGAAGCGGCAGATAGAGATGCTGGGGCCGCTGGTGGCTGATTGCGACAATCACCAGTGTATGGCTCGAACAGCGGAAGCGTTGCGGTCATCTCGCGATTCCCTGCGTCCCTGGTTCGCATCTCTCAAGCTGGAATTGCTGGAAAAACGTCTTTCCTCCCTTGATGAAGAGTTAAGCCGGCACCATATCACCATCGAACGACTGGAGGCAGATCGCCGCACCCAACAGGGGCGTGATCGTGAGCTGAGACGAACCATCGCCGAAAACGGTGGTGACCGTATCGAGAGTATTGATGCAGAGATTCGGCAGAAACATGAAGATCTTGAACGGCGGAATCAGAAAGCTACCCGATATGGAGAACTCGCTCGCTTGCTTGGTGAGCATCCTGCGACGAACGCTGAGGAGTTCCATCTTCAGCATGCCGGGCACTCAGCCATGCATGAAGAAACTGCCGAAACTGAAGCAAGGGTTCAAAACGATCTCAATGAGGCAGGCGTCCTCTTTACCCAGGGTCGTCATGAGCATGAACAACTGACAACCGAGATCAAGGGCTTGAAAGCCCGCATGAGCAATATCGACGAAAAACAGGTGGCCATGCGGCGCTCGCTCTGTCAGGCCCTGAATATCGCGGAAGATGAGATGCCGTTTGCCGGAGAGCTGCTTCAGGTTCGTGAGGAAGATCAGGTCTGGGAAGGAGCCATTGAACGAGTGCTCCGCAACTTCGGACTTTCCCTGCTGGTGCCTGACCATCACTACATGAAGGTGGCGGAATGGGTGGAGAAAACCAACCTGAAAGGTCGTCTGGTCTATTTTCGGGTGCGTCAGCGCTCTCGCAGTGAACAGATGCCCGATCATCCGGCTTCTCTCTTGCACAAACTCGCCATTAAAGTCGAGTCCCCTTATTTTGACTGGCTGGAACATGAAGTCGCCTGGCGTTTCGATCTGGTTTGCTGCATGAGCCAGGAAGAGTTCCGGAGGGAGAAAAAAGCCATAACCCTGGCCGGACAGATCAAGTCGCCGGGTGAACGCCACGAAAAGGATGACCGCCACCGGCTTGACGACCGCAGCCGCTACGTACTGGGATGGAGCAATGCCCAGAAAATCGCAGCACTGGAAGAGAACGCCAAACTACAGAAAAAAGAACTGGCCGAACTTTCTGGCCGCATGAGCAGGTTTCAGCAAGAGCAAACCACACTGAAAGAGCGCCTGACTATACTCTCCAAGCTTGACGAATATCCGGATTTCCGCGATCTCGACTGGCAGCCTCTCGCCGTTGCAATAGCCAGACTGGAAAAGGAAAAGCGTGATCTTGAGGCAACCTCAAACCTTCTGCAAACCCTGACTGCCCAACTTGCCACGCTGGAAGAGGAACTTCAGGAAACGGAGCGACAACTTGACGACAGGAAAGATAAACGCTCGAAGATTGAGCAAAAGATCAGCATCAACAGGGAGTCGCAGCAACAGACACGTACGTTGCTGGTTGAAGCGGGATCAAAATCTGCCGAGCGTTTCGCCATGCTTGAAGCCATGCGCGCTCAGGCTCTCGGCGATCATACGCTGACGGTTGAGTCCTGTGACAATAGCGAACGGAAAATGCGTGACTGGCTGCAGACAAAGATCGACGTCGAGGACAGGAAGCTCTCCCGACTGAGTGAAAAGATCATCAGGGCAATGACCGAATACAAGGAGGAGTGGAAACTCGAAACCCGTGAGGTGGATGTCAACATTGCCGCAGGGTTTGAATATCGTTCGATGTTTGAACAACTCCGGGCCGATGACCTGCCCCGGTTTGAGGGACGGTTCAAGGATCTTCTTAACGAAAATACCATCCGTGAGGTTGCCAATTTTCAATCACAACTGGCCCGCGAGCGCGAAACCATTAAGGAGCGCATTGCCCGACTCAATGAATCGCTCATTCAAATCGACTTTAATCCCGGCCGATACATCACCCTCGAAGTGCAAATAAACCTCGATGCCGACATCCGTGAATTTCAGGCGGAGCTTCGCGCCTGCACCGAAGGGAGTCTGACCGGCTCGGATGACGCGCAGTATTCCGAAGCAAAATTTCTCCAGGTGCGACGGATCATCGATCGATTCCGTGGCCGTGATGAGCACGCCGATCTGGATCGGCGCTGGACAGCCAAAGTTACTGATGTGCGCAACTGGTTTGTCTTTGCAGCCAGCGAACGGTGGCGGGAAGATGACAGTGAACATGAACACTACGCTGATTCGGGAGGCAAATCCGGAGGGCAGAAGGAGAAACTCGCCTATACAGTGCTTGCCGCCAGCCTGGCATATCAGTTCGGTCTGGAGTGGGGCGCGGTGCGATCCAGGTCGTTCCGCTTTGTGGTTATCGACGAGGCCTTCGGACGAGGTTCTGATGAATCGGCCCAGTACGGACTGCAACTCTTTGCCCAGCTCAACCTGCAACTGCTGATTGTTACACCATTGCAGAAAATCCATATCATAGAGCCGTATGTCTCCAGTGTCGGGTTTGTTCACAATCAGGAGGGGCGCTGCTCGGTGCTGCGCAACCTCACTATCGAAGAGTATCGCGCCGAGAAAGAGAAGGCGCTTGAATGAGCTGGACAACTCCCGCAGAACTCAAGGCTCAGGTTCAAAAACTCTGGGATCGGGGCATACTCCTCTCCGCCCTGACTGGCGGTGAAGAGATATTCCCCAGGCGTTTGACGCTGAAAGGGCCAGACTCCCGTCAGTTAAGCGACTCTTTTTCCGAAGTACGAGACTGGATTGCCCGCCTGTCGGGCTCAGCAAAACAGTACCGAATTGTATGGCGCAGCATCAATCATCGCAGTTTGGGAGCAAATAAAATTCCATGGGAAATCTGGATCGATTCACTCGATGATGCTCTTGGGCTTATTGGTAAACGGGGTGCAGCCGAACAATTTGCCGCTCTGGCTGCACTAACACGCGAACAGCAGCCTGCACTACTCCTTTGGCTGGCAAAACGACCTTTGCGCGCCCTTGAGCTGGTCGAAGAGTGGTCACGCATCCTGGAAATCATCACATGGCTGCAGAACAATCCACGACCAGGTATCTATCTGCGCCAGATAGACCTGCCCGGAGTACACAGCAAGTTTATCGAAGGACACCGAAGTGTGCTGGGAGAACTGTTCGATCTTATCTTTCCACCGGAGGCAATAGATACAACGGCCACGGGATCCGGAGGCTTTTGCCGCCGTTATGGCTTTCGGGATAAGCCCCTGCGGGTTCGGTTCCGAATCCTTGACCCGAAACTGGCGATCTTACCGACAGAAACCGACCAGGATATCACCCTGACACAAGCAACCTTTGCCAAACTGGAGATCCCCGTCGCAACGGTCTTCATCACCGAAAACGAAATCAACTTTCTCGCTTTCCCCCAGGTTCCTCAGGCAATAGTGATTTTTGGGGCTGGCTATGGTTTTGAGAACTTCGGCGCAGTTGAGTGGCTGCGTGACCGGAAAATCCATTACTGGGGAGACATCGATACTCATGGCTTCGCCATTCTCAACCAGCTTCGGGGATTCTTTCCTCACGCAGCCTCCCTTTTGATGGACCAAGAGACGCTGATGGAGCATCAAACGCTTTGGGGAGTGGAACCATCTTCTGAAACCGGAATACTCACGCGACTGACCACCGAAGAGAGTGCACTCTACGATCAGTTACGCCAGAATGACTTGGGCTCTCAAATCCGGCTGGAACAGGAAAAGATTGGGTTTGAGTGGCTGGTTGAGGCTTTGGGGGCTTTGGGGAGTGTTTGATCTCGTCAGCACTTCCCGTCATTGCGATCTCTCTGCCAAACTGTTTCACCAACGACTTGCCATCGCGCCTCAATGGTGTCTGCTGACAAATCGGCGCTAAGAAGTGATCTATTGCTCCACAATTCTATAGCGAATCTCCGAGAGACGATAGTGAACAGTCATTTTTTTACAAAATGGGCAGTATTCCTCTGTCCCTAGATCGTAATACAACGCTGTTGAATGATTTGTAAGGCTTATTCATTTACGGTCGACTATCTTCAACCCATGCTTCTCATAGTTTGGTGCGGCGCCATCAACAGACAAGAAATGGATGTCCTGACTAATACATTGCCAAATCATGATTCGATCAAACGGGTCTCGATGCTCGATGGGAAGTCGGTGGAAGGAGATAAGCTCCTCATTCTGAAGAGGCAGACATTGGAAATGACTCATTTCGATTTCTGCGTACAATTTCTCCGGGGTCATACCCTTGAGAACCAACTTTCCGGTATTGAACTTTATGGATATTTCCCATAGACTTGCCTGGCTGAAGAAGACATCACTTTCCTCGGAAACCAAAAGATCCGCAACCCATTGGGGCAACTTTTCGGGATTAGTGAATGACCAAATAAGATAGTGTGTATCAAGCAATATCTTCATGAATTCAAAAATTCCTCGTCCGACATTTTCCAATCATCCCGGAACTCAACTGTCACCTTTCCTGCCAAGGAACCGATTTTTCTCTCTTTGATTCTTTTGTACTCAGCGATTGGAACAATGACAGCGATCGTCTGTCGCTTGGAACCAAACGAAATACCGATTTCATTTCCGGATTCGACTTCCCTCAGAAGTGCTGAGAGATTAGACCGAACTTCGGCGACAGGTACTGTTTTCATATGTCTTGGGTATCAGTTTTTATAGACAGTAAATGTATCAAGTTTTGAGCAACTCCAGATCCTCCAGTTAAGCACAGGAACAGAGTCATGATTGCTCGTACATCGTTAGCTCATTCACTCTTCAACAGTGCTTGCCTTGTCAAAACAACTTGACTTTGAAGTATAGCAAACAATTTCAGGCCATCAAAACACATCTATAATCCAGTCATGTCCGACCATATTCGGATACAGGTGATTTCCTATCCACAACCTGTACCAATATGCCTAACATTATGAAAAACTGATGGTTATGACGCAGTAGAAAAGTTATCGGCTATTACTGAATTCGTCTATCCGGATATTATCCGAACATAAATCAAAAGCTGATTTGATACAATCCATAATAGGCATACCGGTGACAGTGTACCACTGATTCCGAACGAAAGTGTGCCGCTTTGGGGTGTTGAACCATCTCCTGAAATCGGAGCACTCATGCGACTGACTGCTGAAAGGAACGCTCTTTACTATCAGTTGCGCCAGAATGACTTTGGCTTTCAAATCCGGCTGGAGCAGGAAAAGATTAGGTTTTATGGGCTGGTCGAGGCTTTCGAGAGAGTGTGAGTGCGAAGTGAATATAGCTCAATACACTTAAAACTCACATCCCCGATTGTACCAATAATGCCAATCTTCAACCGCTTCTCGGGTAGCTTCATCTGCCTCAACTACGGCAATCTGGGCCAGGGGGACACCCAACTGACGGCCATGCCACTTGACCGTTACAAACATCTCGTGTTCACATTCATCTTCTGAAGTCATCCCCAAAACCTCAACTTCTGCACCTTCTTCAAGAGGTGAAATTGTTCTTTTGGCAATACATTTGGCTTTAAAGGGCGTGGAGATTTTATCATCAAGATAGCAGTACCATCCCATAGCCAGTTCTTCAGGGCCATACGCATCAACAATGATTTCATATTCAATGCGTTGATCACGAATTTCATCCTCTTCAACTCTGGTCATATAATCCTCTTTTGCTTCCGCTGATGTAATAAATTTACTCCTGATGCTCAATTTCACAAATAAATTACATACTCCAACTTTTGACGTTAGTAAAAGCCTTCCTGCGTACCACTACCGTCATGAATCATGCCTTCTCCACTCGGGTGAGGGCTCGGGAATCGTGTGCGTTCAATTGTGGACAATACACGTTCTATTGTATATGGCGTATTTTGATGTATATCATGAGTTCTTAGGTTATCCCGTATCTGCTTATTATTAAACTGCTTTTATGTCCTTTCTGTTATTATCACTTATTATTTCCTTTGTATAATTACTGCTTATTTTGTAACTTGTCTGGAACAGTTACAGAGAGATGTTACAAGCGAGTTACAAAGGGCGAACCATGGGCGTAAAGATCAGAGAGCGGAAATTGGCAGGGGGTGAAGTTGCTTTTTATATCGACGTTTATCACGGTGACCCTAAGCAGGGCGGGCTTGGCCGGTTTTCTGTAAAGACTGGACTGCAAGAGTACCCGAAAAACCGGAAAGCGTTTAACACGGCAAAGGCTGAGGCTGAGGACTTGCGAAGGGGATATGAAAAGGACTTTCAAGCAGACCCGGTAGCACTGTTCGAACGGAAAGCGAAATCAGCAGGTGACTTTATCGAATACTTTAGAACGTCGATAGAGAAAAACAGCTATCCTCATGAGTTGAACACCTTAAAGAAACTTATATCGTTTTCAGGTGGCGTTGTACCCTTTGACAAATTAAACACTGCGTGGCTTGAAAGGTTTAAAGCCTTCCTTTTAAAGGATGAGGCTATCAGCAAGAATACAGCGAGCCTTTATTTTGGGTTTCTACGCAAGACAATGCGACAAGCTTGGAAGGCGGGGTTTATCAAAGATGACTTCACAGGAAAAGTTGATAGCATCGGGGGCGGGGACGTACAAAGGCACTTCCTTTCCTTCGGTGATGTTGAAGCACTCCGTAACGCGCCATGCAAAAACGAAATGGTTAAACAGGCTTTTCTGTTTGGTTGCTTTGTGGGGGCGCGGTTGTCAGATATTGAGCGTCTTACCTGGGATAACATATTTGTGGTCAATGGCGCGCCATTTATCAGGTTCCAACAGAAAAAGACCGGTCAGTATGAAGAATGTCCTATCCCTCCGCAAGCTGTTAACATCCTCATGGAGGTTAAAAAACTGCATCCTGAATTTGCGCCAGATGGGGATGACAGGGTTTTCATTCTGCTAAACAGGTCAGCAATAAACAAGATTCTGCATTTATGGGGTTATCGTTCCGGTTTAACCTGGGACTTACATTTTCATGCGTCACGGCACACCATGGCCACAATGATGTTATCCAGTGGTTCAGATATTTACACGGTATCAAAGCAATTAGGCCACAGGGATATTTCCACCACTCAGAAATATTGTAGGCTGGTCGATACAAAGCGAGTTGCTGAGGTGAACCGGTTGCCGGTATTCTCTACACATGAGCCTCAGACAGTCGCCTTATCCTCATTGAGTATTGTATCAACTCAAGAGCAAACAATTCATCCTGAGCCGGTTATTGCACCAAAAGCGGGAAGCATTGCCGCAGCACTGGAAGCCGAAGGGGAAGCCATAGCAAGAGCCTTGAGACTGAAAAAGAACCCGGCAGGACGGTACATATTTGACGGCAGAGAGTATTCAGCAAAAGAGCTTGCAATTGCAGTATCAAGGGATGAATAATTCAACCTCGCTCTACATTTCACACAATGGCCTTTCAGCAATGAGAGGCTTTTTTTTTGCCGTTTTTTATTTGCTAAAAATAAAGTAATTCGAATGTAAGGTAATTGCGAACTATATGAAACTATAATAGACTATATGAGACTATAATAGACAACAGCAAAAAAGCAATAACCGTAATTTACTATTTTATAAGGTACTTACATTGCAGGGGAATGGTTTTGAAGTCAATAGGATATGTGTTATGATTAATTAGTACCTGTTGATTAAGGGTATGTTTTTGATAATTAAACTATTGATAAGTATGAGTGATTCAACACAATTCAACCAGCCGGTACAAAAGTATTTCAGCGTAGATTCTGCGCGCAAATATGCTAAAGACTTTGCCGATTTCGAATTATCAAAAGCGAGCTTTTACCGATTATCGCACGAAGGAAAATTGCCTTGTATTAAGGGGCCAGGTGGTAGACTGTTAATAAATGTAATTCAGTTTCGGGCGTGGTTAGAAGGCGGTGAAGTAAGCGTGGAGGTATCGAAATGAGAAGAAAAGCGAAAGCCGCCTTGCTCGTAACAAAACGGCTTAAACGCAGGGAAAGTATAGAACGAGTAGAAGAGCTTCAATATACTTCCCCTGCTGAATTTATCCAAGACTGTCAGAAATTCGAAAGAGAGATCAAGCACTACGCGAGCTTAAGGGTTGAGCCGAGGGCTTGCGTCTATGGTATTCCCTCGAGTGTTCCGTTCTCAAGGGGGTGGATATGAAGAACTTCACAAGTAAGATCAGGTTCTCGTACTACCTGGGGCGTTCCGGTCGATTGATGACCAGAGGCGAAAGGAGGGGCGCGAAATGACCAGTATCACGCAAGAAGAAAAGCTAAAGCAGGCACGGGATATTGAAACGCGCCTGCACGGCAAACTATCATTCCCTGAAAAGTCATTCCCTGATGAGTTCTTTCAGCCGGTAGTTGAGTATTTCAGCACCATGACGGATGCGCCTTTATCGTTCTTGCATTGCAGCGTATTGATGATGGTTTCCGCTGTAATCGGGAACAGGGTATTTGTGCAGGTCGGAAGCCAAAAGTTGAAGGTGAACTTATACCTTTTGATGATTGCGGGTTCAACGGTTGGCCGGAAAAGTACAGGAATCCAACTTCCAAGAAAATACCTGAGACTTCTTGAAGATCGTTTGAAAGCGAATGATGCAGCGCAAAACGCGGATGCCTTCGCGCCTGCACCGGATAACGATAATGAGCAAGTAAAGTTCATTATGCCGGATTCGGGCTCATTGGAAGGGCTTATAGAAACCATGCGGGAACCCGGGACAATAACAGTTACGCAGCGGGACGGGAAAGACAAGATTCAGACTCAAGAGCCAGAACAGAAAAGCGTTATGAACAGCGGATCAGCTTTTTACAGCGAGTTTGCTGCATTGCTGGAGATGGTTGATAAGGAGTACAATAAGGGTTATAAGACTGCGCTCATTGATTTTTACGATGGAAACGATTATGAACGGCAGTTGAAAAAAGAACGCTCCATTATAAAGAACCCTTGCCTCTCTATGTTCGCAGCGTCAACAATGACACAGTTCAAACAGCGAGTAAAAGAGGATGATAAGCACTCTGGATTTTTGCAGCGGTTTATGTTCTGCTATGAAACCGAGCAACAAAGGGCGTTACAATCGCTTATCCAGATCAGTACACCGGATAGCGATGCTGAAGAATCTGTTCTCTCTGGACTGGAAAAGATATACCAGATGGCGCGCGTTATTCAGGTAGAGGAAAAACCCTTCAGTATCTCGTATGAAGCCGGTGAGGTTTACCAGTCTGAATTTGATTTCGATGCGGCTATCATTGCTCACGTGTCAACGACAGATAAAGATTTTGCCGGTATTCTTCAGGGCTACTTTGGCCGGTTAGATGCGATGCGCTTTAAGGTGGCGTTAGTCTTTCAGGTTGTCAAAGATACGCACGCGGGAACATCAGAGCTTGTTATCTCAAAAGAGTCGATGAGGCAGGCTTGTGATGTCATAGCCTACTTTCAAGGAAACGTTATCAGGTTACTGAGGGATGAGTTCCGGTTCACACCTTTTGAGCAGAAAACAAAACGGATAACGGATATTCTCACAAAAAACGGCGGTCAGTTAAAAAAACGGTTACTCTTGCAACGTTCCAATTGGTCAGCAAAAGAGTTTGCTGAAGTCGTTGAAACCGGTAAAGAATCGGGGTTATGGGAACAAATGACCGTAAAGACAGGATCGAACAAAGAGAGTATTGTTATTCAATTATGTAAAACAGTTAACTAACATCAGGAACATATAACGTGTTTATTTATAAGGTAGTTAAGTGTTCGTAGTGTTAGTTGGCTGTTTTAAGAAATACGAAAATATCGGAGGTATTCGATGAGTGAGGCAGACGGTAAAGTACTGATTTCGTACAAAGTGGGGTTGAATGAACAAGACCCGACAGGATTCAGGGTGTACCGAATAACTCTTGATAGGGTGGCGGATATGGTCAGATCAGCGGGCCAGTATTCGGCGGTTGAGTTCCTTGAAGGTTATCGAGATGCAGCGCACGCCATACCAGTAAGCGAGCTTATCATTCTGGATTATGACGATGGCGTTACGCTCGTTGATGCGGTGGTTATGTTCCGGCAGTACATCGGTATTGTTGCCACAACAAGGAGCCACCAAAAGGAAAAGAACGGCGTTGTCTGTGACCGTTTCAGGGTGATTCTGCCAACACTCAAACCGGTTATGCTTGAGGTTGAAGAGTTCAGGAAAATGATGAAAGAGGTTATCCACAACTACGGAACAGACAAGGCTTGCAGCAACATGAGCCGGATGTACTACGGGAACCCTGAAGCTGAAGTGTTCTTCCTGAGTGGCTATCAGTTGTTTGATTGGGAACCATTCTATCAATCGGCACTGGACAAGGAACGGCAGCGACAGCAGCAATACAGGAAACCCATACAACAGCCTTCAGGGGATCGGGAAGCCGCACAACTGGACAAGGCAGTACAAACATTCATGCAGAGAAACTTTGTACCTGGGGCGCGGAACCCGGTGCTGTTTAGGGTGGCGCGGTGGCTACGTGATGAGCGGGTGACTGATGTTGCAGGTAGGGTTGCAGCTCTGAATAGTCAATCAGGTTGCCCACTGCCAGATGATGAGGTGAACAAGATTATCAGGAAACTTTAACCATTACGATCATGAGTAACAACAAAGAGCAGGCGGAAAAGATCGGGGATTTCATCCTTGAGAAAAGCAAGGTTGCTTTGTCTGAAGCAGTCACTGAGGCACTGCATAGACAACCAGATGGTAAAGAGTGGGCTATTGCAGTATCAAGTTTCCTTATGGGTGCAAGTTGTGCGGCACATGCACTACTTGACGGGATCGAAGAACACAACATTATCAAAAGAAATTGATGGTGTCAAAGTATGGCGCGGGTTGAGATCGTTTAACCTGAAGGGTTTATGAGAGTAGTTTTTTATAACACAAACAAAGGAAAGAACATGAAACACAAAGAAGTTGAACACGTTATGATTGATGCAAGCATTAACAGTGAGATCATGGTTGAGGGTTGCCTTCATATCCTTGATATGGCAGTACAGGCACTGGCAGACCTTGAGGATGTGAACTACATACGCGGGAGCTTATACCATTGCAGGTTATTGCTGCAGTTATTGTTGCCGGATGATGAGGAAAGGGATGAGTGCAAGTGTGCAGCAGATGTATAGGGGCATAGGCAGAATTTTCTAAACTATTGTTAAAAAATATGCTGAGGGGCCTTAATAGTTTGTGAGCGAATGTTTGTAACTTTTGTCAGAAAATAAACGTAATAATAATGAGACGAAAAACAGACGATGAGAAGCGGTTTATGGGTACTTTAAGACCAAGCAAGGGTAAGAAGGGGCCTGTTATCGCCATTGATGCAGGATTAAGGAATCCACCTGAAAGCCTGAGTACCGAAGCAGCTGAATTGTGGAGGAAAGAAGTTGTGCCATTGATTGAGGCCGAAATACTCACTATTGCGGATGTAGGCATGTTCACAGACTTATGCCAGCTTACAGCAGAGTACAGAAGGTTAATGGCTGAAATTGGCGGTCAATATATCCAGGTCGGGGAAGAAGGCCAGCTCATACGTCATGTTGGTTGGTCAATTTGTCGTGATATGCTTGGATTGATAAACGGGATGCGTAGAGATTTCGGGTTATCGCCATTGTCACGGCAGAAAATACCAGCGAAGCCAAAAAAGCAAAACGAAGAAAATCCGTTCGCGAAGTTTGGCGGGATTGATGAGTTTTTACCGGTTATCTCACGAGGGCAATATTCTTTGAGTGAACTTAAAAACAGGGGTTGACAATGGCAGTTAGATTTTTCAAGCGGATAAAGTTATTCCCCGGCGTTACTCTGAACCTATCTAAGCGGGGCGTATCAGTATCAACAGGCATTAAGGGCGCGCACGTTACTGTGAATAAAAAAGGGGTACGTGAAACCGTAGGCATCCCGGGAACAGGGCTATTCAGTACGGTAATGAACCCATTCAAAAAGAGAAAGTAACGAGTGGGGATTTTAAGCAGGTTGAAAGCTCAAAACTGAGCCGTCATATCAGAGAAGCATAGAGCAGGCTTAACGGTCTGCTTTTTTATTGCCTTTACTTGGGATTCATTGACGGGAGCCTGGCAGTTATCCAAAGAATAACCATGCCAGATGAGTTATTTATCAGATCATTTAACTGAACATCATAGATCAATTATAAGGCATAGAAACTAACCCTTGATACTTTGCGCTGAATAACCTGAAATCATTGCACAGCTTGGCTTTGTGGTGCTTTCTTTCTGGTTTGGTGCTGAGTTGTAAAGCTGGTTATTATCCTGATAAACTCATTATAAAACCTCACAATCCAGATCATGATTAACGGTTCTTTTTCGTGATTATTTCTCATTGATTATGAGTTCCGGCGTTGTGCTTCGCTGAAGATCGGGATGATATGCAGGAAACGAAGCCGAAGCCGTTGAAGATCAGGATTTCAAAGGCAGATCAGCTTTCATGCTTGCCGGGATGGACCATTCAGGCGATAAAACAGGCGATAAAAAAGACTGCACAACAGCAAGATTACAGCAAGATTATAAGCCTTTGATATATGGGTTATGATGCACTTTAACGCCATTCTCAAACCTGTCTGAACTCATTAGCCATTGATACGGAAAACCTTGAATAGAATAGGGTTGTAGCCTGTTATTCGGGGTTATACCATTGAGAGTATAGGCGCGTTATGGTATGAAGGAACTCAAGATCATAGAAACGTATCAATATTGATAAACTTGTTGTCTCGAGTGAATTCTTTGATGGTTAAATGGTTAGTTCCGGTCAGTCGATGACGGCAGGTTGTGGCGGTGATGGCGCAAAATTGCGCTCTCATGCCAGCCAGTCGATGGGGTGGGCTGAAAAGTCTGCTCACCACCTGCACACGAGAGAACTCTCACCCGACACAGAATAACCTTTAACCGCCACAATTTCGAGGCGGTCGAATAAACCGCTTATCAGTTTTGTGCACATAGTGCACATGGTGCACATGGTTTGGCTGGAAACACTCAGGGAGAAAGAACAGAGTGAACTCACAAGGATTCTTTTACAGTTCGATGTTTGCCGGTGAGTGGTGTATTTTCAGTCTGCTTTTACCCTTGATAAAGACCAATTTTCACGGTTTTGTGACGGCTTTGCAACAGGATGACCGGAAAGCCTTTGTTTATGGGGTATCAAACAATACACGTTCTATCATGGCTTGTTTCTTCTCGTGCGATTGATTCCATCGATAGTGCTGAGTGTAAGCCGTCTCAACTCCTGAATCGCAGGTGCGCGAGAACCGAAGCTGTCGTTTTGTGCCGCGTTGCTGGTAAGAATGTAAGCTGGGAACCATATTAAGATCATGTGCGTAAAATCCAATGATGCGCAAAATACGGTTTGCCTTGGAGAGGTTCCCTTGAAATACTCTTTCGAAATAGGATACGTGACCACAAAGCCATGCTTCGTGATCTTTGGGTAACAGATTTCCAGTTTGAAGCATGACTGCCAAGGGCGATATCTCGTCCGACTCTTTAAGCAGGATCATGATGGCTTTCACAACTTTTGGGTAATATTTGTCTTTCCTGTAAGAACTGACTGTGACTTTTTTCATGTAAATCACGATTTATCTTTTCCCGTAATAAGATATCGCTGTTTGCTACTGCAGGGCTTGTCTGGAAGTGTTGAAAACAAGGGTTTTTGCTGATAGACATCAACGACATCACGCCCTCCGTTTCAGGCAAGCGTCTTTGCCCGGCTTCTTACTCCTTCAAAAATTGCATCGGAAACCAGAGAGGGAAATCCTGAAGGCAATTGGCCACTTACCCGTTCGATAACCTCGGGAGTTTTGGCAATCATACCATCGATAATCCCGACACATACCAACTCACTCAGACCGCAAGAGATGCCCGTTGTTATAAGATGCTGTTTCTGAATATTTTTCCATAGGCAATGTTTGTTCTTGCCCCACAAACCCATCGCCATTCTTACCTTGTGAGGCGAAAGCATTTTTGGACCATTGCCCAGTACAGGATATGCCGACAAAACATCATAGAGTGGTGTGAGGTGGTATGAGCCTCCACGGTCAATGAAAACGCTGAAGTTCTTTGCATGCCCATCTACAGCACAAAGGAGTAAAAAAGCTACCTGCGCTTTAAAAAAATCAATACGATCCTGATCAGCTATCGATGAACCTAAAAGCAAATTCATGATCGACCTGATTCCAGGCCCCCCATCGCTCTCATATTTAAGCCCTGACGGAGCACCGGTGGCTTGACACATATCCTCCTGTGGCAACCGGATAATCCACGATTCATCCATCGAGAACATTCGATCAAAGCGCTCAACTATCAATGTTTTCATGTCACCGAACTGCGCCATCAGGCATGTTGCCATTGACATTCCGTATGCCTGCAACAGCATACTGCAAAGCCATTCATTTTCAACAGATGTCGTCATATCAATATTGAAATGACCCATTTGACCCAGCGGCAGTTTGAAGATATGCGTCGTAGGTGTAGCTCCTGATGGCCGTTTCCATTGCCCATCATGCCATAGGAGAGCTGTCTTTTCCTGTGCTCCGGCAAGTGAGATGCGAAACTCTTCATGTCCGGCCATTTGCTTGCCGAAGGAATCTGACGTTACTTCGCGCGCTATCAGACGTTCAATATCATCATTACTCACCGGTTCGGCAGTGATCGTCCGAACGTCAACCATATCGATCCCATCAGGCAATAATTGAATTGCACCAACACAGTCACGACCGATTTCCGCAAGAAGGTGAAATGCCTCGATCGACCCAGTAGAAAAACGATCACGGATTCTTCTTCGAATCACATCGTTATCCGGCAGCAGATTGTCGAAAAATGAATGGACGACGTCGCCACTCTACTTTTGTTCCCGTAACGGCATCGAGAGTGAGAGAGGACGAGACAAAGGGGAAGAAAGCCATGAACCTGCATAGACGAATTCATGCGAGCCGACCGTGCTCAGATTCCATGCGCCCACAAGCTCACCATTCATAAAAACCCTGAGTGTACGGGATTTCTAGTTTTCTACCCATCACCACTCCCCGCCAGTGCGTTCTGTACTACTGGGCTTCAGCACCAGTTCCAGACCAAGTGCTGAAAGAAGCTTGAACAGGCTTGCTATACTGGAACGGTCCGGGCAGTTTTCCAATGCTGATATAGTTTTTGGAAACAAACCGACATTTTCCGCAGCCTGCTTCTGGGTCAATTTCAGCTTTTTTCGATATCCGTTAAGCACCATTGCAAGCTGCCCAGGCGTCCGGATCGAGTGCTTCTCCATGTATGAATCATTGTTCATTTTGCATTTTGCATTTGGCTTTTGTCATTACCAGCAATATACCCTTAAAGGTAAATATAAAGAATATACCCTACAGGGCATACTCAATAATTATAACCTATAAGGTATATTAGCATGATACGGGGAGAGCGATCACACATAAGGGCACCTCTATTTATTGCAGATATAAGAGATTGAAGGCAGCTTTAGTTTTGTTGGGGTTCAGGAATCACCCCAACCTACATATGGGCACATCTATTTGTTCCCGAGTAACATGTTGCGGAGATAAAGTTTTGGTAATCAATTTTTTTCATGCATCCCATTTGAATCAATAGAGGTGTCCTTTTCTTGCTGACTGCAAAAAACTTTTATAGGTCTGCCGGGATATACGGTATTAACCCTTTTTCATAGGCAATGACCTGAAGTTCACGCGACATGTGGCGAGCATCTACCAGCATCCCGTTGACTTTCAATGTCCAAATCAATGGATTTTGTTCAACATTGCCCGGCAAGCACCAGTTTGGGTCAAGTGGATACATTTTCATCAGGTCACGAATAAGTTTCGCTTTGTTTTCTCCGCTGCTTTTACTGACGCCAAACGCTGTGCATAACTCATCAGTCCGCATATGTGGAATTTGCGTTTTGTCGAAAAGAAAATTGACTGTGCCGAGCGCATAGAGAATGCCGCATGCCCAAATTTCCGGTCTCCCCCGAATGATGGGGGACGGTCGTTTGCGCGAAAGCGCTGCCGCCAAATTACGACCAAGCGTTGCATAGTCGCTGTTCAAGTATTGCTTGCAAACGCTCTCTGTCAGATTGACAATTGCAGAATATGCAGGTTCTAACGCCGCTGGAACGGATTCGGATGGTTTTTTGAGCATTCAAATTCAGCTTATAAGTTCAAATTAATCAAACAGCCGGCTTCAGGAGCAGCCGGTTGTCATTCCGCAATCTTCGCACACTTTGCAGGTTCCATTCTGCTTGACGCGCATGGAGCCGCAGTTTTCACACTGTTCACCGGTATAGCCCTGCACTTTAGCCTGATAGGCCTGACTCTGGCGTGCTAAAGTGTGCGATGATTCAGCATGGACCAAGAGCGCCGGTTCGGCAACCTTAGCAGTGTCTGACGTGCCGTTGCTTTTCTGTTTTCCCTCGTCCCCATCCAGGAGCTCATCAACCGCTTTCACATGCACAAAATCCTTGCGACCAAGATAGTCGTATCCGATTGAACGGAAGACATAATCGAGAATGGATGTGGAATTTTTTATGGCGTTGTGGCCCTGTACCGTGCCTGCAGGTTCAAACCGGGTAAAGGTGAAGCTGTCGACAAGTTCCTCGAGCGGCATACCGTATTGCAAAGCCTTGGATGCAAGCACTGCAAAACAGTTCAACAGTCCTTTGAAGGATGCACCCTCTTTATACATGTCGATAAAAACCTCTCCAAGGGAACCATCTTCATACTCCCCTGTCCGGAGAAAAACTTTGTGGCCACCGACATAGGCTTCACGGATATAACCTTTCCTCCGCTTTGGCAAATACCGGCGTTCTGAGCGGTGATAGACCCGCTCGACAATCCGTTCCTGCACCTCCTTAGGCCCCTTGGTTTCATCAAGACTCTCTTCCGTACCAAGCATGATGACCTCGTCGAGATCCTGATAGCTCGATATATTGAGCGGCTGGGAAAGTTTGGAACCATCGCGATAGACGGTGACAGCCTTAACCATGTGCTGCCATGCAGACTGATATACTTCACCGATTTCAGCGGTCGTAGCTGTTCCGGGCATGTTGACTGTTTTGGAAATCGCACCTGAAATAAAGGGCTGTACCGCCGACATCATGCGGATGTGCGCCATATGCTTGATGTAACGGAGCCCTTTTTTACCGCACTTGCTGGCACAGTCGAACACCGCAAGATGTTCAAGCTTCAGATGAGGAGCCCCTTCAATGGTCATGGTGCCGCAGACGTAGTCATTTGCGGCTTCAGCATCCTCAAGCGTAGCGCCAAGAGCCAGAAGCATATCAAAATCGGGATCATTGAGCTGATCTTCAGTGAATCCAAGTGCTGCACAGAAATCCTCACCGAGAATCCATTTGTTGAAAGCAAAGCGGATATCAAAAACAGTGTCAAGCTGCGACTCCACCACTTCAATCTTGTCGTCGGTAAAGCCACGACTTTTCAGCCATTGGCGATTGATGGATGGTGAGCCTGCAAGTGTTCCATTTCCCTTACAGTAGTGTTCGATATCATCAATCTGTGCATCGGTGTAGCCGAGCCGTTCAAGAGCTTTGTGCACAGACTGGTTGACAATTTTGAAATAGCCACCACCGGCAAGTTTTTTGAATTTAACAATGGCGAACTCGGGCTCGATACCAGTAGTATCGCAATCCATAACCAACCCAATCGTTCCGGTAGGGGCAATAACACTGACCTGTGCATTACGGTATCCGTATTTTTTCCCTTTCTGAAGCGCTTCATCCCATACCTTTCCAGCAGCTTCAAAAAGCTCTTTGGAGCAATACTCAGCATCTATGCCACGCGGTTTAACTGAAAGTCCTTCGTACTCCTCTTCGGACATGTTGCGGGCTGCCCTGCGGTGGTTGCGGATAACGCGAAGCATATCCTTGGAGTTTGCGCCATAACCGGCAAACGTGCCAAGATCATGAGCCATTTCCGCAGAGGTCAAATAGGCCTGACCGGTCATTATCGCTGATATGGCACCGGCTATGGCAAGTGCCTTGGGTGAATCGTATGGAATACCGAGCACCATCAGCACCGTACCCATATTTGCAAAACCGAGACCGAGCGTTCTGAACTCGTAACTCAGACGGGCTATATCTTTTGAAGGGAAATGGGCCATCAGCACTGAAATTTCAAGCACGATTGTCCATAAATGGGATGCATGCTGCAGCTCCCTGACCTTAACCTTGCCCGAGGCCTCGTCGATAAAATAGATCAGGTTCAGACTCGCGAGATTGCATGCCGTATCGTCAAGGAACATATACTCAGAACATGGATTACTTGCATTGATACGCCCGCTCCCAGGGCAGGTATGCCATTCGTTGATGGTAGTATCGAACTGCAGGCCGGGATCAGCGCATTTCCATGCGCTGAGCAGGATTTTTTCCCAAAGGTCGCGGGCGTTGACTGCTTTTGCAATCTTGCCTGATGTGCGCTCACGCAACTGCCACAAATCGTTGTTTTCAACCGCCTTCATGAACTCGTTGGTCACACGGACGGTATTGTTCGAATTCTGGCCTCCAACAGTATGGTAGGCTTCGGATTCGTAATTGGAGTTGTACTCTTCAAAATCAAGCGACGTGTAGCCCTGTTCGACCAAGGCAAGCACACGAATGATATAGCTCATCGGCACAGCGCGGCTTAACGCATTCTGTATCAGGTTCTGCAATCTCGGGTTAGCCTTGCGGTCAACCCCGTTTGCAATGGCTTCTTCTACAATAGCCTGGAGGAAACGGGAACAGATTCGCGAACCGGCTACCAGCGAAGCAACCTTATCCTCTTCCTTCGCCTTCCACTCTATAAACTTTTCGACATCAGGATGGTCAATATCAACGATCACCATTTTGGCGGCCCTCCGTGTTGTCCCGCCTGATTTTATAGCACCTGCGGCCGAATCAAATATTTTCAGAAAACTCATCAGGCCCGAAGAACTTCCTCCTCCACTCAGTTTCTCTCCGCCAGAACGAAGGTTCGAGTAGTTCGTGCCCGAACCGCTGCCAAATTTAAACACCCTGGCCTCGCGGATTGCCAGATCGAAAATACCACCTTCATTAACAAGGTCGTCACTGACTGACTGGATAAAACATGCATGAGCCTGAGGCCTGCCGTAAGCATCTTCCGACTCTCTGACCTCCCCGCTTTTCTGATCAACATAAAAATGCCCTTGGGCCGGGCCAGTAGTGCCATAAGCAAAATTCAAACCCGTATTAAACCATTGCGGGGAGTTTGGAGCACCCATCTGCTTAAGGATCATAAATGCCACCTCATCATAAAAAGCCTGAGCATCATCAGGGGTGTCGAAATAACTGTTTTTTTCGCCCCAATCTCTCCAGCACCCCGCCATACGATGGACCACTTCCTTAATTGAGTGTTCGCTGCCGGTCAACGGATTGCCTTCGGGATCGGTGAGAACGTTGCCGTTTTCGTCGCGTTGAGGAATTCCTGTTTTCCGGAAATACTTCTGGGCAAGAATATCTGCAGCGACCTGCGACCACTGTTTCGGGACTTCTATATCGGTCATTTCAAAGACCTTCGAGCCGTCAGGATTGCGCAATACTGAGGTTCTTGTCGTGTATTCAACCCGATCATAAATATTTTCGCCAGGGCTGGTGAATAGACGAGAAATTTTCATAACGACTCTCCAATATCAAAATTTATATATAAAAGCAAATGAATATATTTAAATAACTTAACAGCAATAAATCAGCAAAAAGCGCTGTACTTTCCATCAATTCTGTTTATACAGTTTAATATAACATTTATCGAAAAAGTTGGCTATTCAGACAAATTTTCAATGGTCGTTTTAGTGCTGGGTGCTGAGGGTGGGGGTGGGGGTGGGAATGAGTACGGGGACTCAACCCTGTTTATTTGAGCGGTATATTTTTGAGCGTTTCGACAAGAAAATCCCAGAATTTCTGGACGGATGGAATATTGACCTTTTCATCCGGAGAATGAGGGAAACGAATGGTCGGGCCAAAAGAGA
>CAIXLG010000194.1 GCA_903920215.1 uncultured Chlorobiaceae bacterium
GCATCATGCTGGTATCGCTCACGTATTGCATCCGGCCGTTCAACAAGACGTGTAGAAGAAAGATTCTGCACAACCAGCAAATTCCTCAAATGCTCGATCAGTTTTTCAAGAAAGTCCTGTTCGTCATAGCCGTTTCTGATCACAAACTGTGCAACATCCAGCATCTTCGAAGGATTGTGTTCCGCCACAGCATCAGTAACGGCAAACATCTGTTCATCGTCAATGTAGTTCAGCAGTTCGGCAACACCCTGGTAACTGATAGAACCCTGTTGATCGTTCTCGGCTGAAAAAGCAATAACCTGATCAAGAATACTCTGGGCATCACGCATCGACCCCTGAGCCTTGCGACCAATGAGCTGCAAAGCATCAGCATCAACCTTTATATGCTCGGCATCACAGATAAGCTGAAGCTGACTCTGTATATCCTCAAGCGGAATACGCTTGAAGTTGAAACGCTGACACCGGGAGGCAATGGTTGCAGGGATCTTATGGAGCTCTGTGGTGGCAAAAATAAAAATAGCATGAGGCGGCGGCTCCTCCAGCGTTTTCAGAAACGCATTAAATGCCGCAATGGAAAGCATGTGTACTTCGTCGATAATATAGACCCTGTACTTCCCTTTCTGAGGCCCATAACGGACATTCTCCCTAAGCGTACGGATATCATCGACACTGTTATTGGATGCTGCATCGAACTCAGCAATATTGAAACTGGTGCCCGAATCAAAATCCCGGCAGCTTTCGCACTCACCACACGGTTCTGTAACATTCTGCAGGTATTCCGCATCCTCCATCATTTTCAGGCAGTTCACCGCCTTGGCAAACACCCTTGCCGCTGTTGTCTTGCCAACGCCACGCAATCCCGAAAAAATATAACCATGCCCTACCCTTCCCATGCGAAGCGAATTCTGTATCGTACGGGTGACGTGCTCCTGTGCGGTAATATCGGCAAACTTTGCAGGTCTGTACTTCCTGGCTATAACCTGATAACTCATAACTGCTCTTGATTATTGTCCTCTAACAAGGTCGCAATGGACATATCCATACTGCTTTTCAGGCACTCGGAAACGCCTCTGCTTATCGTTTCCAAATGTACGCTATTACCGCCTGAAATCAGCGAACCGTTTTCATCACCACTTAATCCCTGCGGCATTATTGCATAGAGATCAAAAAGCGTCAGGGTATAGAGATCACGACTGACAGAAAGGTCTCCGTTTGCAGTAACATGGATAAAATTGTTCTGAAGCAGAATATCAACAATTTTTCTCAAATCTGAAGGTTGTACTGAATGAACCGTCTTCAGAATCTTATTCATATTTGTCGAACTGCCGCTTTTTTGAGCATTCCATATTGACCCGATAACGGAAAGAATCACAGGAACGCCACGCAATGGACTGAATGATTCAGCCATAACGCCAAGAGGCTTCAGGGCTCCGAGACAAAAAACAAATTCCGCACCTGTCAACACAACAACCCATCCGAGATAAATCCAGAAAAACAGCATCGGAATCACCGATAAAGCGCCGTAAATATGCTCAAACGTTGAAATATGAGTGACATAAAAGACAAACCATATTTTTGAGAGTTCAAACAGCACTGCAGCCAGGAATCCGCCGGACAGGGCATGCACAAACCTCACCCGCCGATTCGGCACAAGCATGTAGAGCAGGAAAAAGGCAAAAATCGAATTGATAAAGGGAAGATAGGAGAGGAGGCGGGTTTTCAGTTCGAGCAATGGCCCTTCGGTAAACACTGTGTACCATACATAGGAGCTTGCCGCCAGGCTGCTGCCGATAAGCACTGGCCCCAGCGTCAATACTGTCCAATAGAGGGTAAAGCCCTGCAGCGCCTTTCTTGGAGAGCGCACCTCCCATATTTCATTCAGGGTATGGTCGACAGTCGAAATAAGAAAGAGCGCAATAATAAACAAAAATACCCCGCCAAGAAGAGGAACACTCGCTGTCTTGCCGATAAAATCTGTGAGATAGTGATGAAGGAGCTCTCCGGAAGCAGGCATGAAATTCTGAACAAGAAAGTCTTCTATTGAGCGTTTGAAGGGAGCAAATACAGTGAACACACTCAATATGGAGAGAATAACTGCCAGAACCGGTACAATTGAAAGGAGTGTCTGAAAAGCCAGAGAACCTGCTCCAAGAAAAATTCTGTCATGGATAAAATTTTTCCAGAAAAAAGGCACAAAAGCACGCAGATACTGTTGGAAATCTGAACGGGTGCTTAGCCTCGATTTTTTTATTTTTTCCTCCGATACCATTGGTCTCTTTTTTTCTTCACTTTTCAACGGAATACTCGCTCGCGACTGATCTAACTCTGGTCATAAGCAGCAAGCCAATAGTGAAAAACATCAATAGCGATGCAAGAGCTGCTTTCTGACTGCCGGCCTGGGCTGACACAACACCAAACACAAGAGGACCGACTATGGCTGAAGCCTTGCCAAACGTACCATCATAAAAACCGAAAAACTCTGTAACATGCTCTCGTGGAGTCAGTCTTGCCATCATAGATCTTGATGCCGCCTGGGATGAACCCATTGAAAGGCCGGCAAGCATGCCTGTATAAAAAAACAACTCTTTCCTGTCTGCAAAAATTGCAGCTAAAACAACAACAAACCAAATCAGAAGCGTAATAACAATGGTTTTTTTCGGACCGATTTTATCGGTAACAAAGCCGAAAATAATGGAGCCGGCAATTGCTGTTGTCTGCACCAGCATAAAAAAAACAATCAGTTCGCCTGTAGTAAAACCGAGGGTATTCTGTGCATAAATCGATGAGAACGCAATCACGGTTAGAATAGCATCGTTGTAAAAAAAATACGCAAGAAGAAAACGCACAAGATCAGGGTAGTTCATGATATGGCGAACCGTATGCTTTACCTCCTTTATTGAGCTGCCAAGTGAGGCAAAAGAGATGGCTGGTCCCTCCTTTTTTTGCTGATCACGTAGCGCCAGAAAAATCGGTACTGAAAAGAGGGCAAAAAAAACTGATGCGGCCAAAAAGCTTAACTGCACATTAGGTGCATTGGAAAGAACGATTCCTTTGCTCAGCAATGGCTTCGTCAAGAGAAGAATGGCAAGCGCACCAAGATATCCCATGGCAAAACCATACCCGGAGACTCGACCGACACTTTTATCTGTAGCAATTTCCTTGAGGTAGGCATCATAAAAAACAAGTCCGCCCTCAAAGCCAATGTTTGCAAGAATGAAAAGAGCTATCGCAGTAACAGCCATTCCAGGCCCTGCAAAGGAAAGCAGAGCCGTAGCAACAACCGAAATCAGGGTAAAGACGAAAAGAAAGCGTTTTCGTTTGCCGGAATAATCGGCTGCAGCTCCCAGAACAGGTGAAATAAGAGCAACAAGCAACATCGACAAGCTGACGCTGAACCCCCACAAAGCATCACCCGATGGTTCACCGTTACAGATAACGTTTTTAAAGTAGAGGGGGAAAACGAAGGTCACCATTATAACGCTGAAGGAAGTGTTGGCAAAATCAAAGAGCAGCCAGGAAAACACTTTAGATTTTTGCGTTACACTCATAACCTGCTTATATAAAAAGGTATACAGTAATAAAAAAAGCCTCCAAGGTCAATTCGAAGGCTTTTTTGATAAATCTCCCAAAAACGAATGCACGAAAACAGGAACCCTGAAAATAAGGTACATATTCCCGTTTGTTTCGACAAATCGTTTCTGTAATAACAACCTTGGAGAAGGTCTGCTGTTACCGGTATTGTACTTGACCCGAGAAGGGAAAATGTATCCAGAAGAATATCAAATTTGAATCTGACTGACCTCCAATACGGAACCTTACCTCCACACACTTTTAAAAAGTGTTTTTATCTCATAAATTTGATGTTTTGTAGGTTGGGGTGATTCCTGAACCCCAACAAAAAAGCCCACAAACTTCGTCTAAACTAACGTTGTTCAATAGCATCAAAGAATCGCATATCGGTAGGAATGTAGTTTTTGAAGACAAAACGCTTCCTGTCGCAGAACAGATCAAAAGTCATCTCTTTTCGATCCACGAACAACTTGAGCAATTAGTAGAAATAGCACAACAGGTGGATGGAGATAAACCCATTATCGATAAGATCAAGGCGTTCTATGGAGAGGTACTTCTTGATTTTCTGTTAAGATTCACGGATAGCCATAAAAAGCTGCGTATTGTTTCTCTGCATGACAACCCTGAACAGCATGCACTTGGAAAGAGTATTCTTGAAAAAGACTTCCCCCGGGCATTCATGCTGCTGAACACTTAACGCCAAACTGTTCAATCCCCGGAGTTATTCCGGGGATATATTTTAACTCAATTCACTAACCTGAACCTGCAACAAGTTAGATAAGCTACGTGTTTATGCGGGATGGGCAAGAGGGGTGGATTGGAAGTATGGTGGAGTTGCAGGGGATTTAAAGTGATTTTTTTGTGATCAGGTAAGTTCAGTGGTATATTAAAGCAACTGTTCGCCATATCTAATTCCATTTCTAAATCGATAATGAATTCATTATCCAAGGCCAAGCAACGATTGAATGTACTCTTGGTGTATCATGTTCCATCATCCTTAACGAAGCCTCCAAATGGTCTTCAAGAGCATCCAAGCTGTCGAAGACTAC
>CAIXLG010000195.1 GCA_903920215.1 uncultured Chlorobiaceae bacterium
AGGCATAGGGATTATGAATATCATGCTGGTATCGGTGACAGAACGCACACGGGAGATCGGGCTGCGAAAGGCTATTGGAGCGAGGAAAAACGATATCATGCTGCAGTTTCTGGTCGAGTCGGTTGGCATGACGGTGAGCGGCGGCTTGATCGGCATCATGCTGGGCATTGCCATCTCCCTTATTCTCTCCTATTTTGCCGGATGGTCGGTCATAACTTCACCGATCTCGGTTGTGCTTGCAACGGCATTCTCAGCACTTACCGGGATATTCTTCGGCCTCTGGCCAGCTAGAAAAGCTGCTGCACTTAAACCAGTCGAAGCACTCCGATACGAATAAATTAATCAGTAAAAAAAACTTTCTTTTCCACCGCAAGATTCTGAAAGAAATCGCGTCGAAGTTAATGAATGGATGAAAAAGTTGGTTGATGACGCATGATTATGTTCTTGTATAGATGGCAGCAACGGGTCGGGTCAGGTTTTGTGTGTTGTGGTGATGATTCAGTGTAGTTTAGATGACTGATGATTGATACGTTAAGACCTGACATGTTGTTGTTTTTGATAGCGAAGCGGAGCTTTTTCCTCTTCGCTATTTTTTTATTACTTGATTTTTTTGTTCAGTGAACGGGGTGTCAATCTTCGAGACGTATCTGAGACAAGGTGTCTCTTTTTGAGGCAATATTTAACTAACAATACATATTTCGCAACATTTATTTATAATCTAAACATTATTAAAATAAATACTTATAGAGTATTAGATTTTTTTGTGGGCCTGTTTTGATATTACGGCATGGAAATTGCAGTATTAATTTAATTTTGTTCGGTTTCCGGAAGTTTGGAGACGTAGATCTTTTTTAAAGGTTGTAGTTAAGCTATAAGTTGAATGTTATCCTTCATGAAGCAATGCTAAAAGAAGCTCTTATAATTATTTGTTGTTCTACCCTGTTTTTCGGGACAGTCAGAGCAGAGACTTCTGGAGTGATTTCAGATATACGGATTGCGTCTGACGATAGTAATGCTGATTCCCAATTGAGTCTGGGCAGGATGTATTACAGTAGAGATAGTGTCAAAAAGAATTATGTGGATGCACTGAAATGGGTTCGTCTTGCAGCTGACCATGGGTTTGCAAAGGCGCAGTACAATCTCGGTGAGCTGTACTATAAGGGTGAGGGTATCGATCAAAACTATACTGAAGCCGCAAAATGGTTTCGTCTTGCGGCTTTACAGGGGATGCCGGAGGCACAGTACAATCTTGGTGTATCGTATGCTGCAGGTAAAGGAGTTGTTCAGGACCTCTCAGAAGCTGTTAAATGGTATCGGCTTGCAGCTGATCAGGGTGATCAAAAGGCACAGTACAATCTGGCTGTGTCGTATGCTGCAGGCAAGGGAGTTGTTCAGGATTTTTCTGAAGCAGTAAAATGGTATAGGTCTGCAGCTGATCAAGGTCATAGTATGGCTCAGAACAATCTGGGTGTGATGTATGCAAAAGGAAGCGGTGTCGCTCAAAATTATACAGAAGCAGCAAAATGGTTTCGCCTTGCAGCAATACAAGGAAATGTAAAGGCACAGATCACTCTCGGATTGATGCATGAGAAGGGTTATGGAATTGCTAAAAACGTGACTGAAGCACTTAACTGGTATAGGCTTGCAGCTGCCAAGGGCAGTTCAATAGCTCAGAAGAAGCTGGTTGAGTTGGGGCACGGGAATGCTTACAATGACTCAAAATCTTTGAGTGTGAATCAGCTTGCACTTGATCATGCTCATGAATCAGGCTATGTGAATCTCCAGACAATATCCAATTAATCTAACATCCTCTCCTTTTCACAAGTTATCTCCAAAAAGAGATTATTCTTGTTTCCGGAATCTCGGCAGATGATTCTTCTATAAATCTTCCCTCTGTATCTATCTCAAAAGCAGTAAATATATCTTATATAAAAAGGCCGATTCCTAGTCGATAGAAATGGTTTTGATGATTATATTATATATTAAATATATAATATAGTTGTTTGCGTTTTAACCGTTCATGCAGTCATAAAGATGGGGGTCGAGGTAATGAACGCGAGATATATTACGCTCATTTTCTTTTTTTGCTCAATGCTGTTTTTCGTGGCAGTAAGCGGAGCGTCGCCCAATAAAATATCAGAATTGCGTTATGCAGCACAAAAAGGAAATGCTGAGGCTCAATTTATTCTCGGGGGTATCTATTATAAAGGTTATGGAGTAGAACGAAATTATGCTGAAGCTTTTAAATGGGTTCGTCTTGCTGCTGAACAAGGGTTTGTCCATGCACAGTACAATCTTGGGGAGATGTACTATATGGGTCAGGGAGTGGAGCAGAACTATGCCGAAGCCCTTAAATGGTATCGTCTTGCAGGAGAAAAAGGGATGGCAGATGCCCAGTATAACATCGGGGTATCGTATGCTACAGGTAAAGGCGTTATTCAGAACGTAACTGAAGCAGTTAAATGGTATCGGCTTGCTGCGGCTCATGGAGATGCAAAAGCACAATACAATCTCGGGGTATCATACGCTACTGGTTCAGGAGTTCTCAAGGACAACGTTCAAGCAGTTAAATGGTATCGGCTTGCTGCAGCTCAAGGCCATAGCATGGCGCAGAACAATCTCGGAGTGATGTATGCAAAAGGTAATGGTGTCGTTCCTAATTACACAGAAGCCGTAAAATGGTTTCGCCTTGCAGCAACGCAAGGAAATGTAAAGGCACAGATCACTCTTGGTTTGATGTATGAAAAAGGGTATGGGATGGAAAAAAACTGTGCTGAAGCGGTTAAATGGTATCGTCTTGCTGCCGGCCGCGGTGATGCAATAGCAAAGAAGAGACTCGGTGAAATGTGTGCTAATGGGCAGAAATAAGGTTGATCTCTTTACGGTTCACAAGCCGGTCTTCAACTACCAGTATTTTTACATTCAAGGTTAAAAAACTTATTTGCAGGCATAGTCTCAGGGAGTATATACACTAAGCCGTTTCGTTTGGCAAACAAAGGGCTAATGACTGAAAAGTAAAATTCATTTGTAACATTTATGCACCCAAGCGTACTTCTTTTTTCTTTAGCTGAAAGAGATTGCAGGCGTTGTATTTTACGTTTTCTGGGGTTATTTGAGGATACAGTATGAATGGCTATGGCCGTTTCAAAATCAACCCAGATTACTTCCGAACCATCCGAATTCAACCCTCGTCTGGCAAGGAATTTCCCGGCAGGAGTGGTTCGCTCATGAGGTTTAATATCGCAGAGCTTTTTGTTTCCAATGCCGGGAAGTGAAAAGTCACCAATTGCTTCTCCAACAAGTATCGGAGCCGCTGCTATGATTAGACCCTCTTTCTTAAAGACATAAATTTGCCCCTGCTTTTTATCAACGATAATAAATGGCATCTCTTTATTATCGTTTGAATTGACTATCCAGTCTGCCACCTCATGAACAGAGGTGTCTGCTTCTTCAGAGGCAAAATAAGCTTTATCTGGCACTTCCTCTGCATGAGCATGTTCTCCGAAAAGAAGTGCAAAAAATAGCAATAAAATGAGGATTTTTCTGGTCATCTTGACAGTAAGGCCGTTGTAATTATTTAGGGGTATTACAAACAACTAATTGGCTTGTACGAATTCTCAAGGACTTAATTACCCTGCTCAGAATAGATATAGATTCTATAATAAAATCCATACCATCCAGATAAGGCAAACAAGCATTGTGATACATCAATGCTAAACGGCCCACAAGTAGATGATGCTATCTATTAGTTTAGACAGCAAGACATACTTCCTCAACACCAAAAGGGTGCTAAGATGAAAAAAATTAACTAAAAACCTACTTATCCTGAATTATTCATCAAGCAACAAAAAAAGGGTGCAATAAATACCGTAAATCGTTATATTACTAGTAGTTAAAGTCAGATAATAAAACGCGATATTTATGCAACCCCTTCGTCAGAATATAGTCACAGCAGAGAGTAC
>CAIXLG010000196.1 GCA_903920215.1 uncultured Chlorobiaceae bacterium
ATCCTGCAGTTGTGGGCAATCTGAACAAGGTTGTCGATTTTAGCACCCCGGCCGATAACGGTACTGCCCATGGTGGCTCTGTCAATAGTGGCATTGGCGCCTATTTCGACATCGTCACCAATTTCAACAATGCCCATCTGGGGAATCTTTACATACGATCCATCGCTCTGGGGAGCAAAACCGAAACCATCTGCTCCTATGACGCTTCCCGAATGAATAACTACCCGTCTGCCTATAAGCGTGCCATCGTAAAGAGTGACATTGGGAAATAAAACGGTGTCATCGCCAATGGAGATATCGTGAAAAAGAACAGTGTGCGGGCCTATAACGACATTGCCGCCAATCGTACATCGGTCGCCAATGACAGCATACTCTCCGATTGAGACACCCTCACCCAGAGTAACACCTTCGCCGATAACCGCCGTTGAGGCAATGCCCTTAAGGGCTATTGTCCGTGCTGTTGCAAATTTCTGGAGAAGAAATACGAAGGCAGTATAGGGGTCGCCAACTTTGAGAAAAGAGGTGCGATGACTGAACTCATCAACACTTACCGATTTGTGGACAATAACCAGCGATGCCTGGGTGGTGGCAAGATATCGGGCATACTTTTCGTTGGCTATAAAGCTGACCTGACCAATTTGCGCAGATTCGATTTTGGCAGGGCCGGAAATCAACTCACCCGGGTTACCCACCAGCTCAACGGCACCGACAAAACGGGCAAGATAGTCCCTGATCTCCTGAATAGTCATATTGCTTTTATAAATAACAGTGCTTTAGAAAGAGGAAAAAAATAGTTAATTTTTCGGCCTTTTTAATTATATTTGAGTTCGCGTGATTATTCAATCCATGTATGGGAAAACGGTTACGGATGCTCTGGAGAGTAAATCGATTGCCATAATATAACCCCTTTCATCTGAATGTGTAGAACATGATGGAAAAACCCATTAAAATTTTCGCGGGACGCAGCAACCCGGCTCTCGCTGAAAAGATTGCTGAGTACCTTGACATGTCACTTGGCAATGCAAAGATTGAAAACTTTTCTGACGGAGAGATTTCGGTCAATTATTTTGAATCGATCCGTGGTTCGGATCTATTCATTATACAATCCACCAATCCTCCCGGCGATAATCTATTAGAGCTGCTGATCATGATTGATGCAGCCAGAAGGTCTTCAGCAGCAAGAATTACCGCAGTCATCCCCTATTACGGCTATGCCCGCCAGGACAGGAAGGACAGACCTCGCGTTGCCATTACAGCAAAGCTGGTTGCCAACCTGCTCACTGAAGCCGGAGCGAACCGGATTTTAACCATGGATCTGCATGCGCCTCAGATTCAGGGATTTTTTGATATTCCTTTTGATCACCTCTATTCGAGTGTGATACTTATAGACCATATCCGTCATAGAGAGTTTCGCGAAAACCTTGTTGTTGCATCCCCAGATGTCGGCGGTGTAAAGCTTGCCAGAAAATTTGCCGAAGAACTGGGTACTGATCTTGTGATTGTCGATAAACGCCGTCCAGCTGCCAACGTTGCCGAAGTCATGAATATTATCGGTGATGTCAGCGGAAAAAATGTGCTTCTGGTTGATGACATGATTGATACTGCCGGAACCCTTGTCAACGCAGCCAAAGCTATCCGTGACGCGGGCGGCCTTAAAATCTATGCGGCAGCAACCCACCCGATTCTTTCAGGACCGGCTATTAAAAGAATTGATGCTTCAATACTGGAAAAAGTAATTGTAACCGATTCAGTTATAACGAGCCACGAATATTCACCGAAAATTGAAACAGTAACGGTCAGTAACCTTTTCGGTGAGGCTATCAAGCGTATTTATGAAGATGATTCCGTCAGCTGCCTTTTTGACAGCAAGAATATCATTGAAAAACTTACGAACCTTCACTAAACACAAGCGATAAAAGAGATAATGGAAACTATTGTATTGGGGGTTGAACCTCGCGTCATTAAAAAGAATGCAGCTGATAAACTGCGCAAGACAGGCGTTGTGCCTGCAGTTATCTATCATAAAGGCGAAGAAACTGTTGCGGTAGGCGTCAATGAACTTGCATTGAGAAAGCTTGTACACTCAGCTGAGTCGCATATTATTGATCTACAGTTCCCCGATGGAAAAATCAAGCGTTCTTTTATCAAGGACGTTCAGTTTCACCCGGTAACCGACAGGATTATTCATACTGACTTTCAGCTTTTTTCTGCTGATGAGATCATTGAGCTTGAGGTACCTGTAGCTGTTACAGGTGAGAGTGCCGGTGTGAAAAAAGGCGGCAAACTGCAGATTATCAAACATGCGCTTACGATCAAGGGTCAACCGGAACATATGCCGGATCACTTTGTCATCGATGTTACCGCACTTGAGATCGGCCACTCCATACATGTCAAGGAGCTACCTTTGGATGCCTATACTGACCTTATCATTATGGATGATCCAGATACCCCTGTGATTACGGTACTCGCCTCGAAAACAGAAGCAGAAGCTCCTGCGGAAGCTGCGGCAACCACTGCAAGCTGAAAACTGTTCAACTTCGTTTTCGAAAGAGACTCTTTACCATTCAAAGCTGCTTTTCTTCAGGGAAAAGCAGCTTTTTTTTATAGGTTATCCTTAATTTCCGAAGCCTGACTTACCATTCACCGAAAGCCACACAAGCTTGAAAACAGAGAGCGGCACATCATCATCCCTGCACAAAACAGCTACCAATGCAGGACCAATCCGATTACAGCATAAAGAATCGATTATTTTTCTTTCGGTCGCATTCATTGCCTTTATCCTTATCATCTTCGTAAAAGCTGACCTTGTCCTGATCAGTTTCCGATCCATGTTCACTGCGGCAAGGCTGTTTGTAAAAGCACCGGAATCTTTACAGGCAATTTTCACCTCCGAGATCCTTGAATTCTGGATAGGGGCCATCTACCTCTGCGCAATACCGTTAACTCTGATTGTTGTTAGCGGAAACAAGTTTCGGAAACGTGCTGATGAAAAGAATAAATCTGGAAAAACCGAACTGAGCCTCGGTAAAATAAGTTTCAGGGCTTTCATGCGCCATTCAATAGCTCTCTATGCGTCAGCTGTCATCTTTATCCTTTACTCTCTGGCGTTCCTTGCGCCGTTTATAGCGCCATTCAGTCCTTATGATCAACAGGATTTTCTGGTTACCGCTTATCAGCCTCCATTTGCCCGGCTGCAGGCATTGGTTCTCAAACAGGCCAAGACTCTGGCAATCCCTTTACAGACAGGAAGCGGACTATCAGTTGAACTTGCAAACAGCCTGATCGGCGATTTCCAGAAGCTGAAAACCCGCAATGAACCCAATACTGTCAGGTTCATCAACGAGTACCGGATTGCTGGAGATCAGGTTATTTACCGTCAGGGCATACGTACCAAGAGCATCGGCATTACGGAACTTGCAGGAACCGGTAAAACAGCACTGGCAGGCGGAGAGCAACGACCTGATTTTGTAATTGAACGCACCTTTATGTTTGGCACTGACCAATATGGACGAGACATTCTCAGCCGAGTCATATACGGCTCAAAAATATCACTCTCTATTGGCTTTCTTGTGGTGTTGATCTCGGTCAGCCTCGGCACTATTATTGGGGTCTCTTCGGGATATTTCGGCGGCTGGGTGGATGCTGCAATGATGAGGATTGTTGATGTCCTGATAGCATTTCCACCACTCTTTCTTATTCTTATCATCATTGCTACTTTCGGCAACTCCATATACTGGATTGTCATCACCCTCTCCTTTACCGGATGGATGGGAGTGGCAAGAATTGTGAGGAGCCAGGTGCTCTCGCTTAAAGAGCAGGAGTTCATTCTTGCAGCAAAATCGCTCGGGCTTTCGAATATGAGAATCATCTTTCGTCACCTTGCGCCTAATACCCTGACTCCGGTTATTATTGCCGCAACACTGAGGATCGGCAGCATTATCCTTACGGAAGCAGGTCTATCCTTTCTTGGCCTTGGAGTTCAGCCGCCCACTCCCAGTTGGGGAAATATTATCAATGAGGGACGTGACAGCCTTTTGAACTACTGGTGGATTTCAACGTTCCCCGGTATGGCCATTGTGACTACGGTGGTGTGCTTCAACCTTATCGGCGACGGGGTCCGCGATGCCCTCGACCCAAGAATGAGAGGCTGACAATGGCAAAAAATCACGAACCGGGGTGCTGGACTACCCTCGACACGACATACCTCTATAACAAACCCTGGCTCACCATGCGCCAGGACAGCGTTCAGCTTCCGAACGGCAGAGTCATCGACGATTATTACATCTGGGAGTTTCCACCCTGGAGCAATGTACTGGCTATTACAAAAAACCGGGAATTTGTGCTTATTCGGCAATATCGACACGGAATAGGCAAGGTTTTTTATGAGCTTCCGGCAGGAGTTCACGACAAGGCTGGTGAATCGATACTTGAGTCGGCACAACGGGAACTGCTCGAAGAGACCGGCTTCGGCGGCGGATCATGGACCCCTTTGATGGAACTCAGCGCCAACCCTGCCCTGCAGAATAATATCACCTACAGCTTTCTGGCTGTCGGGGTTGAAGAGACCCGAAAGCAGGAACTTGACGCCACTGAAGAGATCAGTGTGCACCTCGTCACACTTGATGAACTCCGCTCCATTGTGCTTGATGGCCGCATGATGCAGTCGCTGCATGCCGCGCCTATACTGAAATACCTTTTGACTCAAGCCGTGTGAACACGCTATCAATGATAGGTTCATGAAAAAAACTGCACAGTTGTCACTGCTTGAACGCACCATAAAAGAGCTCGGGTTCACCTTACGCTTTGAAAAGGGCAACTTTTTAGGCGGTGAGTGCCGATTGAGAGAAGATAATGTTGTTGTGGTCAATAAATTTCTACCCCTTGAAGGCAAAATCTACACACTGGCACAAGTGATCAGCAAAATCAACCCCCCAGGGTTATCTCCAGAGACTGCCAAAATTGTTGACGGGCTTGTGGATAGAAGCTTGTTCAGCAGGGAGAATTTGGAATAGGATTCAGGGACGAAAGGGACGGAAGGGACTTCAGGGTACCTTGCCAAAGAGAAACAGATGGAGATATTTATCTACATTCACCATCGTAGCTTTGTCAGCTGTTCCGATAAGTTTAATAAATCTTCTTCTATTAAAATATCAAGTTCTGCAGGATTTTCTATTTGCGATGAAATTGGAACAACTGTCAGCAATTTGCCTGATTGAATATAGTTCGCATGCCTGAATAATAAGAGCAGGGCGTATTTTCTGATATTCATGTCCAAAACTCGGTTCAAAGTTTACCAGCCATATATGAGCACGTTGAAATGTTGTCATAATTCTTTCAGGCTGAAATAATAACTGAGCTCTTCTTCGGATAGAAATTCAGTTGAATTATCAATAACAGCCGAGAGTTCGGTGTCGCGCTCTGATGCTTCAATTTCGGAGTCCTCAAACGAGACAATCACCGTAAACTGAGCATTGCTCTTTTGACCAAATTCATCTGGACAATAAAGATGACCGTCTGGCAGCAGTTTACTTTCAAACGTGGTTCTATTCATCATACATATCCTCTTTCTGGTATCCGGATGTTATCAAAACTCTGTTCGACTCAATTTAAAAAAAGGATTCAGGGTATCAAACCAATCGGGAAAATCTGATTTCAGGGACGAAAGGGACGGCAGGGATAACGACGGACCACCTGCGGTGGTCATTTCTGTGGTCGGTTGTCACCAGAACATTTTGGCGTGCGGCGCATCGTCCCTCAACGCCGCTCACCAAAATGTTGGTACTGCCCTCTCGCTCAAAAAGCAAAGTCGGAATGAGCAGCCAACTGACTACGGGACGAAGACTGGGCGGAAGCCAATGCTGCCGTCCCGGCGGCCGGGGGTGTCGCCGCGACGATTAGCCGACCGACAGTACCCGGCATCGCTGCGCCAGCCCCCGCCACGAATCACACGGCCCGAACGTTTTGTTTCATTGTACCAACTATCAGTCCACTCCCATACGTTACCTGCCATATCGTATAATCCTTCAGGTGTTGCTCCTTCAGGATAGCTGCCGACCGGAGTTGTTGCTCCTATATTGCTCTCAAAATAGTTGAGCAGTTTTGATGTTGGTTCACCCTTCTCGTCTGACCATGGATACTTTCGGACTTTCTGAACAGCCTCGCCCTGTCTGCCTCCTGCGGCCCACTCCCACTGGATTTCTGTAGGTAAACGATAACTATTGACCTTCCCGTCTTTACCCTCCAAAAGTGAAATCCACAAACAATAGGCACGTGCGGCATACCATGTTATACTAACCACCGGCTGATCATCACCGTCGAATTTTCGTGTTTCATCATCCATTGAACGAAACAAACCTGCAAGATCGTCTTTACCTTTTTTGAGGTGCTCTGCAAATCCATCATCCCATGTTTTCTTTTCTGCAATCTCTATCAGCTTTTCCCTGAACCCTGGCGATCCCCCTATTGCAGCAATGAAAGAGCGATAGAGCTTGTTGGTTACCGGATACTTGGCAACATAGAGATCGTCTACAGACTCTTCCTTTTCTGTTTCCGAATAGATATAGCTTCCACCTGGAATCAAGATGTACTCTGCATTATGTTCATACTGATTTCGAAATGATGAGGGTCGATCTCCAAGATTGATGATCTGTGGAATAATCTTTTTGGGTGCTGCATTTTCTTTGTTGCCAGAAATTTCTGCTTTCTCCTGCAGCTCTTGCAAAGAATACATAACCTCATCAGCACGATCGGCAACATCCTTATTTTTTGCAAGCTGCTTCACCTTGAAATCCAGCAAATCTTGAAGTGCTAATGGCTTTTTGATGGCTTTCAGACAGTCGAGAATCACCCGCTGACATGCGGCTTTAGTTGTAGAGTCAAGTAGTTTTTTACAAAGAGAATCAACCTTGAGTCCTTTGGCTTCTTCAATAATAGTTTGCAACAAGAGTTGCTGCTTTGGTGTCAATGCGTCACTATGAGGCGAATTGAAAAGCTTGTCCATGAAGGAGTCAAAGATGTTGGCGTCAACTGAGCTGATAAAAAATCGCAAGGGTTCTTCCCACCAGTCTTCCCCGAAATGAGTGATGAGCGTGTTGATTTGATCATAGGGTCGATCTTCCTTGAGCTGAACACCGGCAAGATATTCACGGAATGATTTGTGACGGAAAAGGTACTCTTTACCCGCACTGTCAACCAGCAATCCGGCTCGTTTGACCAGATAATCGCAAAATTTATAAGGAGTGGGAGCTGGCTCGGGAGTATTAAGAGTATCAAGCAACCCCTTCATGGTGGAGTGCATGTCGGCTCTTGGAGCTTCGTCTTTTTTGAGCGTACGCTGCATCCAGAGTGAGACTGGAGCAAGAACCTGTCGGGCATCGATTGCCGAGAGAAGCGGCTTGATGTTTCGGCGCTTATCCCTGAATTCGAGCAGATAATTGAGCGATGCTTCATAGAGTTCCGCCCGGCTCTCCGGCATGTACTCCCTGTCCTTCCATAGAATTGCCATGATCTGCAGAATCATGGGTATTGATGCCAGTTGACGCAAGCCCTTGTTCTTTTCTGCTTTCAGGTGTGCGACAATTGTCTGTGTACGCTGATCAGCTTCTTGCATTTGCTTTTCATGCCACCCAGATTCATCAAATCCCTCTTCACGAGGCTCTTTCAGCAATGCCGCTCTAAACCAGTTCCTTAAAAACCGCTCCTGCTGACCCGCTGTAAAGTCCTGTACATCAGCTCGTTCATAGTCGCTTTCCAGTTCAATACCTTCATCTTTATTGTACCCTGTCGCCCGCGATGTAACCACAAAAAATGCTTTGCTGAACCCTGTCCATGCGTTGTCAATCCATTTGCACACTTCGATGCGGTCAGCAGTGTTGCTGATTTCATCAAGTCCGTCGAGTAATACAAGTGAGGTACCGCTGTTCAGCCAGTCAGAAAATACAACTGCCGCAATTGTTTGATGGTGTTTTTTAGACCAGTTGGCAAGGTTTGCTGGCAGTGAATCATACTCTCCTTCTTTATCACGGACAAGCTCACGCAGCGGGAGATAAAAGAGACTGAGCGGCATGGAAAAACCCAGCCTTGAGTAATCCTCAAGTGCGCACAATGCATAATATTTCAGGAGTGTTGTTTTTCCGGAGCCAGGATCACCGATAACAAGCAGCATCCTTTGACCTCTCCCGTCGTGGAATGCCTGCCTCATTATATCGTCGGGATAGAGGATGTGCTCACCTCCTTTCGGGTTATTCGTTTCTTTACCAGCGTTCCCCTGGCTATCGGAAAGACGCAACGGCACAAAAGTATCATCATTCAGATTGACCTTTATACTCTCAACACCTGGCAAGCCCAGCATACGGATAGAGCCAAGTCCTCTTTGATTATTTTTTCATACAGGCGGAAAGCAGAATCGGTTCGTAATGTCACTTCTAACATTGGGCTTTCGGTAGAACAAAACCATCGGTAAACCTGTACATCAAGCTGATGAGTCAGCTTTTCCTTGAACTCATGCCGCTCGTCATATTCCTCAATGAGCGCTTTTTTCTGAATAGATTTCTTGAACTTTTTCAATTGTAAAATCTGCTTACGGTCAACATCCCTTTCACGGAAAGCCACATTCGAGAAATAAAGCATGACCTGTTTTCCCGATTTTATCAATCTCTCCACCTCTTCAACTGCTCCGCCTGGAGCTATACCAGTATTGGTACCAATGCGTGTCCAGAAAATCCCGATGGCAAAATCACAATCATCAACAATCTGTTTGTTTAGTATCCCTTGTACCCTTTCACCGGTTTCAGGCGCTCCACTTAATTCCCATAACACCGCTTCGAGTATCAATGGACGCTGTGGATGGGCATTCCATTTTTTTATGACATCTTCAGTCATACCCCGCTCCTCCTTGACATCACCTGGCGAAGCAACAAGAACCTTAACTGTTTTTTTTTGATTGGGCATTATGCTTATCTGCTAACATTTATACGAGCATTCTGATATAACAAATAAAGGCTTTTAAGTTTGTAACCCCATCTTATAACAATGCCAATATCCTCTTGTTAAGGGCTCAGATGGAAATCAAAAACATCAAACTTGGAAAATGTCATGAGATGTGGATTAATGAATTAAACCAAATGAATATGTAATAATAATGTAATGGAATTTCTGAGGAATATGAAAGGATTGAAAAGCATGGCAAGGAAGCAAATATAAAATGCCCGTCATCTTCGAAACTGCTATCCGGCTCGTCCTACCAATGCCGGGCATCGCTGGTGGCACTTTTTGCCCTGGAAGTTACAGGGGCGGGGTCATCAATCTGTTCAGAGGCAGTCATCCGACTTTGCTTTTGAGCTACGGGACGAAGACCGGGCGGAAGCCAATGTTGTTGTTCCGGTTGTCGGGGGTGTTGTTGTTCCGATTAGCCGACCGACAGTTCTCGGCGTTGTTGTTCCAGCTCCCGCCACGAATCACACGGTTCGAACCCACGATTGATGCCCTTCTTCTTCAACGGCCACCATTGTAACTGTAAACAATTTTTCTGAATTCTCTTGCATCGGCATATTCTGTAAATACAACCAATGGCATGGTGTGGTTTACAAACTCATTTTGTGACCATCGCCCTCTTTGTAGGTTGCGGTCATAAAGCCGTGATTTCTGAATAAAGCGTTCTTTGCTTCTCTGGGTAAGCCTTACCCGGTCTGGAAAGAGCAGATAACCCAAAAAGGGTAACCCTCTACTGCTCTCGTTCAAACAAAATGGCTTGAGCTGAAGCAGCAACTTCCTTGCAATATATTCCTTAAAGCGATAGCCAATATCCAGCAACAGCTCTTTATCATGATGCCACAACACCATATCATCCATATAACGAACATAGGCTGGCAAGCGTAGAACCTCTTTGAGATAACGGTCAGCCACTGAAAGATAGTGATTGGCAAAATACTGGCTGGTCAGATTGCCAATCGGGACGCTTTTATCTGATTCGGTTGAGTAGCTATTAATAATCTTCTCAAAAATCAGCAGCAGCGCCTGATCTTTGAACATACAGTGAAGCTGTTGCTTTAGTATTTTATGGTCTATGCTCTCAAAATATTTGCGGACATCAAGCTTTAAAAACCAGCGGTATTGGCTATGATACTCCCTGGCTTTGTCGAGCGCGGCATAGGTGCCTTTTCGGGGACGGCTTGCAAAACTGTTAACTATCTGGTGCTTTTCGAATGAGGCATGGCAGACATTCATAAGTGCGTGATGCAGAACCCGCTGCGAAAAAGGGGTGGCACAAATCAGCCGTTTTTTGGGGTCATAAATGGTAAAGGTGTTATAACCCCCCGTTTCGACTCTACCAGAAATGATTTGATGTTGCAACCGTTGCAAATTGTTCTGCAACTGCTTTTTGTAGGCACAAACGCAGTGTTTTGATATTTTTCCTTTTTGCGCTTTGTAGAATGCCCGATAGAGATTATTCAGATCAGCTATCTCTTCAAGCAACTGCCCCTGGCGCTTCATCAGCTTCTGGTTTATCCAAAAAATAGTGAGCAAAACGCTCTGCTTTCTTTTCGCCAATGCCTTTTATACTGAGCATGCTCTTGATGGTAATCTCTTCGAGTCTGGCAAGCTCGGCAAGCTCTTCATCAGTGAAAACAATAAAGGCCGAGAGCCCTTCAGTTGCTGCCACCGTTTTCCGTATTTCACGCAGGCGTGAAAACTTCTGAAATGTCGGCTCATCGAGCACTTTTCGATAGTCAATCTTTGTCTTGCTCTCGGACGCAGTGCTGAAAGTTTGCTCGATGTAGCGCACGCAAAAACACCAGTAGACACCGTTATTGTTACTGATCAGCTTTTGCTCGATCTCCAGAATTTTATGTGCCTTGAGAAAGGTGTTCATCTCCTGCAGTGCTGCACCGCTGTCACCAATGGATATGGTAAAAAGTTTTATCTGCATGAGCGTAAATCGATAAACCTCTTTGATAACCCAGAAAGAGAACTGCATTTTTTTTAAGCGCCGGACCACCTGCGGTGGTCGTTTCTGTTGTCGGTTGTAACCAGAACATTTTGGCGTGCAGCGTTTCGTCCCTCAACGCCGCTCACCAAAATGTTGCCTCTGCCCTCTCGCTCAAAAACAAAACCGGAATGAGCTGCCAACTGACTACGGGACGAAGACCGGGCGGAAGCCAATGTCGCTGCGCCGGCCGCCGGGGGTGATGAAGTACCGATAAGCCGACCGACAGTTCTCGGCGAAGTTGACCCAGCTCCCGCCACGAATCACACGGTGCGAACCATCTTTTTCATTCCACCAACTATCAGTCCACTCCCATACGTTACCAGCCATATCATAGAGCCCTTCTGGCGTTACACCTTCAGGATAGCTGCCTACAGGAGTTGTTGTACCAACATTGCCATTATAGTTGAGCAGTTTCGAGCTTGGTTCGCCCTTCTCTTCCAACCATGGATAGGTTCGCTTACCCTTTCCAACTGCTGCATATTCCCACTCCCATTCTGTTGGCAAACGATACAGATTGGTTTTATTGCCATTACTTGCAACTAAAGAAAGCCATAGACAATAGGTACGGGCTGCATACCAGCTAACCCCAACTACTGGTTGATCGTCCTCTTTGAATCGCCGGTCATAATCAAATTTTGAGCGAAACTGTTTAGAAATTTCGGGTTCTTCACCCAAACATGTCTGAAAACCAGGAATTGTCTTCGCAAGTTCAAAAAGCTCTCCACTCAAGGTATCGACGGCTTTCCCGTTATCAACTGATTGCAGATACTCGATAAAATTGCGATAGAGTTTATTGGTTACAGGATATTTGGCAACGTAGAGGTCACCAATCTGTTCTTTACCATCTGTCGAATAGCAGCCTTTTTTGATAAGGATATACTGGGCGTTCTGTTCAACGGGGCTGATATAAACATCTGCAAGCTGTTTTACAGTGGCATCGTCCAATTCATGTGATTCCTCTCTCTTTATAACTGGTTCAACTGGCTTATGTTGCTCATCAGTCAATAACACTTCGTCGGCTTTTCTGAGCAATTCCTGGTCAGCTGCTGGAAATTGCCTTTTGAACTCCTGTGCTGCTTTAACAGCCTGCTTATTACCGACGGTTTTCAAGCATTCAAGGAGGTAATACTGGCGATCGCGACTTGTTGCTGGATCACTGAGTTTATCACAAAATGCTTCTTCAGACTGCGAGCCTGCATAACGTATCAACTTCTGAAGAAAATTGAGGGTTCGTTGATCAAGTGAAGCACTCCTCGTTGAATCGAAAAATGCTTTCATCAACTTGTTGAACCAGACAGCATCAACTTGTGCTATAAAAAACAGTAATGGTTCATCCCACCATTGAACACCTACCTGCTCAACAAGCTTTTCTATACGGTCAGACTCAAAAGTTACACACTTTACAAGTCGCAAACCCGCCAAATACTCCCTGAATGTCTTATGACTGAACACATAAGTTGATCCTGATTTGCCAAGCACACCGGCGCGCTCAACAAGGTTATCGCAAATCATTTCAGCACTGTATTTGCTCCGATATTTATAGCTCAGACAGGGAACATCCTGTTGCATTCTTTCATGAAACTGTTCTGTATCTACAAATTCCAGATTACTGTCTTGCATCCACAGAGAGAGCGGTTCCAATAGCTTTTTTGACTCATTTGCCGGAAGAAAGGGTTGAATATTTTTCTCATTTTCACGATAAAAAAGCAGATAGTCGAGTGCAACACGATATATCTCTTCACGATTCTCAGGAATAGCATTGCTTTGTTTCCAAAGAATAGCCATGAGCTGCAGCAGCAGTGGTATACCAGCCAGATCATCACGCAACCCCTTGGATTCCGGCAGAGCCAAATAATCTACAAGGGCATCTGCAGTTTTTTCTGCTCTCTGCACTGTTTTTATTTCCTGGCTGTTACTTGGGGTTTTTTCATCACGAAATAAGTCGCGCAAAAAAGCAGCCCTAAACCATTTTTGCAAAAATAAACGCTGTTGCTCAACGGTAAATCGCTTGACATAAGCAATCTCTTTATCGATTTTCAACGCGTTCTGCTCTTTTTCACCATAACCTTTATCGCGCGTGGTTATGACAAAAAAAGCCTTGCTCCAAGTTTTTGAGGCATCAGAAACCCATTTACAAACGTTAACTCGTTGTATCTCCTCACTGATTTCATCAAGACCATCCAGCAATACAAGCGTTTTATAATTTTTAAGGCGATCCTCAAAAAAGCTCTTTTCTATCTCCATATGTGGCATAAAACAGGCCGACAAAATATCCGCAAGTGATGTCTTCTCCACATCCACGGACAACATTTTACTCAATGGCATGTAAAGAATTGGAACAGGAAATGCAAAGTCAACCAACTTAATGGTGCTCAAAGCAAAATGCTTGATGATGGTTGTTTTTCCTGAACCGGGCTCGCCAATAATAAGTAACATTCGAGATCTTTCCACTGCATAGACCAGAGCATCATCAGGATTGATATCAGATGTGTTGCCTACTAACCCTTTTTCTTCCTGATTTTTACTTCTTTCATTCACCGAAATATCAAGTGGAACGAAAGTATCCGGAAGATTAACAGCCTCTTTATCACCATCAATACCCGGCATCCCAAAAATCGAATTTTTTCCAAGTTCCTCCTTTAAACGGTCTCTATAAAGTTCATTATCGGTTATATGCTGCTCTTGTTTAATTACTATCTCTTCCTCAAGTTTATGCCTCGTTTGTGAACGGTAAAATTTATAAGTCTTGTAAACATATACTGCTGCTACAGCAGCTACTATTGTACCAGCACCAACAAAAAAAATATTAAGCATACTTGACCAAGAAACACTATTGCTTTCATCATTTTTGGTTACAGTGTTTTCATGAACTTGCACTTTGCCTGATAACCCTTTTGTTGCCATTGAATCTTTTACAGCTATCTTGATAGCATTTTCGCTTCCAGAAATAACTGCTAATAAAACACTCTGCTTATTATCTGATTGCTTCGCATAAACGCTGCCGGCACTGACTGCGAAAAGGGAGAGAATGAAAAGCTTGATAATGCGTGCGTTCTGAAAGCAACTTATGGGTTTTTTTAATCTTGAAATTTGCAGCCAAATAATACCCATGAGAAGATATTGAGTGGATTTACCAAAACGCAATTGAGTTGTTCTTTAATATAATCCAATCTTTGAGGAATATGAACGTAATGAAACTCCCCGCCGCAAGCAGCGGGGTATCTGTTTTTAGAAATTTTAACTTTCGACGCAAGCGGCGGGGAATATGACCCGTAGAGATTTAAATATAGACCTCGGTCACGACACCTTCTTTATTCCATCGGCTGCTCGCTGAATTGATTGTGCATTCGTCAATGCCAAAGCTCTGCTGCCTGGGCACCGCCAAGCAACGAAGGAGCGATCTTCTTCCGGCACTGGCACCGCATTTGGCATTGAAGGGATTATGATGGTTGGGAACAAGGACATGATCAAGTCGCCACAGGGACGGCAGGGACTTCAGGGATGGCAGGGAGATTACACTGACTGAAATTGCTTATTCGAAAGCGAGAACTCCCGGTAGCTCTGGAACTCCTGCCAACCAACGCCCATCAGATTCTTGTTCTTGTTCAATGGTGAAATTCATTTTGACTTCCAGTTCAACTCAGGTTGATGGATAAAGTCATTGTCTGGCCAATAACGATTCACACATCATCTATGAATATTGCTGGAAACTCCATATTCATTATGCTTCTTATTTGCTCAAGTACGTACAATAACGGTAAATACAGAATTATCTATTACGATCATCTTGATTGCAAATTAGAATAAGCAATCCCAACCAGCGTCATTGCAGAGTAAAAACAAGAGCATATACAGGCTCATTATGGCATTATTCTGAATTACCAAGTATATTCTATTGTGGCTGTTTTATAAAAAAGAGCAGAGACATTCGTTCCCCATGACACTCTCAAATCATCTTAACACAGGTAAACAGCACAACCATCAGGCAATTATAAATCCATGTCAGAGAAGAAAAAGGGCAATACAAAATCAAGCCACGCAAAAATCGGGCAGATTCTACATCGTAATCTGAGCTCTTATATGCAGCATGGGTATGCCTACTACCGAATGATTACCGATGGCGCCAACCAAATTGATTTTATTTATGAGGAGGTCAACGAGAGATATGAGAAATTGACGGGCCTGAAAAACGTTATAGGCAAAAAAATAACGGAAACTCGACCAGGTTTGACCAAGTCAAATCCATTTTTTTTCGAGAAATATGCAAAGGTAGCTGAAACAGGCGTACCCGACAAGTTTGAAATCTTCATCGATACAGAGGGCCACTGGTATGATGTCTCCCTCTACAGCCCCCAAAAAGGCTATGTTCTCTCAATGTTTGATGATATCACAGCACGCAAACTGTCAGAGAATCAACTTCAAAAATTAAGTGTTGCCGTTGAGCAAAGTCCCGCTATTGTTGTGATGACTGATCTTCAGGGAAATATCGAATACGTTAACCCTGCATTTACCACGGTTACAGGATATCCAGCTGATGAGGCAAAAGGTCAAAATCCCCGCATCCTTAAGTCAGGCAAGATGTCACCCACAGTCTATAAAGAGCTTTGGCGAACGATTCTTTCAGGCGATGTATGGCATGGAGAGTTGCAAAACAAAAAGAAAAACAGTGAACTCTATTGGGATCAGGCAGTGATCTCGGCCATCCGGAATAAAGAGAATGTGATAACCAATTTTGTGGCAGTAAAGGTGGATATCACTGAACAGAAAAGAACATTACAAGAACTGATTGATGCCAAACAAAAAGCCGAAGAGAGTGACCGGTTAAAATCAGCTTTTCTTGCCACCATCACCCATGAGCTGCGAACCCCGATGAATGGTATTCTCGGCTTTTCCGAACTGCTCAAAGACCCTGAACTCTCGCCGGATGAATCCAGCGAGTATGTTGACCTTATTCCATTTCTTAAACAAAAGTGTTATAATATACCCTAAAAGGAGTTGGGTATATGGCACGACCAGCAAGTGGTAAAAATGTTTTAGAAAAGGCAAAGGAAGCATTGCTAAATGCTCGTTCAGTAGAAGAACTGCGC
>CAIXLG010000197.1 GCA_903920215.1 uncultured Chlorobiaceae bacterium
CAGGATCAGCAGAATAAGGCAGCTGAGAACAAGAGGAATCAGGATCAGCAGAATAAGGCAGCTGAGAACAAGAGGAATCAGGATCAGCAGAATAAGGCAGCTGAGAACAAGAGGAATCAGGATCAGCAGAATAAGGCAGCTGAGAACAAGAGGAATCAGGATCAACAGAATAAGGCTGCCGAGAACAAGAGGAATCAGGATCAGCAGAAAAAGGCAGCTGAGAACAAACTGAATCAGGATCAGCAGAAAAAGGCAGTTGAGAACAAACGGAATCAGGATCAGCAGAAAAAAGCTGCGGAAAACAGCAAGAAAAAGGCTGGCGATGAAAAGGCAGCTGATCCTAAAAAAGGTGAGTAATTGTAGGTCGTATCGTTAGCCGGTATAATCAGCGGATGCCGAATCGGAATCCGCTGATTAGTCTTTATTTAGAATGTAAACCACTCTTTTTATGGATAATTTCGAAGAAAACATCATCAAGGCAGGCTTTATTCTTCCGCCACCACCAACAGCTGCAGGTCTGTATTCACCAGCAATAATCACTGGAAATCTCGTCTATACCTCAGGGCAACTCCCTCTCAAGGATGGTAAACTCATAGAACTAGGTGGAAAAGGCAAGGTCAATGAGGTACGAAAAGATGAAGCTTTTCATGCTTCAAGAGTCGCTCTTCTCAATGCACTTGCAGCGATAAAGTCAGTGACTGGGTCGCTTGACAACATTGAAAAAATAGTCAAGCTCACGCTCTATGTTTCCAGCGAAACCTTCTTTTCAAGCCAGCATCTTGTAGCTAACGGGGCATCTTCATTGCTGCATGAGATTTTCGGTGAAAGGGGAGTCCACGCAAGAAGTGCTGTTGGCGTTACCGAATTACCCCTGAATGCAAGCCTTGAGCTCGAACTTATTGTTCAGTATAAACCGTAAGTCTGGCATCTCTATACGGCAGAATAACGCTCATCTTACCTCATATTGATAATTCAATATATCAAACACTATCAAGTATAAAATCAATCGTAAACTTTTTACGCTAACGGCATAGCTTGTAGTATATCTATAAGCTATGCTGTTATTGATCCTTATCTTTATTTATAATATATACTTATTTAATCGAAACTATATGTTGAATAACATACTTGTTATTCAACATATAGTTTATTTTTTATTGTATTATAAAAAACACGTAAATATACTGAAATATACTTTGATTGAAATTATTTAACATATTGTAATAAAATAAATAAAGTGTTATTTAATAAATATTATTTTAATATATTATTACTGTTATTATATGCTATAGTATAGGTTTAATTTTTTGCTATAATCTTTTATGTGTTGAATTTTTAATATTGTTTTTATTCGTAAGTTGTGTTTATTTGTTGGTCTGAAATATTCGATTTTTAATGGTTTATATGTCTGTGCGGTATCGTTATTGTATGATTATTTGTTTGTTGTTATATCTCGTTGTTGTTTTGTATGTATTGGCTTGTTTTATGTTCTTGTGCTGCGGTGTTTCTGGTTATTTTTTTCATCTCTTCCTGTTGAAGTAATTTTTCGATTATCCTCTCTTCCATTTTTTGTTTTTCAGATCAATATGGTGTATGGGCAACGGGGTGGCCAGCAAGAGCGGGAGAAATGATAATTTTTGTGATTTTGCTCTCTGATCGGTAAACTGCATTTTAGGCATCAATCGGTTGCGCTCTCATATTTTGTAATCAAACCCTTCGCCATGTCCCGAATACTTACCATTGTAATGATGCTTGTCGTGCTTGTTTTTGGCGTTTTTCTCGGCACCAGGCTCAATGGCGGCAGGGATATCCAAATGGTACAGCAGAAAAAAATGCTCGAAGCCTTTGCTCTTATGAAAGAGTTCTATGTCGACAAGGTCGACAGCGACAGTCTTGCAGGTGCAGGTATACAGGGAATGGCGGAATATCTTGACCCTCACACCGTATATCTTGAGCCTGAAAAGGTCTCTTTTACCCAGGCTGAGTTTGATGGGAATTTTGATGGTATAGGTATCGAGTTTGAGGTTGTCAGTGATACCCTTCTTGTTGTTACCCCCCTTTCTGGCGGACCGAGCGCTACAGTTGGAATTGCTCCGGGTGACCGCATTATTGCGATTGATTCTGCCTCAGCGGTTGGAATAACCCAGCAGGATGTCCTTAGAAAACTGAGAGGCAAACGAGGAACGAAAGTCCGGTTGAAGGTATTCAGGCCTCTCAACGGCAAGCTTCTGGATTTTACCGTTACCCGCGGTAAAATATCCACGTCGAGTATCGACGCTGCTTTTATGATTAATAATAAGGTCGGCTATATACGGTTGAGTCGTTTTATAGCAACAACAGCTGAAGAGTTCCGCCTTGCGCTTCATGGATTGAAACAGCAGGGTATGACAAGACTCGTTCTCGATCTCAGAGGCAATCCCGGAGGCTTTCTTGAACAGGCTGTTGCCGTTGCAGATGAATTCCTTAATAAGGGCCAGTTGATCGTTTATACCAAAAGCCGCAATGGCGGGTCGGAGGATGAGCGATATGTAGCAAGGTCAGCGGATGAGGGTTATAGAAATGGTGAGGTGATTGTACTGGTTGATAAAGGAAGCGCTTCAGCATCTGAAATTCTTGCTGGAGCCCTGCAGGATAACAAGAGAGCTCTTGTCGTTGGCGAGATGAGCTTCGGCAAAGGGCTTGTTCAACGTCAGCTTCAGTTCGCCGACGGTTCAGCGATTCGCCTCACAGTCTCTCGCTACTATACTCCTTCAGGTCGACTGATACAGAGAGTCTATCGTAAGGGGGTGGCTGGTCGTGAACGCTACTACAAGGAGTCGATGGTGAATATTCAGCCTCAGAAACTCTTTAATGACCCCGACAGTTTACTCTATATGAAAAACAATGAAGTGTCTGTCTATAAAACATCATCGCTTTCGTCACTCGTTTTATCACTTAAAGGAAAGGATGCCAAAGCCCACAGCAAACTTGCTGCACTCAGGGATGCCGGTGGAATTATTCCTGATTTCTGGGTGACAGGAAGTGCATTCTCCGATTTTTATCAGAAGCTGTTCCAGTCGGGTTCTATTGATGATATCGCACTGAAGGTTCTTGATGATCGAAATAGCTCAGTGCAGGCTTATCGCACTTCACTGGACCGTTTTATTGCCAATTACTCTGAAGAGAGCAATTTTGAGGCTCTTGTAGTAAGGAGCTGCAAGGCTAAAAAAATTCCTTTTGACAGGGCAGGTTTTGTTCGTGACAGAAAAAACATTGTCCGTGCCGTGAAGTCGAAGATTGCGCATCAGCTTTTTGGTGCTGGAGGACAGATAAAATTTCTTGTACGTAATGCCGATCCACTTGTAAAAATAGCCGAAACAGTACCAGCAGGTCGACCTTGAGTGCGGATCACTCCGTATCTTTATTCTCCTTTTTAACGTTTTAAACGAGGGTATTATGTCAATAATTGAAAAAATCAACAGTGCTACCTGTACCTTACGTCTTCAGAAGGACTGGCTGAAAATATTTACCTGCCCTGTTCCATCCTCTGATTTTCTTTCATTTGTCGGAATAGCAACCATCGATGCTCCCCAACATGCAGTGCTGAGCCTTTTGTATGATGTTGACGCAGCTACCGAGTGGGTCTGGAAAACCAGGGAAATGAAGGTGCTCAAGGAGCTTTCCGAGAATGAAGGTCGAATTGTCTACCAGCTGGTCAGTGCTCCCTGGCCTGTTTCAGATCGCGAAATCATAACCCGTTCGCAGGGATATCTTGATCCTGATACATCTGAAGTTTATATTAAACTTGAGTGTATGCCGGATTATCTCCCTTTAAACGATAAATACGTGCGTGTGCCCCAGCTTGAGGGCGCATGGAACATTATCCCCTTGTCGCAGGATCAGTGCAGGGTCGTTTTTCGTCTTCATATTGAACCCGGCGGTGAAATTCCATCCTGGCTTGCCAATATTGCTGTTATTGATACCCCGTATCATACCTTGACCAACCTGAGGGAGATGGTCAAGCAGGAAAAATATCTTGTTCCCGTTGAAGCTCCCTTTAAGAAATCAGCTAAAGATGTCATCCAGAATTACGAGAACTTTATAACCGAGTGATCTCTTCCCGATTTTTTTTGCAGTCTTGATAAATGCACTCAAAAAAAACAGTATGGATGTCGGGTTAATTCTTCAGGCAGACTGGAAATTTCGGATTGAGCACAAAGGGATAAAAATTTATTCCTCCAGGGTCAACGGTTCCGACATCCATGGTTTTAAGGGTGAGGCTGAGATAGAGGTATCCTTAAAAAAGCTTATCAGCCTTTTTCACGATATGCCCAGTTATAATCGCTGGGTGCATCATCTTGTGGAGATGCATGTTCTTGACAACAGTGATCCTGTCGAGTATGTGGTCCGTCAAATTATCAAAACCCCCTGGCCGCTTCAACCGAGAGAGGTAATCATGCGCACAGGACTCACCTCGGCAGGTGATAATTCCGTGGTGCTTACGATGAAGGCTGAACCTGATTATCTGCCCGGCAATCCAGAGTATCACAGGGTTCGTCACGCCACAGGAATGTGGGTTTTCAAGCCTATCACCGGGGGGAGAGTTAACATCACCTTTGTCATGCACATAGACCCAGGCAAGGATGTTCCCTCTGCGCTGAGTAATGCAGGAATGTTCGAAGTTCCATTCTATTCATTGAACAATCTGAAAACCCTCCTGAAGGACGCGTCCTATAATCCTCCATATCCTGATGAGATAGAGAAGCATATCTCTATCATTGATGATACTGCTTATACGCGTTGATCAGTTTTTCAGACTTTACCGGAACGGCACCCACCTCCTGACAGACTGTTCCGGCAGCAAGATTGGCTATTGTTGCGTTAGTGACAATATCAACACCCGCAGCAGCGCCCAGTGCAAGCATCCCGATAACGGTGTCTCCGGCGCCTGAAACGTCGGAGACCTCCAGTGAGGTTGCAGGAATATGGGTAAATGAACCATTATAGAGAGTCATCCCTTTATCACTTCTTGTAACGATAATGGTTTCTGCCTGAAGCTTTTCCTGAAGCAGCCGGCAAGCCTCTTCAATCTCGGGATCGTTGTTGTGCAGAACTATGCCGAGTGATGACGCCATTTCTGAAAGGTTTGGCTTAAAAACAGAGCACTCTTTGAAGGCAAAGAAATTCTTGAGTTTTGGATCGACAAGAACAGGGATATTATGCCGTTTCGATACTGTAATGATATGGGCAATGATTTTTGCACTCAGCAGCCCCTTATTGTAATCTTCCAGAACGACAGCATCGATTGACTCGATAACGGAGTCAAAGGAGTCGATGACCGCATCTTCAATAGCTTCTTCAACATCCTTTCTGCTTTCAAAGTCAACTCTTGTAATGTGGTGGTTTTGCGAAAGAATTCTTGTTTTGCAGGTTGTCGGCCTTGAAGGATCGCTTATCAGCCCTTCGGTTGCAAGACCGCGCTTACGGAACAGATCCAGAAGTATTTCGCGGTTGCTGTCTGCCCCGGTAATGCCGATCAATATCGTTTTTGCTCCAATCGACTGCGTGTTGAGCGCAACATTTGCAGCTCCTCCAAGCCGGTAATCCTCATGGGTGACATCCACTACCGGGACCGGGTATTCCGGGGAAATGCGGGAGACATGACCAAAAATATACTTGTCAAGCATAATGTCGCCGATAACGGCAATGCGCTTGCTTCGAAAAGAGTCCAGGATGGTGTCAATGGAGCTTGCAGTCATAACCTCTTGTTTCATGATGTTTTCTGTGCTCAGGAGATAAAAAATAGCAGGAAATAACGTTTAAACAATGAAGATATGATTGTATCGTTTTATTTTTTGCTATTTTTTGTTATAATTAAAGCTAAGCATTTTTAAGCTTTATCTGAAAAAAGCGGGAACCAATGTTCGACAGTTTAAGTGATAAGTTAGAGGGCACCTTTAAAAAGCTCGCAGGTCAGGCCACCATAAATGAGATCAATATTGGTCTCGCCATGCGGGATATCAAGAGAGCTCTCCTTGGTGCTGACGTTAACTACAAGGTAGCAAAGAAATTAATTGAAGACATAAGGGAAAAGTCTCTTGGCGAACAGGTTATCAAAAGCGTATCGCCTGCGCAGATGATCGTGAAAATCGTCTATGATGAACTGACTGAACTGATGGGAGGTGAGCAGAAGCCGCTCAACCTTTCACCCAAGAAACTTCCCGCAGTAATTATGGTTGCCGGTCTTCAGGGATCGGGTAAAACAACTTTCTGCGCAAAACTGGCTTTACGCCTCAAGAAGAACGGAAAGAATCCTCTGCTTGTTGCTGCTGACGTTTATCGCCCGGCTGCAATTGACCAGTTGAAAGCCCTTGGCCTGCAGGTGGATGTTCCAGTGTTTGCCATTGAGCAGCAGGATGCCATGAAGGCAGCCATCCAGGGTCTTGAAGAGGCACGCTCGACGGCTAAGGATGTTGTTATTATAGATACTGCCGGACGTCTGCAGATTGACCAGCAGATGATGGCTGAAGCAGAGGCTTTGAAGCATGCTCTCAAGCCTGATGAGCTCCTCTTTGTTGTTGACTCCATGATGGGACAGGAAGCCGTCAATACTGCCAAGGCTTTTAATGATCGCCTTGATTTTGACGGTGTTGTGCTTACCAAGCTTGATGGTGATTCAAGGGGTGGTGCAGCGCTTTCCATACGTCAGGTTGTTGAAAAGCCGATCAAGTTTATCAGTATCGGTGAGAAGGTTGACGACCTTGATATCTTCTACCCTGACCGCATGGCCCAGAGGATTCTGGGAATGGGCGATATTGTCAGCTTTGTTGAAAAAGCCCAGGAAAATCTTGATCTTGAGAAATCTCTCGAGATGCAGAAAAAGCTGATGAAGAACGAGTTCGATCTCAACGACTTTTTCGATCAGCTCCAGCAGCTTAAAAAAATGGGCTCCATTCAGGGTCTTATTGAGATGGTGCCGGGCCTTAACAAGATGGTTCCCAAGCAGGATCTTGAAAATCTGGATTTCAAGCCGATTGAAGCCATGATCAACTCGATGACCAGACAGGAAAAAGTCAATCCTGATATCATCAATGGCAGCCGCCGTCAGCGTATTGCCAAAGGCAGCGGAACCAAAGTACAGGAGGTTAACCTTCTGCTGAAGCAGTTCTCAGAGATGAAAAAGATGATGCGTTCGGTATCAAAGCTGTCGCAGTCAGGCAGAAAAATTACTTCGCAGAATCTTGCATTGGATAAGTTTTTAAAACGATAGATTACGTACACGGTTAGCAGTTAACATTAACTAAAATACATTAGCCTTGGTAAAGATCAGACTGAAAAGAGCAGGAAGAAAAAAATTGCCGGTATACCAGATTGTTGTTGCCGATGCGCGCTCACCACGGGACGGCAAATTTCTTGAGGTTGTAGGCCATTACGAACCTACAGCAAAACCACATGCTGTCACTATTAAGAAAGACCGTATTGAATATTGGATGCAGACTGGCGCACAGCCAACAGCAACTGTTTACAGCCTTATCCGGACTACAGGTTTGCTCTACGAACTCAGGCTCAAGAGCATGGGTCGCAGTGAGGCTGACATTACAGCAGAGATGGAAAAATGGCAGGAGCATCAGACTGTAAGACGCCAGAAGCGCCTTGCACTCAAGACTCATCGTCGTACTGCCAAAAAAGCGGCAGAAGCCAAAGCAGCAGGCGCAGAAGCCTGAGATTAACTTTTTTACGGTGAGGTCGGAATGGAACTCTATATAACAGGAGTCATTCTCAAGCCGAAAGGGTTGCAGGGTGAAGTGAAGGTGGAACTCGTCACCGACTTTCCTGAAACTTTTCTCTCTCGCCGGGAGTATTACGCGGGTAAATCCGAGGATTCTGTAGAGCGGTTGAAGGTAAAAAAAGCCGCTCTTGCAGCAGGATTTGCATGGTTGTTCTTTGAAGGAATTGACACGATGGAAAAAGCCGAGGCCCTCGCAGGCTGGAAACTGTTTGTTACTGAAGATCAGCTTTTGCCTCAGCCTGCAAACCGTGCGTATGTTCACGAGATTATAGGTATGAAGGTTCTTGACCGAAATCGTACGGAAGTCGGGGTTGTTACCAGTGTGGTAAGGATGCCCGCGAACGAAGTCTATGAGGTTAAGGTCGGTGAAAAAAAGATTTTGGTGCCAGCTATAGATGAATTTGTAGAAGAGTTCAATCTTGGAGAAAAGCACATAGTGATACCAAGATTCGATGAATTTCTCTGAATGGTTGACCCGGAACAGTTTGCCAGAAACCATACCCAGCCAATGAACGCAATAAGGATTGATGTTATTTCCGTCATTCCCGGTTTTTTTGATTCGACGCTTGACACTGGATTGTTAAGCATTGCCCGAAAAAAGAACCATGCGGACATTCATGTACATAACCTGCATGATTACGGACTGGGAAAGTACAAGCAGGTTGATGATTCACCGTTTGGCGGTGGCGCAGGGATGGTTATCCGTCCCGAACCGGTGTTTGCCTGTATCGAAGCTTTGAAGGCTGAAAGAGAGTATGATGAGGTGATTTTTCTGACCCCTGACGGAAAGTTGTTTGAGCAGCCGATGGCAAACAGGCTTTCGAGGATGCAGAACCTGATAATTCTCTGTGGTCATTACAAAGCCATTGATGAGAGGATCCGCCAGAATCTGATTACCATGGAAATATCCATTGGTGATGTAGTTGTTTCAGGTGGTGAGATCCCGGCACTGCTTCTTATGGATGCTGTTGTCAGGGTAATACCGGGTGTTCTTGGTGACAGTGAGTCAGCTCTGACCGATTCTTTTCAGACAGGGTTGCTTGATAGTGTCTACTATACACGACCCTCGGAGTTCAGGGGAATGAAAGTTCCGGAAGTGCTGCTGAACGGTCATCACAGTAAAATTGAACAGTGGCGTAGTGAGAATGCTCTTGAGAGAACACGCCAGCTTAGACCCGATCTTCTTGATCATAGAGTTTTAGAAGAATTAAAGAAAAAATAACGTAAATAGTTGTTGTCATGGATCAGTTAATTAAGTTAGTAGAAGCCACCCAGGCCGTTACCGATTTTCCGGAAATCAATCCGGGCGATACCGTCAAGATTCAGTTGAAGGTTATTGAAGGCGAAAAAGAAAGACTTCAGGCCTTCGAAGGTATTGTTATCAGCGACAGGGGAGCAGGTGGCAATAAAACAATCACAGTCAGAAAGATTTCTCACGGTGTCGGTGTTGAAAGGATCATTCCTGTCAACTCTCCTAACATCGAGAGCGTTACCGTAGTCAAGCACGGCAAGGCAAGAAGAGCAAAACTGTTCTACCTGCGCAAACGTACCGGCAAGGCTGCACTGAAAGTCAAAGAACGCAAGATCGTAGAAAAAGCCTGAGCTTTTTCCAAAGTCATAAGTCAATCCGGCACGCCTCGGCGCTGCCGGGTTACCTTATAACGATATTCTACAATATCGTAACCACAAAACCCGCACGCTGCTTTCATTTTCATTTCGGCACAGATGCTACCTGTCATCCCTGCACAACTTCGTCCCTTGTCATCCCGATACGAAGTGAGGGATCTATTTCTTCTCCTCACCCCTGCCAACCTAATTTCTTATAAGTCGTTATAGGTACTATTCCTGTTTTGATTGTCGCTATTGCTCGCAAATTTTCCCGTGGTATCTCGTTATAGACTCTTCCTGATTTCAGTAACTGAATCTAATCCTTAACCGGAAAGGTCTGGTTGTAAATATTTTTGAATAATGTAATTTATTTTCGATTTTAGTAATAATCAGGACAAAGTGTGCGTTGATGGTTATCATTAAAAAATCAGCCTTAAACAGTTTCGGAGCAAAATACCCGGACGCAATACAAGCACTCAATGAATGGTATTCCAAGGTAAAATCTGCAGACTGGAGAAACCATGCCGAGTTAAAAACGACATTTCTGACTGCTGAATACATTGCTAACGAACGCTATGTAGTGCCTGAACGAAAAGGCGCTATGATATTATATAATAATACGTTATATTGGTATTTGAAGGTCGAAAATATTTGAAAAATTCAGGCAATCCTTGATCAAAAGCGTAATAACACCTCATTATAAGCATTTATGATGGAGA
>CAIXLG010000198.1 GCA_903920215.1 uncultured Chlorobiaceae bacterium
ATCCGGGGCCTTCTCTTTTAAGAACACAGGCAAAGGGTTGTTCAAAATCTTTGCCGTTAACAACCGCAAGAATGAGCTGCGGTATTACTCCAAAATCGAAGAAGTCGGCTTAAGCAATGCCTCCCTCATTCCCGCAGGCTCTTCCAACCTGATGTTCCGGCTTGACGGCCTGCACAGCTCTGCCGATGGGATTGTATCATGTGCGGCACTTGAAGAGCAGAGGCTCGAAATCACATTCGGCCGTCCGCTCAACATCACCTCTTTCAACCCTGAAAAGCTTGAGATTCGCCACTCCGAGTCTCATACCCTGATTCCTGCTGTTACCTGGTTCAGCAAAAATCGAACACTCTATGAGCGAACCTTTCTTATTGTGACAGCTAAGCTCCAGCCTAATGAACCCTACCTCATCAGTTACAGAGCAGAAGATGGAAAGGGAACAATCAGAACGATTCCATTTTATGGCTCAGCCCGGCCAACAGTAAAGCGACCGCTTTCGATAACCATTGCTCCTGAAAACAAGGGTAATCCGGCATACCTTGATCTGGCATGGCCTTCACTTGGCAAGGCAGTCGTGATCAGCTTGTCGGATCCGTGGCCTGAGTCCGAACTCAGCCATGCAATAACCCTTTCAGAAACAACGTCCGGCGCTGAGAGCAACCTTCGTTTTTCATTGATAAAAATCGATCCTCGCACTTTTGCCTTGAAACCAGTCAGTGGATTTCAACCCGGGCGATCATACAGCGTGAGCGTCAATCCTGCAAACTTGGCAGGCACATCCGAAAAATCTGACAAGGCAAAACAGGTGGTTTCGCAATTCAGGACAGCGGAGAAACAAGAGAGTGGAAGCATTTCCGGAACCGGCCATGCTTCAGGCAAGTATGTAGTGATAGAGGCGAAATTGTCGGGCACGGCATCAACGTTCAGCATGACAGCACTTTGCGACAAGAACGGAACATTTCGCTACCTGTTCCCGGAACTTCCTCCCGGCAGCTATACCGTCAGTGCATTTATCCCGTCAGGAAGCAAACCGCCAGGCGCATACCAGCAATGGAATCCTGGATCAATTGAGCCTTATAGACCGGCTGAAGCATTCGGGTTCTTTGCTGAACCAGTAAAAGTTCGGGCAGGGTGGACAACCCAGCATGTCGATATACAGATCATACCATCACGATAATAAAACAGGTTTTTTCCCACACAATGAGTACACCTTCAAAAATAGGACCGAATTCCATTATCCAGACTGTCGCAGCTCTTGAGGCAAAATTCGGCAAAACCAAAGCTGACACAATACTGAAAAAAATCGGACAGGGGCACTTCATCGGAAACCTGCCGACAGAGATGATTGAAGAGTCAAAATTTCACGCAATGGTCACCGCGTTGCAGAAAGAGATCGGTGATACAGCAACTGCAGGAATTCTGAAAGAATCGGGAGAACGCACAGCCCGCTACCTTTTGAGGGTACGTATTCCCGGAATATTCCAGAAACTGGTGAAACTTCTGCCCGGTCGGCTGGCATTCAAGCTTTTTCTTTTTGCCATCAGCAAAAACGCATGGACCTTTGCCGGAAGCGGCAAATTCAGCTACACCATGAGCCGCCCGCCAGAAATAACCGTGATAGTAACTTATCCGACACATCCTGTTGTCGGCAACTTTTATTTGGGGACGTTCACTGCTCTTTTGCAGGAGCTGGTGAACCCGAATACCAAGATTAAGGCTGATATCCGGCAGGAACGCGAGACTATACGGTGTAAGTACAGGTGCGAGATTTAGCAGTCAGTCGTTATCCGATGCTGACTGGGTTGTGGCAAAGTCTCAGCCTTGAGGGTTTCAGGTATTCGCCGGGAAGGGCGATTTATGACTTGACGCGAAGAGCTTTTTTCCCGCTCTACCACAGCAGCAAAAATTGCGACCAAATCGTAATTGAATCGGGCCGCATGAGCTTGCCGGTGCGCTCTTATTTCTTCCACAACAGGATCATCAATCATTGTTAAATACTCCTAATTCTTCTGGTGAACAGAGGATGGGGCAGATATAGCCACTTGCTTCAATGATTTTTGCAATAAGCGACTTGGTTTCTGCGTTGTTAATGTGTTTGAAATTCCAAGTTAGTAAATATTCCGTTCCTTGATCGGCTGCTATTGCAATGTGCATGGCATCCTCTGCGCAGTTGGGAGGTATAGCCTTTGATGCAATCAAACTGGCCGCTATAACTTGCGCTTCGGGAGATATTGCCACACTTGGTATTGATAAGACTGCCTTTACTCGTTGTTCAGCAGCAGCCGGATCACCCGATGAAATTTCTTCTTCAACCAACGCTGAAATATAAACCTCATAGTTGTGCCGTTGATTGTGCCACCAATCGAGCGTTATTGCCTGGCGTGCGGCAGTAACAACGTCGCAACTTGGCCTCGCAGTGAGGTAGCTGATAACGGATGATTCAATGTAAACCGATGCAGGCATCGTTAATTGCACTCATTAAAAGGTGTCTATTAGCAAAATCTGCTCTGGGTTAAGTTCGCGAAACTCTTAATCTTTTCCAATAACAAGGGCATGGACAGACTTCTGATTTGAGAGCAGTTGGCGGGGTTTTCTCATAGGACTTATAGCATTTGCCTCTGTATCTTTGATGAAAGGCCAGTCTTTTGGACTATCCAGAATGTTGACTCGTGCCGGCTGAAGTGCAGGTTGTCGGGGTTGAAGGTGACCTCTTTATAAAAAAAGAGGTTGTGGGTAAGGATAAACAGTTGTTTGATGTTGCCCCTTCCAGCCTGCATCTCTTTGTATAACCCTTTGATGAGACCAGCGACGATTAAGAGGATATCATTGTCCAGGCTGGAAACCGGGTCATCAAAGACAGCAACGCGATCCATGGTCATACCGGACTCTGTGTTAGTGCCTTTCAGAAGATGAAAAAAGTAGAGGAAGGAAAGTAATGACGATTCGCCTTCACTCAATGATTCTTTCGCATCTGAACCATCTGCCCTTATTAACTTGTAACCTGTTCTATTGTTGGCCATTGCAAGTGAGAAACACTCAAAGCCGACAGATAACAACAGTGCATTTATTTCATCTAGAGCAGGTTGGACGCTTGTCGTACTCTTTTCAAGCGCCCTGATTTCAGCCATCTTGTCGCGCCGGGATATTGTTGCAGTTGCAATTTGTGCTGTCACATCTGCAATAGCTTTATTCAGGCTATTACGCCTAAAGTCGTATTCCATCAAATCAGTTTTGAGCTCTTCATGGAGAATAAACTTCCAGACCTGCGCTGTCAATTGAGTTCGCTCCTGACCGAGATTGTCAACCATCCTGTTATGCTCAGCAGTCAGCGCATTTGCTTCATCGATAAGAGTTTTGATGGTAAACACCACATCAGTGATGGATTGCAACTCTACTACCTGGCTTGGCTCTTTCTTTTTAAAAGTCAGCTGCTGAAGATTCATTATGAACCAGATATCCAGACATTCCTTTTCTTTTTTCAGCTTTTCGACATCAAGAAACTTGCATGGTGTTGCTATGAGTGATGCAATCTGTCGCTGAAGTTGAGCAGAGTCGTCCATGTAGTTGATGTAGAGATCATCAAGGGCTTTACTCTCTTCTTTGAATGCCTCATTGAAATAGCTGTTCAAACTTTGTGCGAATTTTTCTGTTGTGTTCTGTTGGCAAAATGGGCAGAGCATCTTGTTTTCATCATGAAAATCACGACCTTCCCGGACCCAGTCACTGTTGCCCAATTTTTTTATCATCGCTGCTATATCAACGTCTTCCTTTCCAATTACTTTCTTCTTGAGAATAGCAGCTGATTCATGTCCAATAATTTGTACGGCATCTATGGACGGGAGGGCTTGTTCGATAGTCGGAGTTGGACCAAAGAGTGTTTCTGCTCTTTTTTCGAGCACAGCTAAAGACTTTATTGGTGATGAATTGAAAGTCCGCTCCTTTAGAATCCTCTCTTTGAACTTCTCTTTGCTGCTTCGCGAACCATCAAACGCATCGTAAAGCTTATCTTTGTACTTTTTGTAAAAAGACCAGCACCTCTCTCTGAAATTTTCGTCCAGGGCGGCCAACTCACCCATTCTGCCTCCGGTGCCATCTTTCCCATGCAGGACAAAATGCATGTATTCGATTTTCATTACGATGGCATCAAGTTCACCCTTTGCAAAAGCAAGTTTCTTTATGCTGTCAATATTTTTTTCACCAAGAGTAAAAATTCCTTTGAGTTCTGATGATTGGCTGAAGTTCTTTGTGACAAAATCGCGATTATAGACCATCGTCTGCAACTTTATACCGTTCCAGGTCACACTGCAGGCGGGGAACCCTGCATCATCGGCAATCACTCGGGAAATCGTTGTTTTCCCTGATCCATTAGAGCCATAGAGAAAATTAAATCTGGATAACCCGGTCAAAAACTCAGGAGTTTGGCTATAACTTGCGACGCCTGCTATTCTGATAGATTCAATCATTGAGGGATTTGCTGGTTTGAGAGCTGATAGTATTGATGTGTCTGATAAATATACAGTATTTTATTAGAAATAAAATACTGTAATAGGCGTATTTAGAAAAACAAAAAATAGGACCTATAGGTCTTATGGGTCCTATAGGACTGTGCGACGTGAAAGTCTTGTTGTGGAGTTGTCTGACAAACAGACCAACTGTTCAGTCAGTTGAGACCGCCAGTACATGCAGGATAAGCAATTGCCTTGTGTGAAGCTATTGGTAAACGTACCCGCAGGAAACTGTAGGCTGATCCGTGAGGAGAAGCTGAATCTGCCAGCAACAGACGGAGAGGGGCAAGGTCAGGATGACATGGCTAACATATGTGAACTGTTGATAAACGTCGTCAAGGACAACAAGCCAAAGTTGCTGATAGGCTTGAACCAAAAGGTATATGGGTAGGTGAACTCCTTAATCCTTGGATTCACACTGACAATAAACCCATCGGCGGAAAGACAGAGCCTAAATCATTCATTACTTCACAACAAGGAACACGGTAAACCCATACTTCCGCCCGATTATGTCGGGCAATTGAACCGTAAGGGACGACCATGGAAATGTGGGCAAAAGATCGAGGAGAAAGCGAATGCCACCCGGTAATCGGATGGATAGGGGTTGCAACATTACCCTACGCGAAAGCGGGCAGACTTCCTCGGGGTCTCGCGCTACAGGAATATTGGAGAACCTGCTCAACGGGAGGAAAGCAAATGGTGCGACGTGAAGTCGCGGAACTGAACTGTTCTTTGAACCAACTGTACCGTCAGTTGCCCACACTGGTACATGCAGGCAGAGTAATCCGCCTGTGTGAAGCTACCGGAAACGTACCCGCAGATAAACTGTAGGCAGACCCGTGAGGGGACGCTGAATCTGCCAGTAGCAGGCGGAGAGGGGCAAGTGG
>CAIXLG010000199.1 GCA_903920215.1 uncultured Chlorobiaceae bacterium
GTCACCAATGAAACAAATTGCGATCGTCATAGCCGCTGTTCTCGTCTGTAATCCGGTCGTAGCAAATGAAAATAACTTCAGATGTCTTAAGTCAATTGGCCTGAAACATCCGGTTCGTCTCCAATTTACTTTTCCTGCCGATGACAAGCAGTTGGGGTATGTCACTTACCAAAACGGAAGTGGTCGCATTGCCGTTCAGCTATTGAACGAGAAGGAATTAAGGCGCGTGACGGGCAGACGGCCATCTGAGTTTGAATCCCAATGGGAAGAAACGACATCAGTCGGTGCTGGCGGAACCTATATCATTGTCAGCCAGGGTGCACGATTGAACGAGTTTCGATACATTCGGAAGAAAGACGGCAAGATATTCAAGTTTGAAGAAGATGTTGAGGCAGCTGGCGAGACTCAGTGCGAATGGAAATCAAAGTAGATCAGTGGTACACTCTCCCCGGGATACTCACCCAAGGAACCTTCAACATTCCCGGCGACGACATCTTTAGCCGTTGCCCACAAAACAGAGTCAGAAACCCCCCCATCGTCCGCTCAGCGGGAAAACCATTTATTTCCTGACTTCGCCACATTTCGCTTAAATCGTACCCTCCGGAAAATAACTCGTTATTTATCAGAGGGTTAGTATTTTTGAATTCGTCAATATCCGCACTAATTATATCTTTTCCCCATGCGTGGGGACTTGACAATCCGGAAGGTTAAAACCGCCTCTGGGTCAACCGCCGTTCAGGTTGTCCGTAATGAGGGAAAGAAGCGTGCCATCATCAAGCACATAGGCAGCGCTCACAGCGAACGTGAATGCGATCTCTTGCTGGCTGAGGCTGAATCCTATGCCGAAGCGCATCGCAGACAACCGAACATGTTTGCCGGGATATCGGCGCCGGCCATACCCACCCCCCAACTGGATCTATCCCACGCCAAGCTTATCAGCGTAACGCACCAGTTTTCCCGAAACGTCCTGCTTGCCTGTGCCCGAAAATGCGGCCTTGAGGGCTTGCCGGAGCTGTATCTGGATCTGGCGCTCATGCGCATCATTGAACCGACTTCAAAGATGCGCACCCTGGAGTTGCTGCTGCGGTACTTCAACGTCTCTTACATCGAACGAACTGCCTATCGCATGCTGTCGAGGCTCCTTGAGTATCAGGATGAAATCGAAACGGCTGCCATCAAGACGGCCCGGAATGATCTGAAAGAGAACTTTTGCCTGGTGTTGTACGATGTCACCACGCTCTACTTCGAATCCTTCAAGGAATACGACTTTCAGAAACCAGGATTCTCCAAGGACAACAAACCCCAGCAGCCGCAAATCGTCATTGGCCTCATCACCACCCGTTCGGGTTTTCCGGTGATGCACGAAGTATTTGAAGGCAACACCTTCGAAGGCCATACGATGCTGGATGTTGTCCATCGCTTCCAGGCGCGCGTTGGAGAAACCAAGCCGGTCATTGTCGCTGATGCGGCGATGCTCTCGAAAAACAACATGCAGAAACTTGAGGAAGAAAAGTATCGCTACATCGTAGGTGCACGGTTGGCAAACACCTCGATCCGCTTCATTGACCAGATCCACAAAGAACTGCCCCGCACTGACAAGGCACTACGGCGCTTCAGCTATGCCTATGCTGAAAAGAAAGTCTCTGTCATCTGCGAGTTCTCTGAAGCGCGCTACAAGAAGGACAAACGCGAGTTTGACAAGCAAGTGGAACGGGCGCTCAAGCTCCTTGAGCGCAACGAACCTGGCCGGCGGGCCAAGTTCGTGAAGAAATCCGAAGAGAAAGACAAGCCTTTCATCTTCGATACGGCCCTTCAGGCAAAAGCAGAGAAGCTGCTGGGGATCAAAGGCTATGTCACCAACATACCGGAAAAAGAGATTTCCGGCGCTGAAATCGTCGCTTACTACCGGGACCTCTGGCATGTAGAACAGGCATTTCGGATGAGCAAGTCAGACCTGAAAGCCAGACCCATTTTCCATCGCACGCAGGAGGCAATCCGATCTCATATACTCGTTTGCTTCATGGCCTTGATGATGGGGAAGTATCTGGAGATCAAAACAGGGCGGTCATTACGACAAATCCGGGATGAGCTGTGGCAGGTTCATGAGGCCAATATCCGTGATGAACTCACCGGGGAAGTGCACATCCTGCGCATGGATACCCACGAATTGGCCAACAGCGAACTCATCAACCTCTTGAACCCTGAGTTTCCGCACTAATTGGCGAAGTCAGGAGGAACAGCTCAAAAATCGGCAACCAGAATGTAATACGGAGAGGTGCGAGAGTGGTTGAATCGGACGGTCTCGAAAACCGTTGTGCGCGTAAGTGTACCGTTGTTAACTGTAAATATTTTTAACACTTAGCTGGCTTTACTTTTTAGTAATCTGATTAGTAATCGACACTCCCCTTTCAAGCTCCCTTTTTTACATAACAGAATCCTTTTCTTCTTTGAAGTTATTCCTGCCTATAACCCATAGGTGAAGGATGGCTGTTTCTACAAAAGGAAGTGACGGTAGATCCACTGATAGCAAAGGAACAACTGAAAGAATAACCATCAACATGGGTGGAAGAGCCCTTACACTTTGGCGATGGACAGCACGCGCAAAAAGTACAGGTCTAAACTGGCAGGTTCGTTGCTATCTCGATGGCGCGACAAGACAAATTTCAACTGACGAAGAAGATATCAAGCGAGCCAGAAAAGCATCCATCGATTGGTATGCTTCCGGAACATTCTTGAACCAAGACGAAGGAATTTGAAAACAGCGATAAAGGCGCTATAAACCTCAACCCTCCACGAACGTTATATTGCCCTGCTTATCACTGAGGGAATAGAATATTTTCAGGAAGAAGACAACAAACTA
>CAIXLG010000200.1 GCA_903920215.1 uncultured Chlorobiaceae bacterium
GGTTTACTCCTGTTTATAGTGTATTCTTTATAATACATACGTACACGTTATAAAGCAAGAAAAAAGCACGATTTTTCTGGAAATCGTGCTCATATGGCGATGTTTTCAGGTAATGTGTGCGCTTTATCCGACTTTCAGGATTACACACCGGCAATTCGGATGCTGAGGCGGCTCAGTAGCACCGCTCGGAAACTCATCACCGATCTCTCTGACTTCCTGATCATTCATTTCGCATTCCTCGCTTACAAGATCATCCTCTGCCGTCAACCATTGCACCTTGACATCGAGGCCGGGGATAAGAGTCAGTAAGATAGTTGGCAGTGGGCAAGTTAAGAGGGAGTGGTGATGGATGATTTTTAAAATCATCTTGTGTAACTTCGCGTTGGTAAAGGCGGGGTTGGCTGCCGTCCACATTTCAGGTTCCAGTATGCCCACGAGCGAACATCAAAAACGCCGGGTGGTGCTTTTTCCAAAACTTCAAGAAATTCGTCTTTGCCTACGATACCTTGCAGTGCTTTGAAGTCTTCAGGCGTGCCAAATGTCATCACATGCGCGAGAAAGTGCACCGGATCGGCTAGTTCTTTCTCTGGTGTTTTGAACCAGACGACACGGCGAGCGACATTCAAAATGCCGGGAGTAACTGGTAAAGGTTTCATGGTGTTTGAGAGAATTGGCGGAGGCTGCTTTCGAGGTCTTTAAAAATTAAGTACACCTCAATTTATTGCTGAGATAAGAGATGGGAGGCAAACGTTACCTGCAGGTGGAAAAGAGTTATCCTCTCAGAACAGCTTTAGTTTTGTTGGGGTTCAGGAATCACCCCAACCTACATTTTTTTTCGATTATTACAGACACTACCGCCCTTTAGACTCCGGAGATATGATGGTAAAGGGACTGGAATAGCGGTCGTCCGTCAAGAGAGATCCCAGAAGCTTTTCACTGGCTCTTTCAGGATGAGGCATCAGACCAAGTACATTCCCCTGCCGGTTGATGATTCCGGCAATATTTTGCAGTGAACCGTTAGGATTAGCTTCATCGGTCACCTCACCAGCAGCATTGGTGTATTTAAAAACAATCTGGTTGTGCTCTTCGAGGCTTTCGATTACTTCAGAAGGGGCGAAGTAGTTCCCTTCCCCATGAGCGATTGGAATGCTGAGAACGTCATCCTTTTTATACTGGCCGGTAAAAATGGTGGAGCAATTCACAGGCTTGATATTTGTCTGGCAACAGAGAAACTTTTTATCTCTGTTCCTCGAAAGTGCTCCTTCAAGAAGTCCGCTTTCAAGCAGAACCTGAAACCCGTTGCAGATGCCAAGTACAGGAAAACCTTTGCGAGCAAACTCTATAACCTCCTGCATGATTGGTGAAAACCGGGCAATTGATCCGGCTCGAAGATAGTCGCCATAAGAAAACCCGCCAGGAAGGACAATAGCCTTTGCTCCTTTCAGATCGTGCTCATTATGCCAGAGCATAACTGGCCTGACACCCTCAAACGAAGCAACAGCATACTCAGTATCATGATCACAGTTTGAACCGGGAAATACAACAACACCTACAAGTACATCAGCCATAGTTGAATGCTATTTATTTAACGTGCTCCAGCTCAAAGGAATAATTTTCCATGACTGGATTCGATAACAGTTTCTGGGAGATCTCATTGGCGATGCGTTCAGCTTGAAGAGAATCCTCTTCATTGATAGTCACTTCGATATATTTGCCGATTCTGGCTGACTCCACGGTACCGTACCCAAGATTTTTCAAAGCATGCTCTACGGCTTTTCCTTGAACATCAAGAATAGACTGCCTTAGGGTAACCTTTATTTTTGCAGTATAGGGCATTATCACACGTATAGTTGAATGGAAGAAAAATTCAAAGCTGCCATTGACGGCACATCAAAGTGAACGACCTTACAATTCCGAGCAGAATATACAACAACATGGCAAGAAAAAAAGCCTTGGCATGAAAGAGGAGAACACAGAAAATGGCCACAATATAGAGCGACATTTGCAGAGGCTTCTGCCGGAAAGACTCAACCGTAGGCTTGGGTAACGTATCATAATTCACCTTGCTGACCATAAGTATGGCGAGCCCTGTAGAGAGCAGTGCGAGAACAGGCTGCATCGACTGGGCAGGGAAAACCGGGTCCACGCTCATCCAGAGAATAAATCCGGCAATGGTTAATGCCTGGGCTGGAGTCGGAAGACCGGAAAATGAGTCTTTGGTATAGCCGATCATACTGATATTAAAGCGCGCGAGTCTCAGTCCACTGCCAATCATAAGCAAAGAGCTGACTAAAATACCGGTAATGCCGGGTAACCCTTCAAGACCAAATTTGTAAACAAGGTACGCTGGAGCTGCTCCGAAAGAGACAAGATCTGAAAGCGAGTCAAGCTCAAAGCCGAAATCAGAAATACCATTGGTCATTCTGGCAACAAAACCATCGATGGTGTCAAAAAAAGCTGCAAGAATAATAAACCAGCACGCCATCATAAAGCTCCCCTCTCCCGCCATAACAATTGCGATATAGCCGGAAACCATGTTCATCACGGTAAAAACGGAGGGGACGAATGAACGAGATACAAACGAAAACAGTGGAAGGCGATCCTGAGAACTGTTTTTCAGAAAAGGAGGATAGCGTTTTTGAACCTTTTTTTTGCCGGTATCATCCATATATAAAAATATCCTACATCAGAAAAAGGTTATGCCTACAGGCACACGAAAGCCATGTTGGCGTATATCTCCGAAAAGTACAATCTTTTCAGCAAGTTATTAAACAGAAAAAAGCGAGAGCCCGCAACACTCAGTAACTTTCATCAGCCGCAGGGAACTCCTTTTCCCTTACATCATGAACGTACTGACGGACTGCATTTTCTATAACAGTATTTAAATCCGCGTACTGACGGACAAAACGGGGGTGAAATTCCCGGTTCAGCCCGAGGATGTCGTTTACGACAAGAACCTGACCATCACATTCAGGCCCGGCACCGATACCGATGGTGGGAATGGTCAGTGAACGTGTCACTTCGGCGGCGAGAGCAGATGGAATTTTTTCAAGCACAACAGCAAAGGCTCCTGCTTCTTCGAGAATTCTGGCGTCATCAAGCAGCTCTTGTGCCTCCATGCCTTCCTGGGCTCTTACCTTGTAACTCCCGTACTTATAAATCGACTGCGGCATAAGACCGAGATGACCCATAACGGGAATACCAACATCGGTAATTCTTTTGACGGTTTCGGCAATAATCCTCCCTCCTTCCAGCTTTACTCCATCGCACTCATGCTCCTTCATGATTTTTCCAGCATTGCGCAGTGCCTCTTCGCCTGAAAGCTGATAGCTCATAAACGGCATGTCGGTAACCACCATCGCCCTGTTGCTCTCGTCCTTCACTCCCCTTACTACTGCTTTCGCATGATAGATCATCTCATCAATCGTGATAGGAAGGGTGGTGCTGTGACCTGAAAAAACATTGCTTGCTGAATCGCCTACAAGAAGAACATCAACACCTGCACGATCAAGAATTCTTGCTGTCGTATAGTCGTAGGCTGTCAATACCGATATTTTCTCACCGGCCTGTTTCATGTCAAGCAGTCGTCTTGTTGTAACATGTGCGGCTTTCTGCTGAGCGCTTCTGTTCATAGTCATCCTCGCTTAATTGATGTAATAGTGATTATCTTAAAGAATATCTGATAACTGATCCGGATGAAGTACTTCAACGTTCGTGCCATGCAGTGATCTAAGTGCACTATGCATCAGTTCAGTCAAAAGGTCGTATTGTGGAATGTAGCCAAGAATCTCTTCCAGAGAGATTGTCTTTCGCTCCATTTCCTCTCTGATATTTTCCGGATCGCTCTCTTCTGAAAAAGCAATAAACCCGCAAAGCTCCCTGTGGCGACCCGAAAGTGGAAGCGAGCCATGTTGCAAAAGAACATTCCTGGTTTTGCGCTGTGCTGAACCGACCAATTTTTTTCCTGCAACCTGTAATTCATATTTGGCAGAGGCAGTAAAACAGCTGACAGAGCCTGCATTTTGTGCTCCCTGCGACCTCTGAAGAGTGGAACGGCAGAACTCTGCATGAATGCCCAAAGGCTCGAGTGCTTGCTGGATTACTTCATGCACCATCCTGTATATCTCAGAATTCTGTTCAGAAGAGTCTGAAAAAAAACTGTAGGTAAACTCATCCGCATGATAAACCGCACGTCCACCTGTCGGTCTTCTGACAACATCAACACCAGCCTGCCGGCATTTTTCGGTATCAATCCCCGAAGAGGGCTGATTGTAGCCTAAAGTAATCGCATAAGGACGCCAAGCATAAAAGCGCCAGAGAGAACTCTGTTGACCAAATTTCTGCTGAAACCGGCCATCAAGAAATGCCGCCATGATCCGACGGTCGAACTCCATATTCTCTTCGCCAGCATGAGCACCGGTATCAACACAATAAACCTTGGAAAAAGGGGCATTCAACAGAAAAATCCTTACGAATACATGAAAAAACGCTAACTGATAACAGGGTAAGATAGCTGAAAAGGATATTGCAACAAAAAGAGAGAGATCGCACTCAGAGAGAGTTATACCCCTGATGGGCATCACGCTCTTTGAAAGCCGAAAACTCATTTTCTGATTATTTTTGCCTGTTACATTGTTTCTGTCCTTCGATACGGGTATTTTGCGAAAATCTGCGGATGTTCCGCCCGTTGTTGACGAAGACAATCATTAATTACTACTTACCATCCTTAACCGTCACAGAAGCACTCATGCCACTTATATCTGTTGCTCTCATTTTTGGAGGCAAGTCAGCTGAACATGAAATATCGATTATTTCTGCAAAATCAATAGCAGCAAACATCAGCACCCAGCGTTACAGGGTTGTTCCAGTTTATATCACCTGTGATGGCGTATGGCTCTCGGAAGGCATAGCACGTGACATTCTGAACCTTGATCTCTCTGCTCTCTTGAGAGCTTCATCGCAGGCCGCAGTTTCCTCAACCCTCAACGACATGGTACAACAGGCCCGTCAAAAGCCCTTCGACTTTGATTTCAAGACAGCAGGGATTGATGTTGCATTTATCGCACTCCATGGCTCGTATGGCGAAGATGGCCGCATACAGGGTTTTCTTGATACCTGCGGCATTCCTTACACAGGGTGCGGAGTTCTCGCCTCGTCTCTCACCATGGACAAAGCTCTCACGAAACTGTGCGCAGCTGATGCCGGCCTTGTTGTCGCGCCATCAATAACGCTTTTCAGCGCTGATTACCATGCTGACCCCGAGGCGGCTCATAAAGAAATCGAGAAACAATTCGAATACCCGTTTTTCGTCAAACCGGCAAATCTTGGTTCTTCAGTGGGTATATCAAAAGTACACAGCACCGAAGCACTGCCGCACGCTCTTGAAAGCGCCTGTTCTCTGGACTCAAAAGTACTTGTTGAAAAAGCAATTACGGGAAGGGAAATAGAAGTTGCCATACTTGGCAATGAGCAGCCGCAAGCTTCAATATGCGGTGAAATCGAGCCTGGGGGCGATTTTTATGACTATGAGGACAAATACATGCACAACGCTGCAAAGCTCTTCATCCCGGCCCGGATTCCGGATGACCTCCAAAAAGAGGTACAAAGTGCAGCACTCAAGACATTCAAAGCTCTGGGATGCAAGGGTATGTCAAGGGTTGATTTTTTTGTTGACGAAAACAGTAGAAACATCGTCCTCAACGAAGTCAATACCATTCCAGGATTCACCGATATCAGCATGTTTCCGAGACTCATGGAGGCTACCGGCATAAGTTTTTCTGAACTTGTTGAGCGACTTATCCAACTCGCACAGGAAAACAGCAAGACCTTTAACTCTATTGGTCTATGATCATGTCCATTATACCCGCTGATCCCGATCTTGAAGATGGGACAGCCATGATCAGTAAACCACACCTTTTTTTTGCGGAGGTTTCGCTTGACCTTTCCCGAGGAGAATTCCAGTCTGGTCTTGATAAACTCATGTTGTTTTCAGACTATTTTCCTGACTCATATCTTTTTCACCTGTTGTGTGCGAAAGCCTTCCAAGGCCTGAATAAGCACTCTCTCGCCGGAGAATATTTACGAAAGTGCTGCACCATTGCTCCTGCAAACCAGGTGGCATGGAAAGAGCTCCTTGACCTTCAAGCTTCAGGCCATGGCGAAGAATACTCTACCCCATTGCCATTGTTCGATCCCATTTCTGACGAACTTGAACAGCTTACAGCGGCACTTATGCAATTTAATCCGGTTCAGACAACGGAAAACTCAGACCCGACATCCATCCTTGAACAAAAACAGCCTTTTTCAGACGATACAACTATTGCTGTTCCCACTGAAAGCCTAGCCAGCCTTTTCACGGCCCAGGGTGCCTATAAAAAAGCCATAAAAATCTATACGCTTCTCATACACCTGAAACCACAGAATGCTGATCAGTACCAAAAAGAGATTGACTCACTTCTTGACCATCTCTAAGCTGAAAAAGCGAAAGGAGAACTTCAATCAATGGAACTATTTAACCTCTCTTAACGTATAGAAGTCATTATATTACCATTGGCGAAATGGAACAATCTAAACGGTTAGCTTACAGCATTTTGGTTTCACGGGTTTTTCTATTCCTCTTTATATCCGCGCTAGTTCTTGCGCATCCTTGCTCTGTCATGGGCTCAGAAGTGAAGGAAAAAACGCTCTCTCTCGGTGACTGCATAGAGATAGCGCTGAATAATGCCACTTCAGCAAAAAAAGCAAAATCAAACCTGAAGCTGCAGGGTTCCGATGTCCTGAGAAGTTACGGTAATTTTCTTCCGAAGATTTCTGTTTCAGCTACCTATACCCCCTCTTCGCTAAGCCAGTCATACGTTCAATACTACCTGGATGCTCCTCCATTGAAAATAAAGAGTGAGAGTGGAACGGTTAATCTCTCACTGACAACGTCCCTGAATCTTTTCAACGGTTTCAGTGATTACGCATCGCTGCAATCAGCACTCGATAAAGAACAAGCAGCAGGATACACCCTTTCACGGGCACTGCAGACCATCGTCTATGATGTTACCCAGTATTATTATCAAGTACTTATGAACCGTGATCTCCTGAATATTGCCAGAGAAAATCTTCTTTCGATTAAAGATCAGCTTACGCTTACTGACCGGCAATTTCAGATCGGGCTTAAATCCCGGACCGATCTCTATCAGCAACAGGCTGCTGCTGCAGAAAGCGGCCTTTCTGTTATTCAGGCTGAAACAAAAATGCAGCGCAGCAGACTTGAATTGCTCCGCCGCCTGCAGATCGATCCCAGTACCAGAATTACTCTTGACTCTAACCCTAAAGAACTGATCAGAGTACTTTCATCGAAACCTGATATCGATTCTCTTGTCACCATTGCTCTTGAAGGACGAAGCGACCTGAAAAGCAAAAAGCTTGAAACCAGGGCAGCAAAATGGCAGATAACGCAATCAAGATCTGCCTGGTATCCTCATCTGGCACTTAACGCCAATGCGAGCACGGCAGGCACAGACTTCCTCCGCCAGAGCTATGGCGGATCAAGCATAGAGTACTCCTATCCACCGGTTTCAGATCAGCTTCGAAACTCAATAGGATATTCGGTTGGACTGAGCCTCAGTTGGTCGATCTTTGATGGATTTCAAACAAGCTACAATGTCCAATCAGCTAAAGTCAACCATCTCAACCAGAAGTTTGATTATGATGATCTGAAAAATAATATCGTCATTGATATTCAACAGGCGACAAATGACTATGCATCAGCATTAATGCAAATCGAAACATCAAAAGTGAGTCTAACCGCTTCAAGTTCTGCATTTGAAGACATCAAAAGAAAGTATGAACTCGGAGCAACCGGCTTTGTTGAACTCAGCACTGCGCGGACATCTCTTTTCAATGCACGCTCCAATCTGTCGCAGGCCACCTATAATCTTGCGCTTCAAAAAAGCGTTCTTGATTATGCGACAGGAACCATACCCATACCATAGACAAAATAATCCAGTAAGATATCCATGAGCAAACAAAAATCCCTGCTGAACCGCAAAACAATATTGATCACCCTTGCTGCACTTCTCGTTGCAGGCGGAGCAATCTTTACGTTTCTCAGCCTGCGGGAAAAACCCATAGAAGTCACAACTGAAAAGGCGTCAATAAAAGAGGTTGTCCATATTGTTACCGCAACGGGAAAAATAGAACCTGTTCTTGTCGTTGCCATCTCGCCTGACGTCTCTGGTGAAATTCTCGAACTGCCCATCCAGGATGGACAAAACGTAAAAAAAGGTGATCTGCTGCTTAAAATTCAGCCCGACCTCTATATCAATCAGGTTGAACAGAGCCTTGCACAGCTTAATTCAGCAAAATCGCAAAGCCTTGAATCACGATCGAAAAAAATGAAGTCGGAAGATGATTTCCGGAAAGCCCAACTCCTTTTCAAGGATAAACTTATCTCCGAAACTGACTACCTGGCTTCCAAAACAAATGCCGAAGGTGCCCGTGCACTCTACCAAGCCTCACTTCATGCGATAGAACAAAATAAAAGCCTTCTTGACCAGAATCAGGATCGTTTGAAAAAGACTGTGGTCCGTGCGCCGATCAGCGGTTCAATCATCGTTCTTAACAATAAGCTTGGTGAACGTGTTGTCGGTACAGGGCAATTCCCCGGCACCGAAGTACTCCGGCTTGCCAACCTCGACAGCATGCAGGTCAAAGTAGAGGTTAATGAAAACGATATAATCAATGTCAAGCCAGGTAATCCTGTCTCCATTAAAGTCGACGCTTTCGGTGATCGAATATTCCAGGGAGTGGTGCATGAAATATCGAATTCAGCCATATCTAAAGCGACAGGAACTCAGGAAGAGGTAACCAATTTTTCGGTCAAGATTCACATCTTAAACCATCATCGCCTGCTTAAACCGGGCATGAGTGCTACAGCAGATATTGAATCACAACGTGTTAAAAACGCTCTTGTTGTCCCGATTCAAAGTGTAACCATCAGAAGTACAACCAAAACCCCGGAAAACGAAAGTCCCGACAAATCCGTCACCATTGCAGCTAAACCCAAAGCACCCGACAGCCGGCAAGGGGTATTTATCATCAAAGGGGGCAAAGCATCATTCCGTCCGGTTAAAACAGGAACAACAGACAATACCCATATTATCGTCACAGAAGGACTCACAAAAGGAGAAGAGGTTGTTTCAGGAAGCTACACAGCCATTACCAGCCAGCTCAAAGAAGGATCCATTGTCAAGCAGCAGCAACGATAGCCCCCGAGTGCAGTCGCCGGCTATCATCATTATGCAATCGCTCTGTAAATTCTACACCATGGGCGATCAGGAGGTCAGGGCGCTCGACTCGATCAACCTTGATTTCAAGCGCAATGACTACACTGCGATCATGGGACCATCCGGCAGCGGCAAATCAACGCTCATGAATATTATCGGCTGTCTTGATACCCCGACTTCAGGGAGGTATGAGCTCAACGGACAGCATGTTGCTGAAATGGACGAAGATGAGCTTGCCCGTATCAGGAATAAGGAAATCGGCTTTGTTTTTCAAACCTTTAACCTGCTCCCGCGCCTTAACTGCCTTCGCAATGTCGAACTCCCTTTAATCTATGCCGGCGTTCCGCCTGAAGAGCGTGAACAACGAGCTTCTGAAGCACTTGTTAAAGTAGGTCTCGGTGACAGGATTACTCATAAGCCGGCTGAACTTTCTGGTGGCCAGATTCAAAGAGTGGCCATAGCAAGGGCACTGATCAATAAACCTTCGATCATACTTGCCGACGAACCAACAGGAAACCTCGACACTGCGACCAGTCACGATATCATGGATATTTTCGGAGCACTGTCCGATGCAGGAAATACCATCATCCTTATTACCCATGAAGAGGATATTGCCCGCTACACCCGCAGAGTCATCCGGCTCAGGGATGGAAAAATAGAAAGCGACAACAAGCAATGAAGCTGACCTACCGACAGTTTCGCTATGAAACCACAGAGAGCCTGAAAATGGCTCTTTTCCAGATCAGAGGAAATAAAATCAGGTCTTTTCTGACCGCACTGGGGGTCATCATCGGTATTGTTGCCATTACCATGATGGGCACTGCGATCAACGGCATCGATCGGGGATTTGATAAAAGCCTGGCCATGCTCGGCTATGATGTCATCTATGTCCAGAAAACATCGTGGACCACGATGGGACAATGGTGGCTCTACCGCAACCGCCCGGACCTGAAAACAGAATATGCCGATCAGCTCAATAGAATTATTTCAGCCAATTCTCGATCAGAACTTCTCCTCGCAGTTCCGCAGATGTCAACCTATCAGGCATCGGCAAAATACAGGGATCGAATCCTGGAACAGGTATTTTCTCTTGGAACAAACCATGACTACCTGCAGACTGCATCAGGCGGTCTCTCCTTGGGACGGTTCTTTACACCTGCAGAATCCGCCAGCAGTGCGATGGTTTGTGTCATCGGCGATGATATTGCTACCGGACTCTTTCCAAATGAGCCGGCACTTGATAAATACATCCAACTCAAAAATGGAAAATGCCGCATTATCGGCATATTCAAAAAACAGGGAAAGTTCCTCGGCCTTTTCAGTTTTGACAATCAGATCATCATGCCGCTCGGTGCCTTTGAAAAGGTCTACGGCAAAAACATGTTCACAACTATCAGGGTTAAAATCAAAGAGCAGACTCATGTTTCAGAAGCCAAAGAGGAGCTGCTTGGCCTGATGAGAAGAATCCGCAGGATTCCTGCCGGAAAAGATGAAGACTTCTCAATCAATGAACAGAGAGCCTTCAAAAGCCAGCTTGACCCCATTAAAAATGGAATTGCAATAGCAGGCATCTTCATTACAGGAATGTCGCTTTTTGTCGGAGCTATCGGCATCATGAACATTACCTTCGTCAGTGTAAAGGAGCGCACGAGAGAGATCGGACTTCGCAAAGCTCTGGGTGCGAGACGGCAGACCATTCTTCTGCAGTTTCTTATTGAATCGGTGATGATCTGCCTTATCGGAGGATTTACCGGCCTCTGCACCGCTCTCCTGATTACCATCTCTATCGAAAAAATTGTACCGGATTTTCCGATACAGTTCTCTCTTGACCTTGTTCTGGCAAGTCTGGCTGTTTCAGTAATTACCGGTATTATCTCAGGTCTTGCTCCTGCTGTAACGGCCTCGAAGCTCGACCCGGCAGACTCGTTGCGTTATGAATAGGAGTACTTATGCCGTTGCGTGAAATCATTATCCAGGCGATTTATTCTCTCTTCGTCAACAAACTCCGCTCGTGGCTCACCATTATGGGTGTAGCCGTAGGTGTTTTTTCCATCATTGCGGTTATGACAGCGCTTGATGCCGTTGACAAAAGCGTTGAATCGGGCCTTACAAGCCTTGGTGCCAACACGTTCCAGATACAGAAAAATCCTGCAACAGTTTTCGGCAGCGGTCACAAACGGAACATCTATGCCAACAGAAAGGATATCACCTACGCGCAGGCGCTGTTATTTAAAAAAAGCATGGAGACACACGCCCGCAATATCGGGTTCACCATTTCCAGCCAGGCCAACCTTGCAAAATATGCCAATCGGACTACCAACCCAGATGTCACCTTGACCGGCGGTGATGAAAACTTTTCTGCATCCAACGGCTATAATGTTGTGATGGGTCGTAATCTCTCACAAAACGATATCAAGTCAGCAAGAAACACCGCAGTGCTTGGCAGTGAGCTTGCAGAAACACTCTTTCCTGCAGGCGAAAACCCTCTGAACAAATTCATCAAGGTCAATGGAGAGGTCTATACTGTTACGGGTGTTTTTGACAAAAAGGGGGCGGCATTCGGCCAAAGCCAGGATAATTTTTTGCTCATTCCCATCACCCGCTACCTTGATCATGTCAACGAAAAGAGCAGCCTGAATATCACCGTTGAGGCACTCTCACGCAAAGACTATTCCTATGCGATTGATCGTGCAATAGGGGCAATGAGACTCGCAAGGGGATTGACTGTAAAGGATATCAACGATTTTGAGATCAGAACAAACGAATCTCTCATCGACTCGTTCAGAGATATACAACGAGCCATCAGTACAGGCGCTTTCATTATCAGCTTTATGGCCCTCCTGACTGCAGGAGTTGGCATCATGAACATCATGCTGGTAAGCGTCACTGAAAGAACCAGAGAGATCGGCATCAGAAAATCTATCGGGGCACCCAATAGCAGCATTCTTCGTCAGTTCCTGTTTGAATCGCTTTTTCTCTCAATAGTCGGAGGTGTCATCGGCATCATGGTAGGTGTTGTGGCAGGCAATATCGTGGCCTTGAAATTCAATCTGCCGCCAATATTTCCCTGGCTCTGGATAACAGTATCCATGATAGTCTGCTCTACAATCGGCATGACGTTCGGGCTCTTCCCTGCATGGAAAGCAGCAAATCTCAATCCGGTTGAAGCGCTGAGACCCAAGTAAGGAAACGGTTATTGTCGGGCGTTGGTGATTGTTTCATCTCCCTTCAGCGAATCACAGAGCATCGAAAAAAAAGGATCGTAATGCTGGCGGGTAAGAGATACTTTTTCTTGACTTGAAACTGCATAACAGTAAAGGCAGCCGTGCGTGCAGGTATTATAGCTGCCGATATCTCGGCTCTCAACGCATCCACAGGCATTTCTTTGTCTGCTGTCTTTTTTCCGACCACTCATCTGCCGCCCGGTAATACGCCCTGCAAAATCACTATCGATACAGCGGCTGTGCATGATACCATATTGCGAAAGGTCAATATCCTCACTGCAGGTACAGAGTGACATACCATTCCTCTTTGCTGAATCCGCCAACATTCCGGCAATCTCCTCCATCAACACCTTGTCGGGCATGATGCAGCCAACATTGCGCATCCGGGTTCTGACCTTGCGGTAGTCGTCAAAAAAACTGATAATACAGCGTTCAGTATAGCCGGAAAGTTCATCTGCCAGCTGGCGAAACGAGGCTTGGTGCCAGGCTGGAGTAAAAACATCACTGAGAATAACAGGGTCGTAGCGCCAGACAACTTTTTCCGGTCCGATACGGCGCGAAAGCTGCTTGAAAGCCTCAATAACCAACCGCTTATCTTCAACTCCGGGTTCAATCGCAGCATCGTAAGGAGTGAGTGTAAAAAGGAAATAGTAAGCATATCCCAACCGGTCGATCTCAGGCAGACGGGAGAGGAAGTTTGCAGGATTTTTTGTCCAGAAAACAATGGCATCAACCAACCGGGGAGAGAGCGAAATCCGGCTTACCTGCTTTGGCTGCATGGGGTTGCGCACCAGCACTTCACCTGCATGAAGACGATGAACAAACCACTCACCAAAAAAGGCAGGAATATCGCTTCTTCTGCTTGCGCTGATAATCATTCAACGATCCACACTCTTAAACCTTTGTGACGCTTTTTTTGACAGTTTCCAGTAGCTGGTTGACTTCAAGAAGCTCTTTGTTCATTTCAATAACAGCATTCTGCAGATGAATGACCTTTTCGGTGCATTTGAAAAGCAAATCGCTCAGTTCCTGACCTGCTCCCGGTTTAGGTTTTTCTGCCTCCGCTCTTTTTCCGTAAAGGATATAGTTGACATCGATCCCGACAGCTTCAAGTTTTTCACGAAGGATATTGCCGATTCGATTGTTTCCGGTGACATAGCCGGTAACATAAGATCCATCTTTTGCACCTATGGCATGACAGAGGGCTATCTGAGTCTTGAATTTTTTCTTTATCTCTTCCCGAAACCGGACAGCTTCGTTTTTATATGGGCCGGATATAGGCATGTATCTATATTTTTTCCTCTATCGCCGACAGATCGGCGAACATTCATGGATAATAAGCGAAAAAATGCAAGAAATTATAACAATTCCTGCATATGAATGTGAACGAACACAGCTCCGAATCAGTTGCAACTGCGCAGAAATTATAATTGAAAAGGGAACCTATGGAGTTGATGAATAACTGGCGGGGTTTTCGAGACTCAGGATAC
>CAIXLG010000201.1 GCA_903920215.1 uncultured Chlorobiaceae bacterium
CCGTCTGAACCAAGGCCGTAAAAGAGAGCCCTGAACATCTCGTCAGGTTCTATAGAGAAAGTACGGTCATAATCGAGGCTAGTATGAGTAACATCGTCATTGATTCCGATGGTAAAATGGTTTTTCGGTTTCCCGAGTGCCATGTTGTCATAGACAGCCTTGATCATTGCAGGGGTAAACTCCTTTGATGAAAGGCCATATCTGCCGCCGGTAATGCCTGGAAGGGTTTTCAGCAGTCCATTTTGTACGCCTTCAAGCAGCGCATTGACTATATCGAGATAGAGTGGTTCTCCTGCACTTCCGGGTTCCTTGATCCGGTCAAGAATGGAAACAGATTTTACTGTTGGCGGCAGTGCAGCAACAAAGCCTTCGATAGAAAACGGACGGAACATGCGTGCATGGATGACACCGACTTTTTCGCCCTGTTTGTTGAGATATTCAGCAGTTTCTCGGGCAGCCTCGACACCGGATCCCATCAGCACAATAACCCGGTCAGCATCTGCTGCACCGTAGTACTGGTAAAGTTTATAGTAACGTCCGGTCAGATCGCCGAATTTATCCATCAATCGTTGCGTGATTTCAGGGCATGCATTGTAATAGGTGTTGACGGTCTCCCTTCCCTGAAAATAAACGTCCGGATTCTGCGATGTTCCGCGGATAATGGGAGCATCAGGGCTCATGCGGCGGTTACGGTGCGCTATAACAAGCTCATCGGGTACCATTGCTTTTATGACATCATCAGAAACAACCTCAATTTTAGCAATTTCATGAGAGGTTCTGAATCCGTCGAAGAAGTGAAGAAATGGTATTCTTGATTCAAGAGTTGCCGCAGCTGAAATGAGGCCAAGGTCCATCACTTCCTGAACAGAACTGGATGCGAGCAGGGCAAAGCCTGTTCCGCGAACCGACATGACATCACCATGGTCACCAAATATTGAAAGTGCCTGTCCCGCCAGTGCGCGGGCTGAAACGTGGATGACGCATGGAGTCAGCTCACCGGCAATTTTATACATATTCGGAATCATCAGCAACAGACCCTGCGATGCCGTAAACGTGGTTGTCAAGGCACCGGTCTGCAACGCACCGTGAACTGCGGCTGCAGCTCCGGCCTCGCTCTGTAATTCATCAATCTTGGGAACTGTTCCCCAAATGTTCTTTTTCCCTTCAGCTGCCCATGCATCCGAATATTCACCCATCGGCGAAGCCGGAGTAATCGGGTAGATGCAGATAACTTCACTTGTACGATAAGAGACATGAGCCAAGGCTTCATTTCCCTCCATTGTTTTAAATATCAGGGTCATACTGGCAGTCCCACTTGATTTGTATTGATGAATTAGATTCGTGCAGAGCACTGATATGAACACTACGTCGGGGCGAAAAAAAACCAATCGAAGTCTGCTAAATCAAATCGAGGCGACTGGAAAGATATTAAAAAAAATGATTTTTGATAAATTTAATTAGATTTCGGCATTGCTATAGAGAGTCAACAGTCTGGCAATATTCCAAGCCCTCTGGCAAGATGAATTCTTGGTATATTTTAACATTCAGATCAGAAAAGGAAAAGAGGTTTTATGGACGCGGAACATTCTGAAAACATCGTGTATGGCAGAAATGCCGTTCTTGAGCTTCTCCAGCAAAAACCGGAGACCATCGAGAAGATTTATTTTCAGTTTAATACCTCTCACCCGAAGCTCAAGGAAATTATCATCAGCGCAAGAAGGCTCAAGCTTGTAACGGGTAAAGCACGCCTTGAAAAACTTTCCCTGATTGCAGGAACAACAAAGCATCAGGGCGTTTGTGCGCTTATCAGCTCCGTTACCTATTACTCGCTTGAGGAGGTGCTGCAAAGCCCTCGCAATACATTTCCCCTTTTTGTTGTGCTGCAGGGGCTGGATGATCCTCACAATATCGGAGCCATTATCAGAACTGCTGAAGCTGTTGCTGCTGATGCCGTTGTCCTTGTCGAAGGAAAGGGTTCACCCGTTAACGCCGTTGTTAACAAGGCATCTGCCGGTGCGCTTTCGCACATGAGGGTCTGCAAGGTTAAAAGTCTTGTGCGCGCCCTGGAATTTCTGCATCTGCAGAACGTTCAGATCATCGCTGCCGATATGGATGCAGAGCTTAATTATACCGACGCTGACATGAAAAAATCTACGGCTATCGTGCTCGGCATGGAAGGGAGCGGGCTTGCTCCTGAAGCGTTGGAGTTCTGTGATCATGTTGTCCGTATTCCCATGGCCGGCTGTGTGGAATCTCTGAATGTAAGCGTGACGGCAGGGGTGCTGCTCTATGAAGCCATGAGGCAGCGCCTGGCATAACGACCTTTTGAGTCAATGAGTTGAAAGGAATTTTATTCTCTCTTTTTTCAGCTCTTTGAAAAAAAATATTACCTTGTTTCTCACTCTTTCAGTTACTGATATCGGAACTCAAATAACACACCTTCTCTCTGCCATGACTATTCTTGAAAATCTTCGTTATACCAAAGACCACGAATGGATTAAACTGCTGGAAGATGGCAGTACAGCACTGGTCGGCATTACTGACTTTGCCCAGTCCGAGCTTGGCGATATTGTTTTTGTAGAGCTGAAATCTGCGGGAACAAAGCTCAAAGAGCATGAGGTGTTCGGTACCGTTGAGGCTGTAAAAACAGTAGCCGATCTTTTTGCACCGGTTGCCGGTGAAATAGTTGAAGTGAATGACGCGCTCGACAATGCTGAAATTGTTAATCAGGAGCCTTACAATAATGGCTGGCTGGTCAAGATAAAGGTTGACAATCCTGCTGCTGTCAGTGCTCTCCTTGATGCTGCAGCGTACCGTCAGCTGATAGGGGAGTAATTATGCCATTCATTGTCAATACCGCAAGTGAACGGGAGGAGATGCTCCGCTCAATTGGCGTAGCCTCATTTGATGATCTTATTGCCGATATCCCGGAAGAGATCCGCCTGAAAAAAGCTCTTGAGGTTTTTCCTGCTTTAGATGAACTTCAGGTTCGCAAACTGCTTGAAGGTCTCGCTTCTGCCAATAGGAGTACCTCCGATTATGTAAGCTTTCTCGGCGGAGGAGCATACGACCATTTTATACCTGTAGCAATCAAGACCATTGCTTCCCGCAGTGAGTTCTACACGGCATATACCCCTTACCAGGCTGAGGTATCCCAGGGTACCCTTCAGGCTATTTATGAGTATCAGAGCCTTATATGCCGTCTCTACGAGATGGATGTAACCAACGCCTCCATGTATGACGGGGCTACAGCTCTCGCCGAAGCGGTCTTGATGGCCATGAATGTCACAGGCCGTGGTCAGGTCGTTGTGGCAGGAAAGCTTCACCCATACAACAGCTCTGTTCTGAAAACCTATCTTGAGGCTTCAGGCCATACGGCAGTTATTCAGAATACCCTTGAAGATGGAGTCGGCAGTATCTCTTCCCTGAAGGGAATTGTTACCGACAGCGTGGCTGCAATCGTCGTTCAGCATCCGAACTTCTACGGTTGTCTTGAAGATGTTGAGGCCATACGCGATATAGCTCATGCAAGCGGAGCACTCTTTATTGTTTCAGCTGATCCGCTCTCTCTTGGTGTACTGGCTGCTCCGGGAAGTTACGGGGCTGATATTGCTGTTGGCGAAGGCCAGCCGCTTGGTAATCCGCAGAGCTTCGGCGGGCCATATCTCGGAATATTTACAGTGAAACAGCAGCTTGTCCGCAAGATTCCAGGTCGTCTGGTCGGGATGACCAAAGACAGGGATGGCGAGGATGGCTTTATTCTCACCCTGCAGACCCGCGAGCAGCATATCCGCCGCGAAAAAGCTACGTCGAACATCTGCAGTAACCAGGCACTTAACGCGCTTCAGGCAGCGGTCTATCTTTCATTGCTTGGCAAAGAGGGTATCAGGGAGGTTGCTGCTCAATCAGCCCGTAAGGCGCACTACCTGGCAGGAAAAATTGCCGCAATCCCAGGATTTTCACTGAAGTATACGTCGCCTTATTTCCGTGAATTTGTGGTGGAGACTCCAATTCCAGCTGCCCGAGTGATTGCTGCGATGCTGGAAAAGAAGGTATTTGCCGGTTACGATCTTGCGGCTCACGATGAAACCGGATTGCTTATTGCTGTCACGGAAAAACGGACAAAAGAGGAGCTTGACAGTTTTGCTGAAAACCTTGGGGCGCTTATATAAGCCCCAGAGACTCTATCTCCCTGTCAATGATAGCCTTGCTTTCTGACGACAGGGGTACAAGAGGTAGCCTGTAGTTCTCCTCAATCATTCCCATCCGTGCAAGAATATATTTTACCGGCACCGGATTGCTTTCTATAAAGTTCAGTCTGAACAGATTGCGATAGGTGCTGTTTATTGCTTGAGCCTCTGCAAGATCTCCACGCCTGACAGCCTCGACCAGCCGCTTGACCTGCGAAGGCACCTCATTTGCTGCAACAGAAATAACGCCATCCCCACCCATAGCTATAAACGGCAGAATCAGCGAATCCTCGCCGGTCAGTATAGAGAAGTTATCCGGACGCTCTGCAAGAAGCTCTGCGATTTGAGTGAAATTGTCTGATGCTTCCTTTACAGCCGCAATGTTTTCAAAATCCCGGGCAAGTCTTAGAATTGTCGATGCAGCAACATTGCATCCGGTTCTTCCAGGAACATTGTAAATAATAATCGGCACCGACACAGCTTCAGCTATATGCTTGTAGTGCTGGAAGATCCCTTCCTGTGAAGGTTTGTTGTAATACGGTGCAACAGAAAGAATTGCTGAAGCCCCGGCTTTTTCCGCGTTTTTTGCCAGTTCAACAGCATGCAGCGTAGCATTCGTTCCTGCACCCGCAGCAATTTTGATTTTCCCGCCCGCCTCTTCTTTTACAGTGCGGATAATTTCAAACTGTTCTTCTCCCGAAAGGGTTGGGGACTCACCGGTTGTGCCGCAGGGGATAATCATATCTGTTCCAGCTTCGATATGAAACTGTACCAGTCTCCTTAAAGCATCCGTATCGATCGATCTATCCTGTCTGAAAGGGGTTACCAGTGCGACAGCTGATCCTGAAATGTATCGTGTAGACATACGTTTTATCACTGATTAATGGTATTCATTATCGTGAAGATACTGAAAGGGAAAAGAAAAACAGGGCACGGAAAAC
>CAIXLG010000202.1 GCA_903920215.1 uncultured Chlorobiaceae bacterium
CATTGCAGGATTTGAGGACGCCATGGAGTTTATCCTTGCAGGATCAACAGCAGTGCAGATCGGCACCATGAACTTTGTCTACCCGGATATCGGCGAACAGGTCGCCACTGCGATTGAACGATACTTCTCAACTCCCGGTGCAACGACGCTCTCGGAATACAGGGGAAGCCTGATAACAGAGTAGCATCATCTCCCCCATCCCCTTTTATTTGAAGCATATTTTCTGAGACGCCGACCACCGATTTTCGAACCCATAAATCGGTACTCCCTAATGGGTCTGTTACGTGATAGAAATGATCTATTGGTCAATTGCGCGATAATTCGCGACTCCGATTCTTTTATATCAATATCAGAGGGGCCTGCATCTGCAAGCAGCTTGACAATAAGAGGTGCACATTCGAAGACAACAAAGAGCAGTGTGATAAATAAAATCGCATTCGCCGAAGAGCGACTCACATCACTCGACGAATGGGCCAACTCCCCGAGGGCCCAATTCCTGTCAGCAAAACCAGCGTTCGCGGCTTTAACATCAAGCCTGTCATCAGTCAGCATCATCTGATTGTTAATGCCCTCAACAGTTTTCTGGCGGTTCACAGACCCTCGCAGCTCGGCAAGCTGAGCAGCAAGAAATTCGAGACGCACCTGCTTGGCTGTCACAACCATTTCCTTATTTTTTGCATAGGTTCCGTAGCCCTGCACTCCGGAGGTGGTTGAAGTCCGGGAGCCGAAGACCTCCTGCTTCAGCTCTTCGCGCAGCCGGTTAACCTCACTGCTCAACTTATCGTACTCTTCCTGGTACGTTTTGATCTGAGTCAGTTCCAGTGCATACTTTTCATTGAATGATTGCTGTACTTTGCCGATCAGTTCCTTTTGCTCTGAAAGATATCGGGAGCGAAGGTGCTCATGAATTTCCTTGTCAAATATTTTCAATTCAAGGGGACGAGCTATAACAATGGCAATCAGCACGGCAAACACCAATCTGGGAGAAGCTTGGAGAAACTGTTTCATCCCCTTGGAGGTCTTATTGATCCCTGAAACAATAGAACGATCGAGATTCAAGATCGCTACACCCCACATAAGACCAAAAAGCACTGCCCACAACTCCCCAAAAGCACTGCCGGCAAAAACAAAATAAAGGGCGTATCCCCCCGACAAGGCAGCAAACAAAGCCGTAAAAAAGATGGTTGCCCCTATACCGAAATATTTGCTGTGTTCAGTCGGATATTTTTCAATTATCAAAATCGGAGTTCCGGCACACATCCAAAAAAAACGCTGTATTCGTGAAAAAATCATAGAGTGCCTCCTTTCCCGCTGGCTATAGCTATTTTCTGCATAACGCTTTCTGTTTCATACTCAACCTCGTGGGAAATAATCATATCAATAATTAATCTGTTCTTAATTTTAAGGTTTTTCTGCGGCACTTCTGCTATCGGGGGTTCTGATTTTTCCCGATTTATTCTATCTTTTAATCCCGGCTGTTATAACCCTTAAAACCTTGAAACCATGCGCATTGGAATTGGTATTGATGTACACCCTTTCGCTGAAGGCCGAAAACTTGTGATCGGTGGTGTTCATATCCCCGGAAACAAAGGGCTCGACGGTCACAGCGATGCCGATGTGCTGCTTCATGCTGTAAGCGATGCTCTGCTTGGTGCGGCCGCACTGGGCGACATTGGCCTTCACTTCCCCAACACAAGCCAGGAATTCAAGGACATCGACAGCATGATTCTGCTTAAACATGTTGGAAAACTTCTTGAAAAAAATAGTTACCAGATAATGAACATCGATGCGATGCTGCTTCTTGAAGCGCCAAAAATCGCACCCTACATTACGGAAATGCGTAAAAACATTGCGCGCTGTCTTGGTGTTGAAATCGGAACAGTCTCGGTCAAGGCCACCACAAACGAAAAACTCGGCTACATAGGACGCGAAGAGGGCGCTGCAGCTCATGCTGTATGCATTATCCGCTCCACCTAAACACCAACTTCACCCCGGAGAATCCTGACCGGCAAATAGCGTGTAGCCTTTCTTGCCGGGTTCCAGGATGAGAGAACAGCTATAAGTATGCCAAAGACGATTACAATAAGGTGAGCTTCCGGCTGTTCAATAATGTTAATCCTGTCACTTTTCAAGACTCCTGCAGTACTTGCCTCGAAACGGATTGAGGCAACAAGATGACAAATCACATGCCCGATCGGGCTGCCTATAGCTACACCGAGAACGCCGATCATAAACCCTTCGAGCATAAATATCCGGGTGATGCTTGCTGCCTGCATACCCATCGAACGTAAAATAGCTATATCTTTTACCTTTTGCAGAATCACCGTGGTCATGACAGATGATACACCAAGGCCGGCAACAATAAAAACAAAGCCAACCAGTACCAGGGTGATCAAGGCATTACGGTTGTAAAACTCAATGACATTCCGGTTAGTCTCATCCCAGCTCTCGCTTTTGTAGCCGCTCAACTCCTGCACTTTAGCTGCGGTCTGGGCTGCACGTTCAACATGTGCTGTTCTCAGCCCGATACCGGTCACCGAATTCGCAGCAATCCCCTCCATTCTCTGAGCAAGAGAGAGATTGACATACGCCTCCCGCTCATCCTTTACATTAAACCCGCTGCTGAAACGCCCCACTATCGTTACAGGAAACTCCTCGCTGTTTTTTGTCACAAGGACAATCCTGTCTCGGTAGCCGGCATTAAGTTTTTTAGCAAGGAGATCACCGAGAAGAATGCCATTAGGGGTATAGGCAAGCTCTTCAAGAGAGTTTTTTTCAATCAGATTCTTTTGCAGGCCGGCAATATCTGCTTCAAGATGAGGAACAACGCCCCGGGCAACACAGGCAGTAAAACGGGTTTTATTGCGTGCCAACAGTTTGCTGAGTACAAAGGGTGAAATGCTTCGAAGCTCTTCAACTGGTCGAATGCTCTCGACAACTCCGGTATAATTTTTGATGACCTCCTGTTGATCCAGGGTAATATTTTTGGTCACCATTGCAACCGTACCACCATGCTGCCTGAGAAGATTTTCCGGGACAAGTGGAACAACCCTTTCTGCGCTTATGAGCACATGCGGGGCAGTATCAATCACTTTAGCAATAACATTCGATGATGACCCCCTTGCAACAGAAATGGTAGTTACAAGCATTGCTGAGCCTACAGCAACCCCGAGAGCAGTAAGAATAGTTTGCCGCTTTCTTTCTCTCAGATGAACAAAGGCAATCCTTGCCTGATCCAGGTAATTCATTACGAAATAAACATTTCTGGTTTTTCCTGGAAAATAGGTTGTTCTATAATTTTGAGGCTTATTGTTAAAAAATCAAGTAAAAATAATCTATTTTAATTTCCAGAAACCGGGAGAGATTATTTCCCGACAAATAAATAAATTTGGCCGTTAATTACTAACATTAGCTTTGAAGAGGAGAGCATACCTGTGAAAAAAATTGGCATACTTACCAGCGGTGGAGATTGCGGAGGACTCAATGCTGTACTGAAAGGCGCAGCAATGATGGCTCTGTCGAAAGACCTTGAGCTTTATATTATTCCTAACGGATACGCCGGATTATACAACCTTGTCGATCAGGATAAAATTGTCCTGCTTGACCAGGAACGTCTCGATCGTTTTGACGCCAGTTTCGCCGGTTCTGAGGCAGGACATTCGCGAGTTAAAATCAAGGCGATAAGCAACCCTGACAAGTACAACCGTATCAAGGCAGGGATGAAAAAATTCGACCTTGACGCCCTGATTATCAGCGGCGGTGACGATTCAGGCAGTGTCATGGTTGATCTCAACCAGAAAGGAATTCAGTGTATCCACGCGCCGAAAACCATGGATCTAGACCTCCAGACCTACTCAGTCGGCGGTGACTCCACCATCAACCGCATAGCGCAGTTTGTGCACGACTTGAAAACAACCGGCAAAACCCACAACCGGGTGCTGGTCACCGAAGTATTCGGCCGTTATGCCGGGCATACAGCTTTTCGCAGTGGTATAGCAGCAGAAGCCGACTGTATTCTCATACCTGAAATTCCTGCTGACTGGAATGTTGTTTACGAACACCTCGCCGAGCGTTTTACCAGAAGAATCAGAGAGAGTGATGTCCATAGCGGAACTTACACCATTGTTGTGGCTGAAGGGCTGAAAAACGCTGATGGAAGCGATATTGTTGATGAATCAGCAGGCATTGACGCTTTCGGACACAAAAAACTTGCAGGTGCAGGGAAATTCACCAGCCAGCAAATTGAGAACAAAATGAAAGTTGATCCGGCCATACCGATTTTCATGAAAGAGACAGGCATGTTTGTAGAGGGGATATACGAAATTCCGGAAGTACGAGTCATCCAGCCAGGTCACCTTGTCCGTTCAGGGAACTCTTCAGCGTACGATATCAACTTCGGTTTTGAAGCTGGTGCTGCAGCCATACTCCTGCTGCTTGATGGAAAATCCGGTGTTACGATCTCCAAGGTCAAGGGACGCAAGGTTGAGTTCATTGAATCCAGCAAAGCCATTGTTCAGCGCCATGTCGACCTTGAACACGTCGCCATGTACGAGTCACTGGGCATCTGTTTCGGGCGCAAGCCGGTAGCCTACGATCCGATTCTCCGTGAAGTTGACGGGGTTTACGAGAGAATTTACTGAACGGTTCATCTGCGTAAAAAAGCCCCTGCGAACGATCTGCGGGGGCTTTTTATATTTATCTGCTTCAAGGGCTCAAAAGCCCTGAAACTGAAGAAAAACACCCGCATTGCCTTTTAAAAAACTCAAAACAAGCTATCTTTGAGAGGTAATCCTGGTAAAGTTTTAACACCCAACGCCTGCACTATGAACAAGACCGCTAAAATCTGGATGAATGGTGAGCTGATTGACTGGATTGATGCAAAAATCCATATTCTGTCTCATGTTGTCCATTACGGTTCATCGACCTTTGAAGGAATACGCTGCTATGAAACCCTAAAGGGTTCTGCAGTACTGTTTCTGGACGAACACATCAAACGTCTTAGAGATTCTTCGAAAATATACAGAATCGAAATCCCCTACTCCGAACAAGAGCTTAAAGACGCCGTCATCAACATCATTCACGCCAATAGTCACAAAGCCTGCTATATCCGTCCGCTGGTTTACCGTGGACAAGGGGCTGTCGGAGTAAATCCACACCGGGCATCTATCGAGGTCGCCATCGCCACATGGGAATGGGGGGCATACCTTGGAGATGATGTGCTTGAAAATGGCGTCGATGTCCGTGTATCATCATGGAGCAGACCCGCTCCAAATACGCTGCCTGCATGGGCAAAAGCAGGAGGAAACTATCTGAATTCGCAGCTCATCAAAATGGAAGCCGTCATGGACGACTATGCCGAAGGGCTCGCTCTCGATGTCAATGGCTATGTTTCGGAAGGAAGCGGTGAAAACATTTTTGTTGTTCGTGATGGGATAATTTATACACCAATGTCAGGACAATCGATCTTACCTGGATTTACCCGCTATGCCGTCATGCATATAGCAAAAGAGCTTGGTTATGAAGTTCGTGAAACGCTTATTCCCCGTGAAGCGCTTTATATCGCCGATGAAGTTTTTCTCACCGGAACCGCAGCAGAGATAACCCCGGTCAGAAGTATCGACAAGTACCCGATCGGTAATGAAAAACGCGGCCCCATTACTGAAGCACTGCAACATGCATATCTGAAAATTGTTCAGACCGGTGAAGACCCATACAACTGGCTGACCTTTATCTGAGGCCGGCAAGAGAGGCATGAGCTGGAAAAACATTATTGGTCAGAAACAGCAAATCCGAACCCTTCGGAAAGCGCTTGAAACAGAGAGATTCGCACATGCCTACCTTTTCACCGGCCCGGAAGGGTCGGGGAAGGAGTCTGCAGCCTTTGAAATTGCCTCTATATTCAACTGCCGATCAGCTAATGCTTCTGAAAATGAAGGAGCTTGCGGCACATGCCCTGACTGTATGCAGATCCAGTCGTTCATGCATCCGAATGTCGAGTACGTTTTCCCGGTAGAATCGGCCCTGCTCGATCCGGGTGACTCCGCAAAAAAAGAGAATAAGCGCTTTACCGAAGCAAAAGAGCGGTACGATGCACTTCTCGAACAAAAAAAGCTGAACCCCTATTTTTCACCTGCCATGGAACGCTCCATGGGAATTCTGACAGAACAGATTATCACCCTTCAGCATAAGGCCTCGTTTATGCCAAGAGAGGGAAGTAAAAAGATTTTTATTATTTCGCAGGCAGAACGGCTGCACCCTTCGGCCGCAAACAAGATATTGAAACTCCTTGAAGAACCGCCTCCCCACGTTCTGTTTATTCTTGTATCATCGAGGCCTGAAGCACTGCTGCCCACAATTCGCTCACGATGCCAGGCTATCAAATTTTCACGGGTTACTGCTGGAGAACTTAAGCTCTGGCTCCAGGAAAACCGTCCAGAAATCAAAGAGCCGGAACTGAGTTTTATCGTCAGTTTTTCAAGAGGCAACCTTCGCCTGGCATGGGAGCTTATCAACAGCCGCGACAGCACACAATCGGAAAGCACAACCATTATGCTCCGCAACAAGGCGCTCGACTACCTTCGTCTGGTGCTGACACCAAGTCGCTTCCACGAAGCGATCACTCTTTGCGAACAAAACGCAAAAAACCTTTCACGGAGCGAACTCTCCCTTTTTCTAGCCGCTCTCCTGCTCTTTTTTCAGGATGTCAACCACCGCAGAATCAAACCCGACTTTCAGGAACTGAACAACCCGGATATCATCGACGCAATTGACCGTTTTGCTCATAACTTTCCCAATCCTGATTTCTTCCAGATATCAACCATCACCGAAGATGCGATCCGCGCCATCGAACGCAACGCCAGCCCCCTGCTCGTCATGGCATCCTTCACTGCTGATATCAGAGCTTTGCTTCAGCGAAACTGACAGTCTGAAAGATTATTAATTGAAGGGAATCCTGAATTTTCAGGCTTTTGGCTGTGCAGTTGTTGAGTCAAGCCAGTTCAGATAAGCGGGCAATCCGCCTGTTACAGGCAGCTTTATAATTTCAGGCACATCGTAGGAGTGGTTCTCCAGAATATAGGCTTCAAGATCGCTATACCGCGCTTCTGTGGTCTTTATATAGAGAGCAACTTCGCTCTCTTTCTGTATAGCTCCTTCCCAGAGAAAAAAGCTCCTGATATCAGCCATCTGCACACAAGCAGCAAGACGATTGCCAAGAATCCCTTCCGCAAGGTTTTCAGCTTCCTCCCGGTCAGGAGCAGTGGTAATCACAATGCAATAACTACTCTCCATGCTCTCTCATAAAATTTAAACGATCACAATTCTATAAGCTCTTTACTGAAGCTCTGCAACGGAGTAACACCATTCGGCCCCATCACCACAGTATCCTCAATACGAACCCCGAATTTTCCCGGCAGATAAATACCGGGCTCAATGGTAAAGACCATATTCTCCTGCAGTACATGCTCCCCTTTCAGGCTGATCCCTGGTTCCTCATGCACCTCAAGACCCACGCCATGACCAAGACCGTGGCCGAACTCATCGCCGTACCCATGACCAGTAATAAACCCTCGCACCTCGTCATCGAGCTCTTTAGCTTTCATCCCACATTTTGCTGATGCTATACCAAGGGCCTGAGCCTCTTTCACAATTCGATAGACGTTACGGGCTTCACTGGAAACATGACCCAATGCCACAGTCCTTGTCTGGTCGGATGCATAGCCTTCAAAAACGCATCCCATATCGATAACTATCAACTCACCTGACTTGAATAAAGCCCTTGACGGCTTGGCATGAGGCATGGCAGATCGGGGACCTCCGGCCACAATAGGTTCAAAAGAGTCTTTGTCTGCCCCAAGTTTTTTATGCTGAAAAGAGATTTCGGCAGCAATATCAAGTTCCGTAACCGAAGGTGAAATCATGGTAATCACTTCTGCAAATACCAGTTCGCTGATTTCAGCAGCTCGTCGCATCTTCACAAGCTCAATCTCATGCTTGACCATTCTGAACTCATCGAAAAAAGAATCGAGTGGTATTACCCTCTGTTTTCCATGCAGCTGTTCAATAAGACGGGTGGCTTCGTGCCATGTGATATTATCCGACTGAAGTCCTACAGTCTCCCCAAGGAGATACTTGCCCGAAGCAAGCTCTGCAAGAAATCCATCAGCTGCAATAACCACTTCGGCAATATCAACCTCACGACTTGCCTGCTCTTGATATCGGAAATCGGTAAATAACCAGCTTTTTTCAGGGGTAACAACCAGTCTCGCGCTTGAACCGCTAAAACCGGTAAACCAGCGGATAACAGAAAGGTCAGTAACAATACAGGAATCAAGTGCCCGACTCATCATTTTCGTAAGAACCATCGCGAAAACTTTTTCTCGGTATGGCGTTATCTGTTTCGTATCCATAAGTTGCAATATATTCTTAGAAATTACGGAGCATCAGTAATGAGTCTTTTATAATACAAGCAATTCTTCTTATTATTTACATTTACGAATATTCGCACTTATTTGCCAACCAATCTGCTTCATGCCTCAAAAAAAGTTACTGGAAAAGCTTCTTGCGGGCGAAAATTTTTCGCAGGAAGAAATGACATTCTGCATGAACAGCATTATGGATGGCCGGTTTTCCGAAATTGTCATAGCCGCATTGCTCGCCCTCCTTCAACAAAAAGGGGTGACTCCTGGGGAAATTACAGGCGCTTACTACAGCCTTATCGAGAAAGCAAACACGATTGTGCTTGATAATGACGCTGTCGATACCTGCGGCACAGGCGGTGATCATGCAGGCACTTTTAATATTTCAACCACCGCATCAATTATTGCAAACAGTGCCGGTGTCAGCATTGCCAAGCATGGTAATCGTTCAGTAACCAGCAGTTGCGGCAGCGCTGATGTTCTTGAAGCACTCGGTTTCGCTATCGATCTGCCGCCGGAAGCAACAAAAGAGCTGTTTGAACGAACAGGATTTGCTTTCCTTTTTGCTCCCCTCTACCACCCTTCAATGAAAAAGGTAGCCCATATACGCCGCGAACTGGCCATAAGAACGATTTTCAACATTCTCGGCCCTCTCATTAATCCAGCTCGATCAAAACGGCAGCTTGTGGGTGTTTTCAAACCTGAACTTATGGAACTCTATACTGAAGTGCTGTTGCAGACTGGCACCCGTCATGCAATGGTTGTTCATTCCATGACTGAAGAAGGCGTGGCGCTTGATGAACCAAGCCTTAACGGCCCAACCTATATTATAGAAATCGAAAACGGCTCTGTTTCCCGGCATACCGTTCATCCTGAAGATTTCGGATTGACCAGGCATGCATTATCGGAAATCCAGGGGGGAAACCGGGACGAAAACGCACTCATTATCCGCCGTATCCTTGATGGAAGCGCACCTGCAGCACACCTTGATGCCTCTCTTTACACGACTGCAATGGCCTGTTATGTTTCAGGAAAAGTACCCTGCATCAATGATGGATTTATTTTGGCAAAAGAGGCCCTGGAAAGCGGTCAATCCGAGAAAACATTTAATGAGATTCTGAAAATAAACGCTGAACTTTCGGCAAGAGAGACTCTAGGCATGAACTAAATCCTTATCTTTTTATCAAAAAACTTGTATACTAACTGCCTTGTTTTCGAGCCGAAGTGAGAATTATTATTGCCCATGAACGGACGCGACACGCTAAACCCTGAAATGCATCAGAACATCACCGACAAGCTTCGCCTGTCAGGAGTAAGCGATGCCAGGCAAAAGGCCATCCAGAAGGCTCTGGATAACGTCAACAAGCCGGGATTCCGCATTGAGCCATCGGCTATCCTTCCGCTCATGAAACCGGTCACCTGGTTCCCGCCCATGTGGGCGTTTGCCTGTGGTGTCGTTTCAACCGGCGAAGGCATTACCGCAAACTGGTCTATTCTTGTTCGGGGTATCCTTCTTGCCGGGCCGCTCATGTGCGCGATGTCGCAGACCATGAACGACTACTTTGACCGTGAAGTTGACGCCATCAATGAACCTGACCGTCCGATCCCTGCAGGTAAAATATCAAAATCGGCAAGTTGGCTTATTACCTTCGGCCTTATTATTACAGGTTTTCTTGTAGCGCTCTCCATTCACCCCTATGTGGTCGTCATTGCTTTTGTCGGTGTACTCATGTCACACGCCTATTCTGGACCGCCTATCCGGGCTAAACGAAACGGATGGTTCGGCAACCTTATTGTCGGCCTTGCCTATGAAGGCGTCTCGTGGCTGACTGGCAGTTTTTCCATAACACAAGGCATCCCTTCACGTGAGACCATTGCCTTAGCCATTATTTTTTCACTCGGAGCACACGGTATCATGACGCTGAACGACTTCAAATCAGTTGTTGGCGACAATATCCGCAAAGTTGCCTCCATTCCGGTGCAGCTTGGCGAAAAGAAAGCTGCGATACTTGCCTCTATTGTGATGGATGTAGCTCAACTTGCAGCCATATCCATTCTCATTCTGAAAGGCTCCATGACCACAACCGTGATTGCCCTGATTCTTCTGGTCGCTCAGTTGCCGATGCAGAAAATCCTGATTGCAAATCCAAGGGAAAAAGCGGTCTGGTACAACGCCTTCGGCACACTGCTCTATGTTATATCAATGATGGTTTGCGCTGTCGGTATCCGGCCTTGAAACAATACGTTTCCGGTTTATAAAACTATTGTTATATTCCGTGACGTTTTTTTAACACCAATATTGATACACCATGTCTAAAGTTTGTTTACTGACCGGTAAAAGACCTAAGTACGGCAATACGGTTTCCCATGCGAACAACCACGTCCGTACCCGTTTTGAGCCGAACCTCCATACAAAAAGAATCTGGATCGAAGAAGAAAAGCGCTTTGTAAAGGTTAAGCTTTCAGCAAAAGCCATGAAAATTATCGCTAAAACCGGAACAGCTGAACTCGCTAAACTGATAAAGTAACCCCTCGGCAACAACCGGTCATACAAGATTTTTCACTATTTTATAAAGGCTCAACCATTCATGGTTGAGCCTTTTTTTGTCGATGAAAAAAAAAATAATCATATACACTGACGGCGCCTGCAGCGGCAATCCCGGAAAAGGCGGTTGGGGAGCCCTTCTGATGTACGGCTCGTCAATCCGTGAAATCTCAGGGTTCTCACCCGCTACAACCAATAACCGTATGGAGCTCAGCGCAGCCATTAAAGCGCTTGAAGCACTCAAGGAGCCTTGCGAGGTTCATCTTTACAGCGACTCCAGCTATCTTGTCAATGCCATCAATGAAGGGTGGCTGAAACGATGGACAGCGAATAACTGGAAAACAGCGGCAAAAAAAAATGTGGAAAACGTTGATCTTTGGCAAAAAATACTGACGTTAATTAGATTACAGGACGTTACCTTCCATAAAGTAAAGGGCCACAGCGACAACCCGTACAACAACCGCTGTGATGAACTTGCCCGCCAAGCTATCAAAACCAATTCCTAATCTCTTTTGAAGTATGCCAAGGAATGCCGAACCTGAAGCAACACCCGAAAAACGCTCCCTGAAAAAAGGACCGGGACTCCTCATGTCAATAAGCGTTATCGGTTTTCTCTGCTTTCTCGCTGTTGTTCTCTGGATCAACTATCCGAAACCACGGCTTCAGCCTGAACCCTTAAGCCCCGAGCTTAAAACCATTATAGAGCACATTCCGGGAAAGAGTGATGCCCTGATCTACATCGGCCTTAAAGATATCCGCCAAAGCTCTCTGTGGCAGAAAATCATTCCTGACTCACTGAAAAAGGCACCGCTGTTCCAGCCGAAAGGCAGTCTCTATACCCTCTTGAAAGCAGCGAATATCAATCCATCTCTGGACGTTGACACGCTGCTGGTCAGTTTCAAACGCCATGGGTATAAAGAGCAGGAGTTTCTTGGAATTGCCTGGGGGCCCGTTTCCGAAAAACTCCCTGAATCGTTTCTCAAAAAAAACAGCACAACTTCTGAAAAAATTGGCGGGCGCCAATGCTACTCGATGGACAGCACACTCTGGCTCTGCCCGCTCAGTGCGAGGAAAATAGCAATGGCAAGCAACAGAAAAATGCTGACGGAGTTCCTTATACCAACCGGAAGCTTTTACCAGAGAGACTCTCTCTCCACGACACTCATCAATAAGGCCGTCTACAAATCACATCTCTGGTTTGCCCTGCCATCTGTTGCCTGGACCATAGGGGCTCTCCAAAGCCTTACCTCGTCAAACGGGGATATACAAACCTTGGGAAACCTGAACAGTATCCAGAATCTGGCACTCTCTGTAAAATTAAACAATGGCCTGGAGGGGCAAAGCGAATGGGTGTATGCAAGTCGAAAAGGCGCATATTTTGCGTCAACATTCCTGTGGGGTGCCCTTAAACTGTCGGAACTTTCAGGAACGAGAACTGGCGGACAGACAAAACAACTGCTTAATAAAATTGAGATCCAGCAGAACCTTGAATCAGTGATCATTCATACCAATCTGCCGATTGAACTCTTTCAACGCGCCAAACAAAAAGAGTAACCGCTTACAGCTTAATGAGTATCGCGCACAAAAAAAAGCGATGCTCCTTTCCAGAGCACCCGCAATTGACCGCCGGTCATGACCATTTTTCCCGGCTGTGTATGGAGAAGATCTACAAGTTTCTGAAGCGTTTGAGCGTCGACAGGAACGTCCATATCCTGTAAAGCGCGCTTGAAAACCTCTTTCTGCTCAAAAATCATAAGCCGTTGCAACGCGGGAACATCAAGCTTTCCGTCAGTAAGAGAGAGACCCGGCTCACGCTCAACAAGATTCTCAAAATATAGTTCAAGAAACTCTTCCAGCTCTCCCGCCTGTTCTGACAGTCTTTGAAGCGAGGGCATGAGTTTATAAGGAAAGCGCTCTTCTATCACAGGAATAATACGGTTCCTGATAAAATTTCTGTCATAGTCGTTGACAAGGTTGCTGGTATCGGTTCTGCTGGCAATACCTTTCTCCTTCAGATACGAGATAATATCAGATTTATGAAACAGAAGCATCGGTCTGATGATTTTACCATTTTGAGCCCTGATGCCTTTCAACCCCGGAAGAGAAACTCCCCTGAATAAATTGAAAAGAATCGTCTCGGCATTATCATTGACATGATGGCCTGTTGCTATCTTGGTGTACCCTTTCTCAACTATCACCTTTTCAAAAAAACTGTACCTCAGAATCCTGGCGGTCTCCTCGACGGACTTCTTGCACTCTGCAGCAAATCGCAGAGTACCAAACTGTTCTACAAAACACTCAAGGCCAAGCGATAAACATTCATCTTTAACAAAACATTCATCCATATTACTTTCTGTACCGCGAAGCTGAAAATTGCAGTGGACAACTGCAAGGTCACAATGAAGTACAGCCTTTACTGCACCGAACAGTGAAAGCATTGCCATCGAATCCGGCCCTCCGGAAACAGCCACAAGAACCCTGTCACCTTCCTCTATCAGTCGCCTTGTTCTGATCTGATGAAGAAACTTTTTTTCTAGCGCATTCATTGGCTCACTGTTCTGTGGTTAAATACAAGAAATAAACTTCAATGGGAGAATGCTGACCTGAATTTGAAAAAAAATGAAAAATATTCCCCCATCTTTCTCATGTACAAGATAAATAATTATCATAAGGTGGGTTATCATAAAAAACTGATCATAGACTTCAAGAGATGTTTACTTCATACGGCAACAGCACCATGACAAAAGTTTTTCTCATGTGCATACTCATGAGCGCTGCTGCCCTGCTTTTTCCCTTTTGGGCCAAGATCACCATCATCTTTATTGTCGGCATTGCGATCGTGTTTACCCTCTATTTTTTTCGTGATCCGAACCGGAAGATTCCAGATGAAAACCGGACTGTTCTGGCACCTGCCGATGGTAAAATTCTGCTTGTTCAGCCACATATTCACAAGGTTACCGGTAAATCCACAACGCTGGTGAGTATCTTTATGTCGCCGTTCAATGTTCATGTCAACCGTATACCACTCAGCGGAAGAGTAACACATCTTCGATACTCTCCCGGTAAATTCCTGATGGCGTTCGACCAAAAAAGCATGGAAAGCAATGAAAGAATGGAAATCGGTATTGACAATGGCGAGATAGAGGTATTCTTCAACCAGGTATCAGGTTTTTTAGCACGAAGAATTGTCTGCTCGCTTCACACCGGTGATACGGTCACAATGGGCAACCGGTTCGGCATGATCAAGTTTGGATCAAGGGTTGATCTTATCCTGCCCCTTTCAGCCTCCGTACTTGTTCAGCCTGGTCAGATAACCCGTGCTGGTGAAACCATTCTTGCCCGATATTGAAAAACACTTTCAACACTCCGGTTTCCTCCCGAAAAATTGGTTTAAGCAAGCATATTGCTTATATAATTTAGCTTTTGATTTTTCACTGAAAGTGCACACCAAGATACCAGGCCATGCTTTTCAGCCTTTATATCAAAAATTACGCCCTGATCCAGGAGCTATCAGTTGAGTTCACTCCCGGATTGACTATTATTACCGGTGAAACCGGTGCCGGCAAATCTATTCTTATCGGAGCATTGAACCTTGTTCTTGGTGAGCGGGCAAGCAGTGATCTTGTAAGATCGGGCGCAACAAAAGCGGTCATCGAAGCTGTTCTGAAAGAGGTTCACTCTGAAAAAATCGACACACTTCTGAATTCGGCAGAGATAGAAACAACACCCGAACTCATTCTCCGCAGAGAACTCTCATCAGGAGGTCAATCCCGCTGCTTCATTAACGATACACCAAGCACGGTATCGCTCCTTAAACAGGTTGGAGATGTGATTATTGACCTGCATGGACAACATGAGCACCAGATGCTGTTGCATGCCGATACGCACGAAACTCTGCTCGATGATTTCGCCAGCACCACAACCGAAGTCAGTACATACAAAGCAGCCCGTGCAGAGCTTCTGGAACTCCAGCAGCAACAGAAAAGACTACAACAAGAGGCTGCAGATATCCACGACAAAAAAGAGATCGTTGATTTCCAGTTGAACGAGATCAACTCTCTTGACCTGAAAAGTGGAGAAGACGAAACTATTGAGACCGAAATAACCTTGCTTGAAAATGCCGAAGCTCTTTTCAGTCTATGCACATCCCTGAGCGAGCTGCTTTACGACAGCGAGCACTCCATTTATTCCGCCGTAGCAACGGCACTTCATCTCGTTGAAAAGCTTGCCGAGATTGACAAACGCTTTGACATCCATATCGAGGAAAGCCGCACGGCAAAAAGTATTATCGATGAACTTGCCCGCTTCACACGAACCTACACTTCAGATATCGATTTCAATCCCGCGAGACTCGACTCACTGCGGGAACGCCAGCTCAAACTTCAGCGCCTCTGCAAAAAGTACGGACGCACACTCTCCGGACTGATCGATCTGCAGAACGAGCTTGACCGGAAGATAGCGCTTGAAGACAATCTTGAAGAAGAGCTCAACCGTATCGATCAACAAATCACTCTTCAGAAAGCAGACCTATCAAGAGTCGCAGAAACTCTTTCAGTAAAACGGCAGCAAGCTGCACAGCGTCTTGAAACCGTCATACAGCAGCAGTTGGCAGAGCTCGGCATACCGAACGCCACCTTTATCGTCAGCATAGCGCATGAGAAGCAGGATGATGGTGAAATCTCAATCGAAGACAATAATTTTGCCGCATTCAGCAGCGGGTACGATCGGATTGAATTCCTTATTTCGGCCAATCCCGGTGAAAAACCAAGACCGCTGGTGAAAGTAGCATCCGGTGGTGAAATTTCAAGAATCATGCTTGCCATGAAAAGCGCACTGGCCGGTTCAGACAAGCTTCCGATCCTTATTTTTGATGAAATCGATACCGGTATCAGCGGGCGTATTGCTGAAGCTGTAGGCAAAAGCCTGAAAAGACTATCGCGGCTGCATCAAATCATAGCCATTACCCACCTCCCGCAGATCGCTGCAATGGCTGACCTACACCTTCAGGTTCAAAAATCACAGCAGAACGACAGAACTGTAACCGAAGTGACCACTCTCGACCATGCAAGCCACCTGCAGGCCATTGCCGGACTGATCAGCGGAAAAGAAATTTCACCTTCATCACTCAATCACGCCGCCGAACTTGTTGCTGCAGCTCAATCCGTTTAGAACAAAATAAACTTACTCCGCAAGATCTGCGTAAATAGAAAAGAATGGCATCTCATCAAAGCACGGTTGATTATATCCTTGAGCAAATCCGAACTGCCGGTAAAGTCAGTAGCAGGAAGATGTTCGGTGAGTATGCTCTTTATTGCGACGCCAAAATTGTAGCGCTGGTTTGTGACGATCAGTTGTTTGTCAAGCCTACTCCTGCCGGTAAAGCGTTTATTGGAGCAGTTGTTGAAGCTCCCCCGTATTCCGGGGCGAAACCACACTGTCTTATTTCTGGCGAAAAATGGGACGACAGGGAATGGTTGGCAGAGCTTATAAGAATTTCGGCCGGAGAATTACCCTTGCCTAAACAAAAAAGTCGAAAGTAGACAGATGCAAAAAAGGCCTCTGCATTGAAATAATTCAATTTTCAGTTTTCCGTGCCCTGTTTTTCTTTTCCCTTTCAGTATCTTCACGATAATGAATACCATTAATCAGTGATAAAACGTATGTCTACACGATACATTTCAGGATCAGCTGTCGCACTGGTAACCCCTTTCAGACAGGATAGATC
>CAIXLG010000203.1 GCA_903920215.1 uncultured Chlorobiaceae bacterium
AGCTATAACGGAGTGGATGGGAAAGAAATATTTTCTTTCAAAATAATTCCTCTTTTTGCTTGGATTTTTACATAACAGTGCTGAGTGCTGAGGGACGAGTGCTGAGTTGGGGAATAGGACTTATACCATTTACGAAACAGGGAGGAGTGAGGGGTGAGAGTAAGGGCGGAATGACTGGTCGTTGTCATTCCGCTTTTGCTGCCAACTACCAAACTGCTCACTTGCCCACTGCTCACTGCTGACTAATTCTACTCGGTTAGCCAACCTTCGATGATTGCTTTGGCTTGTTCTACTGCTTCGGGGAGGAGGAGGGAGAGTTCGGGGCTTAGGCCGATGTTCAGTTCGAGATCTTTTGGGGGCGCACCGATCATGACTATCTGCCTGGGCATTTTGCCGTGGAGTTTGGCTATGCCGAGCATTTCGCTGAAGCCCATCTGGTGGGAGGACATTTTGCGATGGATAAAGTCGGGAAGTTCATCGTTGCGGTAGACATAGACTCGACGGTCGTAGTCGAGCGGTATGAGTGCGTCAAAAACTATGACGGCATCGGCTGATTCGATGAAGTCGAGCAGGTAGATTCCCTGGGTTCCTCCGTCAATGAAGTGAACGGTGTCGGGAAATGTGGATGTTTCCTGCAGAGAGTTGAGTGCTGATACGCCGAATCCCTCGTCGCCGAAGAGAACATTGCCCAGCCCCAGGATATTGATACGATTATACTTCACTTGAACATGTTGATTGATTGAAACAAAAGAAAAAGCCCATTGCGGGAGAAACTCCCCCCTGCAATGGGCCTTGTTTTCCCGGATAAAGACCGGAAGGCGCAACGTAAGCGATCAGGCAGGCTCTTCTTCGACTTTGTGTTTGTAACCGGTAACAATCGAAGAGGTAACACTGGTACGGTCGACCACATCGTGACGGAAGACGGCGTAAAGATGCATGATGAGGTAGATCGGGAAAATCCAGGCCATAAGATGATGCGCCCAATGCAGAGTGTAGCTGCCTCCCATGAGCGGAATCATCCACCCGAACCAGACTGAATTGAATCCGCCAGGATTGTTTTCGCCGTACATTGCAAGCCCGGAAAAGATCATGAAGCTCGACCCGCAGAATATGAACAGAAAGTGCGCGAGTGCTGCAACAGGGTTATGCCCTACATAGTTCGGCTCGTCTGAACGCAGGAAGAGGTAGGATTTAACCTGTTCGAGGAAAGGCTTGCCCCACCACGAAGGCGACCATGGCCTGAAACCACCGAATCGGGCATATTTATCGCCACCGAACAACGCCCAGTACATACGGAAAAGGAAGTTGGCGATAAAAATAAACGCAAAGGCAAAATGGATAAACCTCCACCAGGACATTCCCCTGAAGAAGACCGCTTCACCAAGAGGCGGATTAAACAAGGGAAATGCAATATAGAGGCCTGTTATAAAGAGAGCGACTGTGCACAAGGCGTTAATCCAGTGATACAGCCTGACAGGCAGCCTCCATACGTAGATTTCTTCAATTATTCTCCCCATGACAGACTCCTTTTAAACGATTTTAACCGATGTTATCTCGTTACCGTTCATATCGAAGAGATGAGATGCACAGGCCAGGCACGGATCGAAAGAGTGCACCGTTCTGAGAATCTCAAGCGGCTGTTCCGGATTGATCATCGGTGTACCCTTGAGTGCTGACTCGTAGGCTCCTGAATTGCCATTCGCATCCCGAGGGGAGGCATTCCAGGTAGAAGGCACAACAATCTGGTACTCCTTGATCTTCTGGTCCTTGATTTCAATCCAGTGACCGAGAGAGCCGCGAGGGGCTTCGGTATAACCGAATCCTTTGCACTCTGCAGGCCATGTAGACGGATCCCAGCGATCGCTGTTGAAGGTACGGTAATCACCGGTTTTGATATTGGCAACAAGCTGGTCGTAGTAGTGGCGCATGAAACCGGCGGTCTGCTTGCACTCTATTCCCCTTGCGGCAGTGCGGCCAAGCGTTGAGAAGAGCGCCTCGGGACCAACCTCAAGCTTTGAAAGCACCAGACCAACAGTGTCCTTGATCATTGGATCGCCCTTGGCATAGGCAACCAGCACGCGGGCAAGCGGGCCGACCTCCATTGGATGATTTTTCCAGCGTGGTGTCTTGAGCCAGCTGTATTTTTTGTCGGTGTCAAGATGCTCAAAAGGCGGCTTTGGACCGGTATATTTCGGAGTGGTCTCTCCCTTCCATGGATGAAGCCCTTTGCTGTCTCCATTTGCATAGGTGTACCAGCTGTGGCTGACCTCTTCAGTAACCTGGGAAGCATCCCTCGGATCAACATCAATAACGGTCTTGAGATCTTTGTTGAGAATAGCGCCTCGCGGCCAGAGCAGTGTTTTGAAGTCGGCAAGCGAGGTTTCAGGAAAATCTCCATAACTGAGATAGTTGCCAAGTCCGCCGCCGTAGAGCCATCCCTTGTAGTAGCCGGCTATGGCGATAAGGTCGGGGATGTAGACCTGGTCGATAAAGGCAGTGGTGTCGTCAATGATTTTTTTAATCATCGAGAGGCGCTCGATATTGATGGCCGTATCTTTGTTTGGATCAATAGCACAGGCCATTCCGCCAACCAGATAGTTTGGATGGGGGTTCTTGCCTCCGAAAATAGTCTGGATTTTTACAATCTCTTTCTGGAAATCGAGGGCTTCAAGATAATGGGCTACAGCAATAAGGTTGACTTCAGGCGGCAGCTTGTAGGCTGCATGACCCCAGTAACCGTTAGAGAAAATGCCGAGCTGACCGCTTTCGACAAATCCTACAAGGCGCTGCTGCAGATCCTTGAAGTACCCTGGCGATGATTTCGGCCATGGGGAGATGCTCTGCGCTATGACAGATGCCTGTTTCGGATCGGCTTTCAGGGCGCTGACAACATCAACCCAGTCAAGCGCATGAAGATGGTAAAAGTGGACAAGGTGATCCTGGGTTACCTGGGTCGCATTCATCAGGTTTCTGATGATACGGGCATTGAGAGGAACATCAATGCCAAGAGCATCTTCAACACAGCGTACCGAGGCTAGAGCATGCACCGTGGTGCAGACACCGCAGATACGCTCGGCAAATGCCCATGCATCTCTCGGGTCGCGGCCTTTGAGGATGACCTCAATACCGCGCCACATCGTACCGCTACTGTAGGCTTCTTCAATGACATTACTATCGTTCAGCTTTGCTTCTATTCTAAGATGCCCCTCTATACGGGGAATTGGATCAACAACTATTTTTTTGGCCATGAGCTACTCCTGGGTTAAGCTTTGTCGTTATCTTCACTGCCTGATTTTGCCTTTTTTACCGCAGTAACTGCTGCATGCGCGGCTGCACCTGCGGCTGCGGCACCAACGGCAATTACTCCGATCTTGTCGGCATTACTGTCACTGCCGAGGAATGGAACTTCGGCAAGTCTGGTGTAGAATGGCCCCTTATCCCAGAAGTTCGGCTCAGAACAGCCGATACAAGGGTGACCGGAACCGATCGGGAAGCTGGTTCCGCCGTTCCACTGTATCTTTGAGCAGGAGTTATAGGTAGTCGGGCCTTTGCATCCCATTTTGTAGAGGCACCACCCTTTTCTGGTGGCGTCATCATCAAAGCTTCGGACAAACTGGCCTGCCTCAAAAAATGCACGGCGGTAACATTTGTCGTGAATCCTTGTGTTGTAGAATGCTTTTGGACGACCGAAGCGGTCAAGTTCGGGAAGGGTGCCGAATGTATGGAAGTGAGTAACAACACCGGTCATAACCTCGGAAATAGGGGGACAACCCGGCACTTTGACGATTGGCTTGTCTTTGATAACATCGGAGATGGGAACAGCGCCGGATGGATTTGGATGGGCATTCTGCACGCAGCCGAATGATGCACAGGCACCCCAGGCAATAACTGCGGCAGCATCGGCAGCTGTTTCTTTCAAGGTGTTGAGGAACGAATCGCCGCCCACCATGCAATAAACACCATCGTCTTTTATGGAGACGTTGCCTTCGACAGCAAGAATGTATTTACCCTTGTAGTCTTTCATGGTTTTGCGACGGACATCCTCAAGCTGATGGCCTGCAGCTGCACTCAGTACGTCATCGTAATCAAGGGAGATCAGGTTAAAGACAATATCCTCAATGGTGGGGTGTGAAGAGCGGATAAACGATTCAGAACAGCAGGTACACTCCTGACCATGAAGCCAGATGACCGGAGTTCTTGGTTTTTTTTCCATGGCCGCAACAACGCTTGGTACCATGGAAGGAGAGAGGCCGAGATAGACAGAGGTAAGAGAGCAGAACTTCAGAAAATCCCTGCGGCTTACTCCCCCGGCCTTGAATACATCGGCAAAGGTCTGATTGCTTTGCATTTTACCTCCGTTTTGTAAGAATCAGATTATCAGAATGCGAATTGTGCTAAATAACTTAGGCAAGAATTGGAATATACCGAAAAACCAATCAGTTAAAGGCTAAAATACAATTACTTACGAAAATAACAATTGTTCATGAAAATACCATGGGACATCGGAGGGCAGTTTCTTGAAGTGCTGAGGTGCGAGTGCTGATTGCTGAGGGGGGAGGGAAATCAGTTGGCAGTTGGGAGTTGGGATGAATATGCTAGTTATCAATATTTTGTTTGGCTGTTTTTTTGTGGAGGGAGCCTAGATTATAAAGGGCGTGGGTGTCGCCTTGGGCGGCTGAACGTTGGTACCACTTTATTGCTTCGGCATAATCTGGAGTGACTCCTCGACCGTTTTCATACATCCAGCCAAGATTGCACTGGGCTGCCGGATTTCCCTGGGCAGCTGAAAGGCGGTACCACTTTAAAGCCGTTGCATAATCCTGATTGACACCCTGGGCGTTTTCATAGATGACCCCAAGATTGAACTGTGCTTCTGCATCATGCTGGTCGGCCGCCAGACGAAACCATTTGAGCGCTTCAGCATGATTCACCGGAACACCTTGACCATTCGTGTACATGGTACCAAGATTGCACTGAGCATAGGCGTCTCCACCAAGAGCAGCAAGCCGATACCACTTTACCGCTTCTGTATAGTCTCTCTTAACTCCCTGCCCTTGTTCATACAATACCCCTAAATTATACTGAGCAATTGCAAGCCCCTGTTCAGCCGCAAGGCGATACCACTTTACTGCCTCCACAAAATCCTTTCGCCGCCCAATCCCCTTTTCAAAGAGGCCTCCAAGATCGTTTTGAGCCTGAGCATTACCCTTAAAGGCAGCATCCTGAATATTCTGAGAGTTGAGTGCTGAGTGCTGAGTGCTGAGTACTGAGTGCTGAGTACTGAGTGCTGAGGGTTGAGGGCTGAGGGTTGAGGGTTGAGGGCTGAGGGCTGAGGGCTGTTTATCAGCAACATCAGCATGTGCAGTTCCGGTAAAGAGCGTGAAGCAACAAACAAAAATGAATATTTGTTTCATATAGGCCATTTTATACTCTTGTTATAAGATAATAATACGTATTTTTTACATTATTATTTTATCTACACGGTAAACCATTACTGAACCAAGATACCATGTGTGATGAACAACATTATCTGTCTTATCAGGTTATCAGGAAAGTTAGTCATGGCAGCACTAGGTATGTTGCTCACAATCAACGTATTGGCACAAGAAGCACAATCACTGAGTTCACTGGAAGAAGAGGTTAAGGAAAGCTTGAATTGCTCATTCATTACGACAAATAATGTTCCAGAAATGGAGGCATACAAGGTTCTTGATTTCATTCTTCAAGATAGCAAGAGCTTTACTTTCCATCATCCGTATCTCAGGAAAATCGTCATCTGCAATTCGAACAGAGGAGAATATATAACTAATAACGGCTACTTCACCGAGATAAGGCTTCCAAACACTCCCGACTTGAAGTTTCTCGATTACTGCTTACGCCATGAGATAGGTCATGCTATAGACCATTCAAATGACGCGAGAGGATCAAAGGAGTGGAAAACTGTAAGAAAACATATCGACACGAAAAGTATCAGCAGTTATGCGGGCACGAATGATGAGGAGCTCTTTGCCGAATTAGTGGCATACAGGACATCGAAAGAGTACGGCAAATCATTGCCCATATTACCGGATGATATTGAGAAGATGATTGATAGGTACCTTTATAATTAATGAGTGCTGAGTGAAAGCGAAGTGCTGAGAAAGAAAGTGCTGAGTGCTGAGTGCTGGGTGCTGGCGTTCTTTTTTTATTTGGCTTTAGAGGGATCCTTCACGGGAATTCGGGATGACAACTATGAGCTTGGCAGTTGGGCTGTCGGCAATGGGCAATAAAATCAGTGCTGTGCCAATACGGGGTTCAGCTATCCACTTCCTTGATGTTGTTGAGGATTTCGGTTGTTTTTTGGTGCATTAGCTCTTTGTTTGCCCTTGATTCTACGTTCAGACGGAGGAGGGGTTCTGTATTTGACATGCGGAGATTGAAGCGCCAGTCGGGGTATTCGAGGGAAAGACCATCTGTATAGTCAACCATTGTTGCATTCGGTCGGTATTTCGATTCAATTGCCTTCATAACTTCTTTTGCATTGCTGACCGTCCGGTTAATCTCTCCACTTACAGGGAATTGTTTTATGCGCTCATTGAGCAGTTCTGACAAGGGTTTGCCACTGGTTGACATGATTTCAAGCACAAGCAGCCAGGGAATCATACCGCTATCGCAGTAGGCGAAATCACGAAAATAATGGTGTGCGCTCATCTCTCCGCCATAGAGAGCATCTTCCTGGCGCATCCGCTCTTTAATGAAGGCGTGACCGGTTTTGCTCATCACCGCAGTACCTCCGATTGCAGTAACCATATCGATGGTGTTCCAGGTGAGACGCGGGTCGTGAATAATTTTCCCCCCAACGTGCGTGGCGAGCAATGCCTGAGCCAGCAGACCAACGATGTAATAGCCTTCAACAAAACTCCCCTTTTCATCAAAGAAAAAACACCGGTCAAAATCACCATCCCAGGCAATTCCTACATCTGCACCAGAATCCAAAACCGCCTGAGCTGTTGCTGCTCTATTTTCCGGGAGGAGGGGGTTTGGAATACCATGAGGAAACGTTCCGTCAGGATCATGGTGGATTTTAACAAATTCAAATGGAAGATGGTGTTCCAACAGATCGATAATTGGTCCGGCACAGCCATTGCCGGCATTGACAACCACCTTGAACGGCTTCAGTGATGATCGATCAATATAGCCCAGCAGGTGCTTTACGTAGGCTTCTTTGCAGTCCAGAAGAAAAAGTGATCCCTCTCGTGACGGGTCAGCAAAATCACCCGATGCCGCCAGATCCCGAATTTCAAACAGTCCGCTGTCGCCACTGATCGGGCGAGCCCCGGCACGCACCAGTTTCATGCCATTGTAATCCATGGGATTGTGGCTGGCGGTCACCATAACACCACCATCCATATCCTCACTGAATGTTGCAAAATAAATCTCTTCCGTACCGCACAGCCCGATATCAAAGACATCAGCACCGCCTTTCATAAGGCCATTTGTGAGAGCCGAGCAAATTCCATCACTTGAAAGGCGTATATCTCTTCCAACAGCGACCCTTTGGGGCTTTAGAAGCTGTGCATATGCCCTGCCGATTCGATAGGCGATATCTTCATTCAACTCGTCAGGGATCCGTCCGCGGATATCGTAGGCTTTGAAAGCGTTAGTATTCATAGTTGTTATGATAGTTGGAAGTGCTGAGAAAGAAAGTGCTGAGTGCTGAGTTTTCTTAGGGTTGAGAAAGAAAGAGTTAGGGTTGGTTTGTGAGGAAATCTGCGTAGGCTTTTGCGATGCCGTTTTGGAGGGTGGTTTTTGCTTGCCAGCCCAGGGCTTTCATGCTGGTTACGTCGAGGAGTTTTCGTGGGGTGCCGTCCGGGCGGGTGGTATCGAAGGTCAGGGTTCCTTGAAAACCTACCACTTGCATTACCGTTTCGGCCAGTTCTTGAATGGTGACGTCATAACCGGTACCTACGTTAAACAATCCTTCTGTTACGTCTGATTCCATTAAAAAGATGCAGGCTTCGGCCATATCGTCAACGTAGAGAAATTCGCGTTTTGGCTTGCCTGTGCCCCACACGGTGAGGCTTTTTTCGCCTTGCAGTTTGGCTTCATGGGCCTTTCTTATCAGGGCTGGAAGTACATGGCTTCCGAGCAGGTCATAGTTGTCGTTTGGTCCGTAAAGATTGGTGGGCATCACTGAAACATATTGCGTGCCATATTGCCGGTTATAGCTTTCACACAATTTGATACCCGCAATTTTAGCTATGGCATAGGGTTCGTTGGTCTGTTCCAGAGGGCCGGTGAGGAGATACTCCTCCCTGATCGGCTGATGACAATCGCGCGGATAGATACAACTTGATCCGAGAAAGAGCAGCCGGTTCACGCCAGCTTTCCATGCGGCATGAACAATGTTTGTTTCAATGACGAGATTTTCATAGATAAAATCAGCCCGCAAGGTATTGTTTGCATGAATGCCTCCAACTTTGGCAGCGGCAAGAAAAATATAATCAGGCTTTTCCTCTGCAAGAAAGCTGTGCACCTCGCTCTGGTTTGTGAGGTCAAGCTCTTCACGTGTTTTGAGGAGCAGGTTATGGTAGCCTTTGTCTTGCAAAAGACGGACGATGGCGGATCCTACCATGCCACGATGACCGGCGATGAAGATTTTTGAGTGAGGAGAAAGAAAGTGCTGAGTGCTGAGTGCTGAGTGCTGAGCGCTGAGTGCTGAGTGCTGAGCGGAGGGCTGAGTTGTCATTGCAAAGAAAAATAGGGATAAGAAAAAAAGTGCTGAGTGCTGAGGTCGTATGTTAAAAACAGGGGTATAAACTCAAGCCCCTCCGGAGTTAAATTATTTGAGGAACAAACTCTTTTAACTCAATCCGGAGGAACTATGACGCGCGCACCGAAAGATAATCAAGATGCATTTGCCGGTCAAAAGTTTTATATCGGTATTGATGAACTGTTGGGGTTCAGGAATCACCCCAACCTACCTGAAGATGAAGAAGTACCAGGAAAGAAAGTGCTGAGTGCTGAGTGCTGAGTGCTGAGCGGAGGGCTGAGTTGTCATTGCAAAGAAAAATAGGGATAAGAAAAAAAGTGCTGAGTGCTGAGGTCGTATGTTAAAAAC